>NZ_QDFI01000105.1 GCF_003254465.1 Meridianimarinicoccus zhengii
CCCCGCGAGCCGCGCATCGAGCAGGTCGAGAAACAGCGCCCGTCGGTCTTCGGCCCCGCGCGCGGCAAGATCGCCGGCCAGCGCCTGCGCCGCCATCCGGTCCAGCCCCGGCAGGCTTCCGAGCATCCGGTCGAGCGCCCCTGCCAGTGCCAGCCCGTCCTGCACGTGCAGCCGCAGCGCGGCCCCCACGCTGCCGCCCGACAGCCGCGCGAGCGCGTGCCGGTCGTCTTCGCCCAGATCGGGCGCCAATCCCGCCAGCGCCGCCGCGACGTCATCAGGCGACAAGGGCGCACAGGGCAGGGTGCGGCAGCGCGAGCGGATCGTCGGCAAGAGCCGCGAGGGCATGTGCGACACCAGCAGGAACACGGTGTTCGCGGGCGGCTCCTCCAGCAGTTTCAGGAGCGCATTGGCCGCCTGCACGTTCAGGCTGTCGGCATCGTCCACGATCACCACCCGGCGCCCGCCATCGGGCACCGACATGGAAAAGAAGCCGCGCATCCGGCGCACCTCGTCCACGGTGATGACCTGCCGCAGGCGCGGCGGGCGGGCCTTGTCGTCCCAGCCGCGGCGCAGCAGGAACAGCCCCGGATCGGACAGCGCCGTGATGCGCCGGTTGCGGGGGCTGTCCGGATCGGTTGACAGGTCCACGGGTGCATTGTCCGCCGCGCCGAACAGGCCCGGCCCCTCATCCGCTGCCGTCGGCGCGAGAAGATACCGGGCGATCCGCCAGGCGAGCGTCGCCTTGCCCACGCCGGGCGGCCCGGTGATCAGCCACGCATGGTGCAGCCGCCGAGTGCCCTGCGCCGCAAGAAACGCGGCGCTGGCCGCATCCTGACCGATCAGCGCGGGGGCATTGCGCGGATGGGGCGCGCCATCGGCGCGGTCCGGTTCGGGCGGCGTGTCAGCATCGCTCATGCCGGGTTCTGTTCCAGTTCGAGGGCGACACGTTCGGCCACCTGTTCGGGACTGCCGGCACCGTCGATCAGCCGCACCCGCGCGGGCGCGCGCTGCGCCAGTGCCACGAAGCCCTGCCGCAGCAGCATCTGGAAGCCCGGACCGAAGCCTTCGAACCGGTCCTCGCCGCCCTTGCGGCGGCGCGCGCGGGCCAGCGCCTCGGTCGGGGACATGTCGATGACGAAGGTCAGGTCGGGCTCGGCCCCGATCATCATGCGGTGCAGATCGTCCACGACCCGCACGAGATCGCCACGCGTCGTGCCCTGGTAGACCCGCGTGCTGTCGGCGAAACGGTCGGTGATGACGGTGGCGCCGCGGCGCAAGCCCGGGTCGATGGTGCGTTCCCAGTGATCGCGCCGCGCGGCAGTGAACAGCAGGATCTCGGTCTCGGGCGACCAGCGGTCGGGCGGTCCGTCCACGAGCAGGCGCCGGATTTCCTCGGCCCCCGGTGCGCCGCCCGGTTCGCGGGTCAGCACGACCTCCTTGCCGCCCGCGCGCAGCCGGTCTGCCAGCAGCCTTGCCTGTGTGGACTTGCCGCAGCCGTCGATGCCCTCGAAGCTGATGAACCGACCGCGTGCCAAGCTCAGGCCGCGGCTGCCGCGCCGGGGGGTCAAAACAGCGCGCTCGCCTGTCCGACGAGCCGATCGATCAGCGTCAGCCCGGCGCTGCGCAGCCGTGGCACGAAGCCACCATAGACCACGTCACGGTCGGCCACGAGCGGATGGCGCGTTTCCGGCAGTCCGGGGCTCGTGACGACAAGCTCCGCCACGGTGTCGCCCGCCGCGATGGGTGCGGGCACGGGTGCCGAATAGACCAGTTCTGTCGTGATCCCGCTGCCAGCGACGGCATCGCGCAGCACCAGCAGATCCCGCGGCGCCACCAGCCCCACGCTTGTTTCGTCGCCCATCCAGACCGGCGCTTCGGCGATGACCGTGCCCGCCACGGCAAGCCGGGTTTCCACGAATTGCTGGAACGCCCAGCGAACGATCCGCTCTGCCTCCTCGGCGCGGGTTTCCGCGCTGGGCAACCCCGAGATGACGAAGATCACCCGCCGACCATCCTGCACCGCCGACCCGGCAAGCCCGTAGCCCGCTTCCTGCGTATGGCCGGTCTTCAGCCCGTCCGCGCCGATGCCAAGGTTCAGCAGCGGGTTCCGGTTGAACCGGTTGCTGGGCGCGCGCCCGTCGAAAGGCCATTCGGCCATGGCGAAATACGGGTAATATTCCGGGAAATCCTCGATCAGGTGTTTCGACAGGATCGCAAGGTCGCGCGCGCTCATGCGGTGGCCGTCTTCGGGCCATCCGGACGCGTTCGTCAGCGTGGTGTCGGTCATGCCCAGCTCGCGGGCCCGCTCGGTCATCAGCCGGGCGAAACGGTTCTCGTCCCCGGCAAGCCCCTCAGCCACGACGACCGTCGCGTCGTTGCCCGACTGCACGATGATGCCCTTGATCAGTTCCTCGGCTGTGGGCCGGTCGCGTTCGTTCAGGAACATGGTCGATCCGCCCATTTCCCGCGCCTTCGTCGACACCTGAAACTCCGTGTCGAGCGAGATGTTGGGATTATCGCGCACCGCTTCGAACAGCATCAGGAGCGTCATCAGCTTGGACATGGATGCAGGCGGCTGCGGTTCGGTCCCGTTCTTGTCCAGAAGCACGGTGCCGGTGTTGAGATCGAGCACATAGGCGGTGGTGGCGCGGGTTTCGAACGCGCTTTGCGCCATGGCGGGCAGGACCGCGCCCGCGGCGACCAGAAGGGCCGCGCACAAGGTCGTCGCCGCGGCGCGCAGGGCGGCCAGGCGTCGCGGGACGGCGTGAAAGGCTTGGATGTCGGGCATGGGAACGTACCGGGGCTCGGGGGTGTCGTGGAAACACTAGCACCGGGGTCCGGGGGGGCCAACCGCTTTGCGACCGGCGTGAGCGGGGGGCGGGCGCGACGGTGGGGACGCTTGACCGGGGCGCACGGGCGGCGCAAGGCCACAGGCAGGCAACGCAAGGGGTGGCCAATGGGCTGGAGCGAGGGTGTTGAAAACCTGCGCGGGCTGTCCGCCGACGACCGGCGGAAGCTGGAGGCGGCGGCACGTTGCGTCTCGGTTCCGCCCGGCAAGGTCGTGTTCCGTCCCGGGGCGCCCGCCGATCACATGCTGCTGGTGCTGAAGGGCAGCGTGCGGGTGCAGCACGTGTCGGAAAGCGGCCGCCAGATCGTGCTCTACCGGGTGCAGGCGGCAGAAACATGCATCATGACGACGAGCTGTCTGATGACCCGCGATGCCTATTCCGCCGAGGGCGTGACCGAGACCGAGGTGGAGGCCGTCATGGTCCCGCGCGCCACTTTCGACGCGCTGCTGGGCACGGCGCCCGCCTTTCGCACACTGGTGTTCGACAGCTATGCGCGGCGGCTGACGGACCTGTTTCTCGTGATCGAGGACGTGGCGTTCCAGCGCATGGACATACGGCTGGCGCAGAAACTGCTTGCGCTGGCGGCGGGCGACAGGGTGGCGATCACCCATCAGCAGCTTGCTGTGGAACTGGGTACCGCGCGCGAGGTCGTGTCACGGGTGTTGCAGGACCTGCGCCGCCGCGGGCTGGTCGGCGGCGGGCGCGGCGAGATCGTGATCGACGACCACGCGGGGCTGGAACGGCTGGCGGCGCAGCACTGACGGGTCGGTGACTTGGTCACAGACGGGGTGGTGCGGCAGGCGTAGAGTATGCGTATCAACCCGAAGGAGAGACACCATGACACCCAATGTCGGAAACATCGATCGCATGCTGCGGGGCGCCGTGGGCGTCGTTCTGCTGGCGCTTGCACTGTTCGCCGGGCTGTCCGGCGCAGGCTTCTGGCTCGCGCTCGTGGTCGGCATCGTGATGCTGGCGACCGCCGGCATGCGCTTCTGCCCGGCCTATACCCTGCTCGGCCTGAAGACCTGCAAGGACTGCTGATCGGGCAGGGCCGTTTGCCGCAGGCCTGCCCCTTTGCGCCGCGGCGCCGGCGAATTACATTCAAAACATCAGATATAACTTTCCGGTGCGCGCCGCATGGGGCGTGCGCCGGGTCCGAATGGAGGACCACATGTCGAGCTATCCCGTGAACATGGCCGTCAAACCCGAGGTCGAAGCGTTCTTCGACCCGGCGACGAACACCATCACCTATGTCGTCAAGGACCCGAACTCCGATGCCTGCGCGGTCGTGGACAGCGTCATGGACATCGACTATTCCGCCGGCAGGATCACCTATGACAGCGCCGACAGAGTCATCGCCCATATCCGCGAGAACGGGCTGAAGGTCGAATGGCTGCTCGAAACGCATGTCCATGCCGACCACCTGTCCGCCGCGCCCTATATCCAGCGCGAGTTGGGCGGCAAGATCGGCATCGGCGAGAAGATCACCGTGGTGCAGGACACCTTCGGCAAGGTCTTCAACGAAGGCACCGAGTTCCAGCGCGACGGGTCGCAGTTCGACGCGCTGTTCAAGGACGGCGACACCTTCACCATCGGCACGATGCAGGGCTTCGCCATGCACACGCCGGGCCACACGCCCGCCTGCATGGTGCACGTGATCGGCGATGCGGCCTTCGTGGGCGACACGCTGTTCATGCCCGATGGCGGCTCGGCGCGGGCCGATTTTCCCGGCGGGGATGCTGGGGAACTGTATGACAGCATCCAGAAGGTGCTTGCACTGCCCGACGACATGCGCCTGTTCATGTGCCACGATTACGGCCCCAACGGCCGCGACATCCAGTGGGAAACCACCGTGGCCGCCGAAAAGGCGCACAACATCCATGTGGGCGGCGGCAAGACCAAGGCCGACTTCGTCAAGTTCCGCACCGAGCGCGATGCGCAACTGGCGATGCCGAAGCTCATCATCCCCTCGTTGCAGGTGAACATGCGCGCGGGTGCGGTGCCCACCGACAAGGACGGGCGCCCGATGCTCAAGGTGCCCGTAAACGGGCTCTGATCCCGAACGGGGCGGCACCGCACATCTGTGCCGCCCTGCGCGTTCCAAGAGCGCAAAAACCACAGCCCTGCGCAGACGGCGCGCCAGATGCCGCACGCCCCCGAGAGGAGACCTGATGACCGCCCCGATCGATCCCAAGCCGATTTCGCCCGACCTGTCCGTCAGTCCGCAAATCGCGGTGGCCGATCTGCCTGCGCTCGCCGCGCAGGGCTTTCGCGCCGTGATCTGCAACCGCCCTGATGGCGAAGGCCCCGACCAGCCCACCTTCGACGAGATCGAGGCCGCGGCGAAAGCCGCGGGGATGGACGCGTGCTACCTGCCCATCACCCAAGGCCGCGTCAGCGACGACGATGCCGCGGCCTTCGCCAGGGCCCGCGCCGGACTGCCCGGCCCGGTGCTGGCCTATTGCCGCTCGGGGATGCGCAGTGCGACGCTTTGGTCGCTGTCGGCGGCGCAGGACAAACCGGTGCCGGAAATCCTCGCGGCCACCAAGGCGGCGGGCTATGACATGTCGGGCGTGGTCCGGCGCATCGTCAATGGCGGCAGGACACCGACCGACACCGCCGACGCCAGCCATGACATCGTGATCGTCGGCGGCGGCGCGGCGGGCATCGCGGTCGCGGCCAGCCTGAAGGCGCGCAAGCCAGGGGCCGACATCGCGATCATCGACCCGGCCGATGTGCATTATTACCAGCCCGGCTGGACCATGGTCGGCGGTGGCATCTTCGACGCCAAATCCACCGCCAAGACCATGGGGTCGCTCATTCCGACGGGCGTCCACTGGATCAAGGCGGCCGTGGCGGCCTTCGAACCCGACGCGAACGCTGTCATCCTCGATGGCTGCCGCGTGGTGAAATACAAGCGTCTGATCGTGTGTCCGGGCCTGAAGCTCGATTGGCACGGGGTCGAGGGGCTTGTGGATACGCTGGGCAAGAACGGCGTCACGTCGAACTACCGCTACGATCTGGCCCCCTACACATGGGAACTGGTCAAGGGGCTGAAATCGGGCCGGGCGCTCTTCACCCAGCCGCCCATGCCGATCAAATGCGCGGGCGCGCCGCAGAAGGCGATGTACCTTTCGGCGGACCATTGGCACCGCACCGGGCGCCTCAAGGACATCGAGATCGGCTTCCACAACGCGGGCGGCGTGCTGTTCGGCGTGAAAGACTACGTCCCGGCGCTGATGGAATACGTCAACAAGTATCGGGCCGAGTTGAATTTCTTCGAAACGCTCGTCTCCGTGGACGGTCTAGCGAAGAAGGCCACGTTCCGCGTCGCCAGGCCCGATACCGAGCCGATGCTGGAAACGGTCGATTTCGACATGATCCATGTCTGCCCGCCGCAGACCGCGCCCGATTTCATCCGCGTCTCCCCGCTGGCGGATGCGGCGGGCTGGGTCGATGTCGATCCCGCCACCCTGCGCCACAAGACCTATGACAACATCTGGTCGCTTGGGGACGTGATGAACGCGCCCAACGCCAAGACCGCAGCGGCGGCGCGCGTTCAGGCGCCCGTGGTGGCCGAGAACGTGGTGGCCGACATGCGCGGCAAGTCGCCCGTGGCGCAGTATGACGGCTACGGTTCCTGCCCGCTGACGGTGGAGCGCGGCAAGATCGTGCTGGCCGAGTTCGGCTACGGCGGCACGCTGAAACCGTCCTTCCCGAAATGGCTGATAGACGGGACGAAACCGACCCGTGCCGCGTGGCTGCTGAAGGAACGCATCCTGCCGCCCGTCTATTGGCGCGCGATGCTGCGGGGCCGCGAATGGATGGCCCGTCCCGAGGCGCTGAAGGTCGCCGCGGAATGATCCGTCCGGTGCGGCGGACCTTCGCGCCGCGCGCTGCCGCTTGCCCCGCGCACACCGACGCCCCGGCCCCCGCGCCGGGGCCTCTTTCCTGACATGACCGCCTGCCGAGTGCCCGCATGACCCGCCTTGCCAAATACCTGCCGATCCTCGACTGGGGGCGCCGCTATGACCGCGATGCGCTGACGAACGACATGGTCGCGGCGGTGATCGTGACGATCATGCTGATCCCGCAATCGCTGGCTTATGCGTTATTGGCGGGCCTGCCGCCCGAGGCGGGGCTTTACGCGTCCATCGTGCCGATCATCCTTTATGCCGTTTTCGGCACCTCGCGGTCGTTGGCTGTAGGGCCGGTCGCGGTGGTCTCGCTGATGACCGCCGCGGCGCTTGGGCAGATCGTGGAACAGGGCACCATGGGCTATGCCGCTGCCGCCCTGACGCTGGCGTTCCTGTCCGGGGCGCTGCTGTTGGTGATGGGGGTGTTCAGGCTGGGTTTCATGGCAAATTTCCTCAGCCATCCGGTCATCGCGGGCTTCATAACCGCGTCCGGGGTCATAATCGCCGCGAGCCAAGTCAAGCATATCCTCGGCATCGAGGCCCATGGCCACGCGTTGCCGCAGGTCGTGGGCGACCTGGTCGCCCATCTGCCCGACACCAACCCGATCACGCTGGTCATCGGCGTGGCCGCGACCGCGTTCCTGTTCTGGGTGCGGCGCGGGCTGAAGCCGATGCTGCGCCGGGCGGGGCTGTCGCCGCGCATGGCCGATATCGGCACCAAGGCCGGGCCGGTCGCTGCCGTGGTGGTCACGACCGCCGTGACCGCGGCCTTCGGTCTGGCGGATCGCGGCGTGGCCGTCGTGGGCGCTGTGCCGCAGGCGCTGCCGCCCCTGACGCTGCCATCGCTGGACCTCGAACTGATCCGCCTGTTGCTCGTACCCGCGATCCTGATTTCGGTCATCGGGTTCGTGGAATCGATCTCGGTGGCGCAGACGCTCGCGGCCAAGAAACGCCAGCGAATCGACCCGGACCAGGAACTGATCGGGCTGGGGGCAGCCAACCTGGGCGCCGCGTTCACCGGCGGCTTCCCGGTCACGGGCGGCTTCGCGCGGTCGGTCGTGAATCACGACGCCGGGGCCGAAACCCCCGCCGCGGGCGCCTTCACCGCCGTGGGGCTGGCCATCGCGGCACTCGCGCTAACGCCGCTGATCTTTTATTTGCCCAAGGCGACGCTGGCGGCGACGATCATCGTGGCGGTTCTCAGCCTTGTGGATTTCTCGATCCTCAAGAAGACATGGGCCTATTCGCGCGCCGATTTCACTGCGGTCGCCGCCACCATCACGCTGACACTTCTGGTTGGGGTCGAAGCCGGGGTGACGGCGGGCGTGATCCTGTCCATCGCGCTGCATCTCTACAAGACGTCCCGCCCGCATATTGCCGAGGTAGGGCAGGTGCCTGGCACCGAGCATTTCCGAAACATTCACCGCCACAAGGTCATCACCGATCCGGCCGTTCTGACCATCCGGATCGACGAAAGCCTTTATTTCGCCAATGCGCGCTTCCTTGAGGATTATGTGCTCGACCGGGTCGTGGGTGACGACGGCCTGCGCCATGTCATCCTGATGTGTTCCGCGGTGAACGAGATCGACATGAGCGCGCTGGAAAGCCTCGAGGCGATCAACCACCGGCTGCACGACCTCGGGATCACGCTGCACCTGTCCGAGGTGAAGGGGCCCGTGATGGACCGGCTGAAGCGCTGCCATTTCCTGTCGGACCTGACAGGCCGGGTTTTCCTGTCGCAGTTCGACGCGGCGCAGGAACTGGCCCGGCTGGCGGCGCAACCGCCCTTGACGGCGCCAGCCGCCGAAGATGCCGCGCAATCCACCGGCGACGAAATGATCGGCGAGACGGCGTCTCGTCTCGTGTGACGCGGTTTCAGGCCGCGGTGTCGAGGTCCAGAAGCGCGTGCAGCGGTGCGTTGCCGTCGGTCAGGTCCGCCAGCGTGATCGCGTCGAGCGTGGCATAGAACGCAGCCAGCGCCCGCGCGAGCCCGTTGCGCAACCGGCAACAGCTTGACAGCGGACAGGTGTTCTCCTGCGCGTCGAAGCATTCTGCGAAGGGGACGTCGCCTTCCAGCAGCCGGGCCACCGCGCCGATGCTGATGTCGGCGGCCGGGCGCGCCAGTTTCACCCCGCCGTGCCGCCCGCGGCAGGTTTCCATGAAGCCCGCCTGTCCGAGCAGGTTGATGACCAGCCCCAGATGGTTGAGCGACGCGTTGCACGCCGACGCGATGTCGGCCTTGCGGACCGTCACGCCCGGGTTGACGGCGCAGAACATCAGCGCGCGCATGGCAAGGTTGGTGCGTGTAGTCAGCCGCATGGCCTGTTCCCCCGTTATTGGTGGGGGTGTCATACAGGTTTTCCACCGTGCCGCACTTGACCGAGGTCAAGTTGCACGACGCGGCGTCAGCGCAGCCGCGGCGGCCGGTCCGGGTCGCTGCCGGGTGCGGGGCGGACCGTCTGTTCCGGTGCGGCCGGTGCCGGAAGATCGAACCGCAGCCCGACCCGCCCCAGCCGTGCTGCCACGCCGTCCGCCGCGCGCAGGAACATCACGTCGAGGCTTCCGGCTTCCAGCCCGCTGAAGGCCAGCGCCTCGTGCACCGCGCGGGCCAGCGCATCCTCGGCCCCCGGGGCGGCGTCGACAAAAGCCAGCAGGTGCCCGCGCGCGCCGGTGTCCCACGTGACCCCGGCGAGGTATGCGCCCGCGGCACGCCCCGCCATTGTCGCCAGCTTGCCGTCGAGCGCGGTCAGCAGCGCATCGGGAAGACCTGCGGGCGCGGTCAGTTCGCGCGCCTGCGCCTCGGTCCGTGCCGGACCGTCTGCCAGCGTGTCGGCCAGCCAGCGCATCGCATCCGCGTCCAGCAGCATCGCCGACGGGGCAACATCGGGGTTCAGCGCCAGTCCCAGCCCGGTTTCGGCCAGCATTGCGGCAAGCCTGCGCCCGGACAGGGCGGCATAGGGGACCGACCCTTCGACGAAATCCGCCAGCCGGTCCTCGAGATCGAAGGCAAGCGCGTAGCGCGCTTCGCCGGCATCGAACACGGTCGGGTCGATCCGGTCGTCTTCGGGCGGTTTGTCCAGCAGCAGGTACAGTTCCGCCTCGGCCAGCCGGTCGTAGAACCGCAGGCGCAGGGCATCGTCGTCGGGCGCGGCGTCCATCGCGGCATGGGCGCGGTCGAGCGGTGTGGCGGGATCTGTCATGGGGCTCTCCGGCGCGATGTGGCGCGGAGGTAGCCGGGAGCGAGCGCGACGACAAGGGCAGGGGCACCGCCGTACTGGCATCGCCGGATCGCGGGGCCTATGTCGCGGCCATGGCCACCGCTCTTGCCGATGACATCCGCGCCTGCCGCATCTGCGCCGACCGCTTCGCCGCGACCAAGACGGCCCATGCGCCGAACCCCGTCGTCTGGTTCCGCCCCGGTGCACGGATCCTCGTGATCGGGCAGGCGCCCGGCATGCGGGTGCACCTGTCGAACGTGCCGTTCAAGGATCGGTCCGGCGACCGGCTGCGCGACTGGATGGGCGTGACCGAGGCGCAGTTCTACGACCGCGCACGGGTGGCCATCCTGCCCTCGGCCTTCTGCTTTCCGGGCTATGACGCCAAGGGCAGCGACCTGCCGCCGCCACCCGTCTGCGCGCGTACATGGCACGATCGCGCGCTGGACGAGATCGGGCAGGTTCCCCTGCGGTTGCTGATCGGCGGCTATGCGCAGCGCCGGTACCTGCCGGGCAGGGCCGGCGTGACCGACACCGTGCGCGACTGGCGGGCCCATGCGCCGGGCACTTATCCGCTCCCGCACCCGTCCTGGCGCAATACCGCGTGGCTGAAACGCAACCCCTGGTTCGAGGCCGAGGTTCTGCCCGCCCTGCGCGCGCGGGTGGCGGAGGTTCTGGCGGAGTGATATGCCATCGACGCAACATGCAGGAGGGCGCGCCATGCACGACGTGGACATCGGCAATGTGACCATGGGCAACGACCGCCCGCTGACCGTGATCGCGGGCCCCTGCCAGTTGGAAAGCCGCGACCACGCGCTGATGATCGCGTCGGCCATGAAGGACGCCTGCGCCGCGGCGGGGGCGCAGTTCGTCTTCAAGGGCAGTTTCGACAAGGCCAACCGCACGTCGCTGTCGGGCAAGCGCGGCTTGGGACTCGACGCGGGGCTGGCGGTGATGGCTGCCGTGAAGGACACGCTCGGCGTACCGGTGCTGACCGACATCCACGGGATCGAGCAATGCGCGCCCGTGGCCAAGGTGGTGGACGTGCTGCAGATCCCCGCCTTCCTGAGCCGGCAGACCGATCTGTTGCTGGCGGCCGGGGAAACGGGCGCGGCGATCAATATCAAGAAGGGCCAGTTCCTGGCGCCGTGGGACATGGCCAACGTGGTCGCCAAGGTCGAATCCACAGGTAACCGGCGCATCCTGCTGACCGAGCGGGGGGTCAGCTTCGGCTACAACACGCTGGTGGCGGACATGCGCAGCCTGCCGATCATGGCGCGCACGGGCTGGCCGGTGGTGATGGACGCGACCCATTCAGTGCAGCAGCCGGGCGGGCAGGGCGGATCGTCCGGCGGGCAGCGCGAGTTCGCGCCCGTGATGGCACGCGCGGCCGTCAGTCTCGGGATTGCCGCGGTGTTCATCGAGACGCACGAGGCGCCGGATACCGCGCCCTCGGACGGGCCGAACATGATTCCGCTGGACCGGATGCCCGTGCTGGTGGCGTCGCTCATGGCGTTTGACCGGCTCGCCAAGGCCGATCCCCTGCGTGTCTGATCCGGGCAGCGGGGTGAGCGAAAAAGCGGCGAATTTCACCGCACGCCCCCTTGCGCTCCGCCCCGCCGGACCGTAATACCCCGCGCACGGTTGGGGTGTAGCCAAGCGGTAAGGCAGCGGTTTTTGGTACCGTGTACCGTAGGTTCGAATCCTACCACCCCAGCCAGTTTCCGGATGATCAGAGAGGCAAGCGCCCCGGTGCTCCCTTGGTGCCCCGAGGGCTCCGAGTAGGCCCCAGATAATGCCCCTTGGAATAGGTATAAGTAATGGAAGAAGAGGGAGGTTTCGTTCAGAAGGTTGGTAGGCTTCACCACTCCAATAAGAAAGTCTATTTCCCCTACGTCTTCCTCGTCCTCACTGTCGCCAGTGGTCCGTACTCGGCCACGTGTTCGGCCAGTCGCGCGACATAGCAGTCGGACCGGGACGTCTCTCGGGACCGCAAGTAGTCGGTGTCTGACAGGGTTTCCGCGTCGGGGTCGCTGGTCTTGACACGGGACATCTGTGTGCCCAAGTGCTAGGTAGTTAGAAGGCGGTCCACGCCAAAAATTTACGAGACGAGTGTAGCCTTCCGGGGTCTCGTCGAAAGTCATCCCAATTCTTCAAAGACCTGCGACCTATGCCTGACCGGCACAGGCCCTCGCTGTCGTCCTTTTCGTAGCGACAGCGGCAACCGTATTGGAAGGAACGATACTATGGAACACGAGTACACAACCTACGAAGCGATTATCAGCCGGGCGCTAGAGCGTGTCGCGTTTAATCGGTTCCGTATCCGGCGGCCTTGAAGAAGTTGTAGCACTCTTCATCGGTGAACAGGTTGCAGACACCCAAGGGGCATCCAGCCGGTCATGGCGCAAAGCGCCGATGAACGTCTGTGTGCGCCAGTGCGCGAACGGTGCATGATCGACGAGACGCTGCCCGCGCGGGGCCCAGCCGGTGGTCTTGACCATGTTGGTCTTGACCGAGGTCTCGTCGATGAAAGCCAGTCTTTCCAGATGCCTGGCCATGAAGGGTTGGCGTCTCGTGATCCAGATGTGACGCAGGTCGGCCACGTCCCTGCGCTTCTGTTCAAGCGCTTGCAGGTCTTTTTTTGTGTGATAGCCCGAGCCGGTGCAGCAACCGCCCGACCGACGAGCGATGCACTT
>NZ_QDFI01000106.1 GCF_003254465.1 Meridianimarinicoccus zhengii
CTCCGTTTTCGATCTTGAATCAGAAATGAGACCAAACGGGAATCCCTTGATTGCAGACACGGCCTAAGGCAAGAGCAAATGCCAAGTGTTTCAATGGGTGTCTCCCTCTTTGCATTCGTTAACGCCACGATAGGCACGCGCCCTTTTCTGGTCAAACAATTTGTTAATCTATCATTCCGTCCCGTGGGTGTTTGCGAAATGGCCGCAGCGGTTTCGACTGTATGCGGTGCCGCACAATTGATAGCGTCTCGCCATGTCGATCTGGTCCCGCATATCCGCTGCTCTTGCCGCCTTGCGCGATGGTCAGCCGCTTTCGGCGGTGTTCGACAAGTTGCGCAGCCCGCCGGAACGGTCGGTCGCCTTCACCATCGCCGTCATCGCCTTGGGGGCGAAGATGGCCAAGGCCGATGGCGCCGTCACGAAATCCGAGGTCACGGCGTTCCGCGACGTGTTCCGCATCCCGCCGGGCGAAGAGGCGAACGCGGCGCGGGTCTTCAACCTTGCCCGCCAGGACGTTGCCGGGTTCGACGCATATGCAAGGCGGATCGCCGCCATGTTCGGCCCCGGCCATCCTGCGCTGTGCGACCTGATGGAGGGGCTTTTTCACATCGCGCTGGCTGATGGCGATTACCACGACGACGAGGATGCGTTCCTGCGTGACGTCGCAGGCATTTTCGGGCTGGACGACCTGCGGTTCCGCCGCCTGCGCGCGCGGTTCGTGGATGGGGGCGAACGCGACCCTTACGCCATTCTGGGCGTGTCGCCCGACGCCAGCGATGCCGAGCTGCGCTCGGCGTGGCGCGAACAGGTGCGCGATTGCCACCCCGATCAGCTGGCCGCGCGCGGCGTGCCGGAAGAGGCCGTCAAGATGGCTGAACAGCGGCTGATCGCCATCAATGCGGCGTGGGAAGAGGTCCGGGCGCAGCGCGCGACCTGATCGCGCTGCGCGGGGGCAGCGGGGCAGTTTCGTCCACTGTGCATCCGTGGCGGTCCATGATGTTCTGGGGTCGGCCGCTACCGGTGGTCCGGGGCGTTCAGTCGTCGGCCATGGCGCGGCGCAGGGCCACGACCTCCGTCTCCGCCCCCAGCGCCTTGGCCAACGCCGCAAAACGCGCCTGCGCGACCTCACCATAGAGCGCCATGGCTTGCGGGCCGATGGACAGCACCAGCCGCTTGCGGTTGGGATGCCAGCGCAGCGTACCCATGTGGTCGGCCTTCTGCGCCGTGAACATCGCGCCAAAGCGCATGGCCCGGCCCAGGATCTCGGCCTGCTTCACGTCCTCGGGATCCATCATCGCCACGAGGTCTTCGAACCGGCTTTCGGGGCTGCGCGTGCTCTTGTAGCGGTGCATCAGCGACAGGCCGAGGAAGATCCGCTCCGGGTGGCTCAAACCGCCGAAGTTTGCCCGCGTCGCGTAGTCGAAACACACGTCCCCGCGATAATCGGGATGACTGCGCCAGCTCACGTCATGCAGCAGGCATGCGGCCTTTATCAAGCGCAGGCGGCTTTCGGGCGTGCGGGAATAGATCGGGCGGATGAAGCGGTAGAGCACCTTGCCGAATCCGGGCACACGGGAATCCTTCGCCTCCGCGAAGCGCGCGGCTTCGATCAGCGGATCGCGGTCGCGCAGGACCTGCGGCATCTGCTCGTAGAGCAACCCTTCGCGCAGGCCATAGCTGGATACGGCGATCTCGCGCGGCCTGAGCACGCGCAGCACCCCCGCCAGAACCTCGGCGGCATAGGGAACCAGCGACAGGCGCGTGCCAGACACGCCGCTCATGGTCTTGAGCGCGACGGCGTCGGTATCGGTGATCCATTTCAGGGTCGTGCGCAGGTCGGCGGGACGCATCTGGTATTCGTGCAGCACCTTAAGGGGGTAGTTGCGACGCGTCATGTCGAGCTTGGCAATCGCGCGCCACGACCCACCCACGAGGAAAAGCCTGTCGGGCAGGGTGCCCATCCGGGTGCGCAGCATGTCGAGCTCGGCGTCGATATGGGCGCGCATCGCCTTGCGGCCGCCCGGCAGGTTGCGCAGTTTAAACGGGCCGAGCGCGCTCGTGGCCCGCGCCCCGACCGCACCATTCGCGACATGCGCGAGTTCCATGGACGACCCGCCGATATCGCAGACCAGCCCCTCGGCCCGCGGCCAGCCCAGCAGCACACCCTGTGCCGACAGGCGCGCCTCTTCGGGGCCATCGATCACGTACAGCGACAGGCCCGTTTCGCGTTCGACCTCGGCGCGGAATTCGTCGCCATCCTCGGCATCGCGCATGGCGGCGGTGGCGACAGCCGACAGGGGGGCAAGGTCCAGCCCCTCGGCCAATGTCTGGAACCGGCGGATCGCGTCCAGCGCGCGGACCTTTCCCTCAGGGTTCAAGCGTCCGGTCAGGGACAGGCCCTCGCCCAGTCCGCACATCACCTTTTCGTTGTAGAAATAGGCCGGGCTGCGTGCCGCGCCGTCGAAGATCACCAACCGGACCGAGTTCGACCCGACATCGACAACGCCCACGCGCGACAGGTTGCGCACTGCCGGATCGCCGAACAGCGGCCGCCCGAACGGCCCCCAGTCATCGGGAGTGTTTTCCACCGCGCCGTCCATATTGCCTCCGGTGTTCGCCGTTAACCTGCCGCGATGCGGCTTGCCGGGTCAACCGTCATGGTGCATCCCGGTCCCGCGCCAGCCGCGGCACATCCGCCGCCCCGGCAGATCCGCGCCCCGACAGCGACGGGTTCTGCATGAAGAACCGGTGGCAGTTGAACCCGGTGGCCGCCGCCGCGCGATCCCGGAAGAACTGGCCATCGGGTTGCAGGACCCAGCTTTGCGCCTCGTCATGCAGGTTCGCGGCCATGATCTGGCTGACGATCTGTTCCTTCACGGTGGCGTTGTGACACTCCACCAGCGTTTCCACCCGGCGGTTGAGGTTCCGGCCCATCCAGTCTGCGGATGAAAAGAACACCCGCGCGCCGGGGGAGGGCAGCCCGTGCCCGTTGCCGAAGCACACGATTCGCGAATGTTCGAGAAACCGGCCCACGATGGACTTGATCCGGATGTTCTCGCTCAGGCCCTTGATGCCCGGGCGCAGACCGCAGATGCCCCGGATCACGCACAGGATCTGCACGCCTGCGCAGCTTGCGGCGTAAAGCGCGTCGATCACCTCGGGTTCGATCAGCGCGTTCATCTTGATCCAGACATGGGCAGGGCGCCCGGCGCGGGCATGGGCGGCCTCGGCTTCCAGCATGGCGATGATGTCGGCCTTCATGTCGCGCGGGCTGATCGACAGGTTCTCGAGTGCCTGCGGCGGGGCGTAGCCGGACAGGTAGTTGAACACCTTGGTGGCATCCCGCCCCAGCGCGTCGTCGCAGGTGAAGAACGACAGGTCTGTGTAGATGCGCGCGGTGATCGGGTGGTAGTTGCCGGTGCCGTAGTGGGAATAGGTCACCAGCCGGTCGCCTTCGCGGCGCACGACGCTGCTGATCTTGGCGTGTGTCTTGTAGTTCACGAAACCATAGACGACATGGGCGCCGGCGCGTTCCAGCGTGCGCGACTGGCGGATATTCGCCGCCTCGTCGAATCGTGCCTTCAGTTCCACCAGCGCGGTGACCGACTTGCCGTCCTCCGCCGCCTCGCACAGGGCCGCGACGATAGGGCTGTCGCGCGACGTGCGATAGAGCGTCTGCTTGATCGCCAGCACGTCCGGGTCATGGGCCGCCTGGGTCAGGAACCGCACCACCATGTCGAAGGTCTCGTAGGGGTGGTGCAGCAGCATGTCCTTCTGGCGGATCGCGGCGAACATGTCACCGTCGTGGTCCTGCACCCGTTCCGGCACGCGCGGCGTGTAGGATGGCCACAGCAAGTCGGGCCGGTCGTCGATCACCAGTTCCTTCACGTCCACGATGCCGATCATGCCACCGACCTCGATCACCTCGTCCTCGGTGACGCGCAATTCGCGGCTGATGATGGCGCGCAGTTCGGACGGGGCGCCGGCAGAGATCTTCAGCCGGACCACCTCGCCCCGGCGGCGGCGTTTCAGCGCGGTCTCGAATTCCCGCACCAGGTCCTCGGCCTCTTCCTCCACTTCCAGGTCGCTGTCCCGCAGCACCCGGAACTGGCAGTCGCCCACCAGCCGGTAGCCGGGAAACAGACTGCCGAGATGAAGCAGCAAAAGGTCTTCGAGCAGCAGGAAACGGTATTCGTCCGGCTTGCTCGGCAGACGCACGAACCGGTTGATCTGCTGCGGGATGGGCAGCAGGGCGCGCAGTTCCTTGTCGTCGGACTTGCGCTCCAGCATCAGCGCCTGCACCAGCCCGGTGTTGGGGATGAAGGGGAACGGGTGCGCCGGGTCGATGGCCAGCGGCGACAACACCGGGAAGACCTGCGTCAGGAACACCTGTTCGAGGTAGCTGCGATCGGCGCGGGTCAGCCGGTTGCGCGTGACGATGCGGATGCCCTCGGCTTCCATCTCGCGGCGCAACTGGCCGAATACGCGCTGCTGGGTCTGCATCAGGGTGCGCGCGTCGCGGTCGATCATCACAAGCTGCTGCGCCGGGGTCAGCCCGTCGGCGGCGGGCGTGGTGTTGCCCTCGCGCGCGAGTTCCCGCAGGCCGGCCACGCGCACGGTGTAGAATTCGTCCAGATTTGCCGCCGAGATCGACACGAAGCGGAGCCGTTCGAGCAATGGCACGGACGGATTCTCGGCTTCTTCCAGCACGCGCCAGTTGAACGCGAGCCACGACAATTCGCGGTTGAAGAACCGGTCGGGTCCGGTGGCGTCGAAATCGTCCAGCGTGACAGGCGGCGGGCAGGGCGTGCCAAGGAAATTCGCCGCGCCGCCGGTACCGGCGGCGTCACTGAGGTCGGTCAGGGGCATCGGGTCTGCTTCATCTGCGCCAGAACGTCGCCCGCCATGGGCCGCGAGACGCGCTTCTGCCGGTTCAGCGCAACGCGGTCAAGCGCGTCCACGATCCGTGCCGCCGCAGCAAGCGACCGGTCCATGCGCGCCACGATATAGCGCAGCACGTGGTCGTCGAGCGCAAGCTGGCGGTCGTCGCACAGTTTCACCAGCGCCATGGTCAGCAGCGCGTCGTCGGGCAGGTCCAGCCGTGCCACCGGGCAGGCGCGCAGCCGACTGTCGAGATCCGGGAGCGCGATCCCCCATGTGCCGGGCACGTCCCGCGCCGTCATCAGCAGTGGCGTGCCATCGGCCTCCGCCCTGTTGAGCAGGTGGAACAAGGCTTCCTCGGCGACGGGATCGCCCGCGACCGCATCGGCATCGTCGAGCGCATAGGCCGGGGCGGGGGCGGGCCGGGTGAACCCGGCGCCTCGCAGCGGCGTCACGCCCCGGTCCGCTGCCCAGATCGCGGCAAGATGCGTCCGCCCGGACCCGGCGGGGCCGGCCACGACCATCCGCCGTGATGGCCAGTCCGCCACGGCATCGACCGAGGCCAGCGCAGCGGCATTCGCGGGTGTCACCATGAAATCGGCCCGCCCGAGCCGCGGATCGGGCGCCAGATCGAGCGTGAGTTGCGCCGGTCCCATCACCCCGCCGCCTTGCCCGCCGGGGTCACGTTTTCGGGGGCCGCGTCGTCGGGCGATGTGTCCTCTGCGCCGGGATCGAGCACCGGATCTTCCGACAGCGCCGGGTCCCGTTCCAGCGCCTTGAGCCCGAGATAGAGCCGACCGCTGCGGTATTCGGAAACGAGAAACCGCACGACCACGCCGATCATCGCCGACACCGGCACCGCCACGAGCATCCCCACGAAGCCGAACAGCGCCCCGAAGATCGACAGCGCCAGCAGCAGCCAGACCGGGTGAAGGCCCACCGAGCTGCCCACGAGCTTCGGGGTCAGGATGTTGCCCTCGACCAACTGCCCGAAGAAGAAGATGCCTGCGATCAGCGCGATCATTACAGGATCGCCCCAGAACTGGAACACGGCCAGCCCGATGGCCAACCCACCGCCGACGAGCGACCCGACATAGGGGATGAAGGAAATCAGCCCCGCGATGGCGCCGACGACCAGCCCGAAATTCAGGCCCGCCAGCATCAGCGCGATGGAATAGAAAGTCCCCTGGATCAGGCAGACCAGGCCCTGTCCGCGGATGAAGGATGCCAGTGTCCTATCGATGTCGGACGCTAGCCGGCGCACCACAGGTGCGTGGTCGAGCGGCACGAGATCGTCGATGGCCGCGACCATCCGGTCCCAGTCGATCAACAGGTAGAACGATACGACTGGCACGATGAACACCAGTATGACGATGTTCACGAGGCTCATGGCCGAATTGACCACGTTTTCCAGCAGGGCCACGCCCTTGTCACGGATCGTGTCGCCCAGTTCGGGGATCGTGTCCTTCAGGGTGGCGCCCTGGTCCATCAGGCCGGGAAAGCGCGTCTCCAGCGCCCCGCGCAGGTTGTCGAACAGTTGCGGCGCGATGTTCACAAGGTCGATCGCCTGTCGGATCAACGCGGGCAGCACCAGGAGCATCAGGACCGTCGCGGTCAGCAGGATCAGGGCCGTGATGACGACAGTCGCCAGAACGCGCGAAAGCCCCCACTTCTCCAGCCGGTCTGCCAGCGGGTCGAGCAGGTAGGCGATGGCGCCGCCCAGAACGAAGGGCAGCAACACATCGCCAAGCACCCATAGCACGACGAAGAAAACGACCGCCGCGATGCCCCAGTATTTCGCCTGCTCCCGCGCCGGAAGTGCCATGCTGCCCCCAATGTCCGATGCGCATTCATCGCCCATGCACCCGCCCCGTGCAACCCGCGGCTTGGGCCGGGGTGCTTGTGCGGCGGGGGCATTTCGCCTAAGCGCGGCGGCGTGCGTCAACGCTGCAAAGGGGTCCCCATGCGTCTGTCCCGCTATTTCCTGCCCGTGCTCAAGGAAACGCCCTCGGAAGCCCAGATCGTGAGCCACCGGCTGATGCTGCGGGCGGGCATGATCAAGCAGGCGAGCGCGGGGATCTATTCGTGGCTGCCGCTGGGGTTCAAGGTGCTCAAGCGGATCGAGCAGATCGTGCACGAGGAACAGGTCCGGGCCGGGCACATCCCGATGCTGATGCCGACCCTGCAATCGGCCGACCTGTGGCGCGAAAGCGGCCGCTATGACGACTATGGCGAAGAGATGCTGCGCATCACGGACCGGCACGGGCGCGACATGCTCTATGGACCGACGAACGAGGAGTTGATCACCGACATCTTCCGCGCCCATGTGGGCAGCTACAAGGACCTGCCCCTGACGCTTTATCACATCCAGTGGAAGTTCCGCGACGAGGTGCGCCCGCGCTTCGGCGTCATGCGGGGGCGCGAGTTCTACATGAAGGACGGCTACAATTTCGACCTGACGAAAGACGCCGCGCTGCACGCATACAACCGGCATCTCGTCAGCTACCTGCGGACGTTCGAGAGGCTGGGGCTGCAGGCGATCCCGATGCGCGCCGACAGCGGGCCGATCGGCGGCGACGACACCCACGAATTCCTGGTGCTTGCCGAAACGGGCGAGTCCGAGGTGTTCTATGACAGTGCCATCACCGACCTGAAATTCGGCAACCGCGCTATCGACTATGACGACGTCGACCAGTGCCGCGCAGTGCTTGAGGAATTCACCGCACGCTACGCCCGCACCGACGAAACCCACGACGAATCCGTATTCGCCGAGGTGCCCGAAGACCGCCGCCGCCGCGCGCGGGGGATCGAGGTCGGGCAGATCTTCTATTTCGGGACCAAGTATTCCGATGCGATGGGGGCCACCGTCGTCAACGAGAAACAGGAACGCGTGCCAGTGCACATGGGCAGCCACGGGATCGGTGTCAGCCGCCTTGTCGGCGCTATCATCGAGGCGAGCCACGACGACCGTGGCATCATCTGGCCCGAGGGCGTGACTCCGTTCCATTGCGGCATCGTCAATCTCAAGCAGGGCGATGCCGAAGCCGATGCCGCCTGCGATCAGCTTTACGCGGCACTGACGGCACGGGGGCTGGAGCCACTTTACGACGACCGCAACGAACGGGCCGGGGGCAAGTTCGCCACCATGGACCTCGTCGGTCTGCCCTGGCGGATCACCGTCGGGCCACGCGGACTGAAATCCGGTGTGGTCGAACTCACCTCGCGCCGGTCCGGCGAAAGTGTCGAACTGACCCCCGAAGCCGCCGTGGCGCGGATCGCGGAAATCTACGCGGCAATCTGATCGGTGATATGCCTGACGGGCCGGGTACCCGTGTGGAACCCGGCCTCCCCGGCGGAGTGTCAGCCCCGGCGCGCGCGTCGCAGGGCTGCCAGGCCGCCCAGGGCCGTCAGCATCGGCATCAGCGCAGCGGGCAGCGGAACCGGCGCCACATCCAGTCGCGCCACGGGCAGAGTGTTCGACGACAGCCACAGGAACTGCGCACCGCCTGTCACGTCCGTCGATCCGCCAAGGGCGAACAATCCGCCGCGCGCAGCATTGAACGCATCCTTGGCCGCGCCGAGATCGATGGTCAGTGCGGGCATAGCGCCGCTCGCGCCGGGGGTCGGCACGCTGATCGATCCGAGAACCGCGCCATCCCCGAGATCCGCATAGACATCCCGTCCGCCCATGTTGGCGGCGACCGCGTCACGGGTGGCATCGGACACGGCGAAAAGGCTGAAGGTGACGGTGTCCAGCGCGCCGAGCCCCGAATAGGAGCCATTCGACATGATGGTCAGCGACAGGTCGGCCGCCATCGGGGCGTCGGCGAGATCGAAGACGAAGTAGTTGTTGCGGAACGATCCCTCGAGGATGTTCGGGGTGCGCTGTCCCGCGCTCGACACCGCGCCGCTGGCGATGGTGTCGAATTGCAGCGGGCTGGCCGCGGCAGGGAGGGCCGCGAGACCCGCGGTGGCGAGCGCAATGATCGAAAGGTACTTTGCAAGGGGCATGGAACTGGCCTTCATGGGCAATGACGGGGGCGCGGCGCACAGCCTGTGGCCGCAAAGCTCTGTTAACCGCGTTTCATGACAACTTGTTGTCGGCGCGCGGCCGGGCGATTGACGGCAGGCCCATCGCACCGGACGGCGTGCCGCGCGCCCACGCGCAACCTGCGCGACAAGGTGTCAGGGACGTCTTTTTCGCTTTGGCGGCAGCACAAGCTCACCCATCATTCCGCTGCGCGAAGCAGGAGGCTTCGCGTTGCTCAGATATGGACACGAGCTCATGACAAATCGACTTCTTGCAGAATTTGTTGGCACCTTCTGGCTTGTATTTGGCGGCTGCGGCGCCGCCGTTCTTGCGGCCGGTGTGCCGTCCGTCGGCATAGGCTGGCTGGGGGTCAGTCTGGCCTTCGGGTTAAGCGTGATGACCATGGCCTATGCCGTCGGACACATATCCGGCGGGCACTTCAACCCGGCGGTTTCACTTGGTCTCGCCGTGGCGGGGCGGTTCGAATACCGCGATCTGCTGCCCTACTGGGCGGCGCAGACGTTGGGGGCTACGGCCGCCGCCATGGTCCTGTTCATTGTGGCCTCCGGCCAGACAGGTTTCGCCGGTACCGGCGGATTCGCCACGAACGGGTACGGCGCCGCCTCTCCGCAGGGGTACGCGATGATGTCGGCGCTGGTGATCGAGGTTGTTCTGACCGCGATATTTCTTGTCATCATTCTTGGCGCGACGTCACCGAAGGCACCGGCTGGGTTCGCGCCCATCGCCATCGGGCTTGGCCTGACCCTCATCCACCTGGTGTCCATTCCGGTCACGAACACGTCGGTCAATCCAGCGCGGTCCACCGGCGTCGCCTTCTTCGCGCAGACGGGGGCCTTGCAGCAGCTATGGCTTTTCTGGCTGGCGCCGCTTGCGGGCGGGGTGCTTGGTGCGGTCATCTGGAGCATCCTGGCCCGCGACGCGAGCCATTCCGCCCCCGCGACCCCGCCGGGGATGGACCCGGCCTGACGGATTGACGGTCGCGCGGCGGCGCGACAGAAGGGGGCAGCCATCAGGAGCCTGCCCCCTTGCCCATGCCCCGACCCTTCGCCGCCCATGAATGGCTGATCGCCTGGCGCTACTTGCGCGCCACGCGTGCCGAGGGTGGGGTCAGCGTCATGACCTGGATCTCGCTCATCGGCATCACGCTCGCTGTCTTCGCGCTGATCGCCACGCTGGCGGTGCGCTCGGGCTTTCGAACGGAATTCGTTGACACGATCCTCGGAGCCAACGCCCATGTGACCTACTACAGCTTCACGCGCACGAACGAGGACGGGACGAGCACCAACACCTTGGATGACTATGCCGACCGGGCCGCGGTGCTGCGGGCCGTGCCGGGGGTCACACACGCGGCGCCGGTGGTGCGCGGGCAGGTACTGGCCGGGGCGGACGGGCGCAACATCGGGGCGCAGGTCGTCGGCATGGCGGGCGACGACGTTGCCGCGCTGCCTCGGATCGTGACCGAGGACATGGGGCAGGGCGATTTTTCCCGCTATGGCGACGGCGTCGCCGTGGGCAGCGGGATCGCGCGCCAGCTTGGTTTGCGCGTGGGGGACAGCATCCGGTTGCTTTCGCCCGACGGGGCGCGGACACCCTTCGGCACGTCGCCGCGGGTCGGGGTCTACGAGGTGGTCTATATCTTCTCCGCCGGGCGCTACGACATCGACGGAACCCGCATCTACATGCCCTTCGCCGAGGCCCAGTCCTATTTCAACCGCGACGGGGTGGCCGACCAGATCGAGCTTCTGCTCGCCGATCCCGAGGCGCTGCCGGACGTGATGCCGCGCCTGTGGCAGGCGGCAGGACCTGGCGGCGCTTTCCAGACGTGGCAGGACACCTCGGGCGCCTTCCTGCGCGCGCTGGAGGTGGAAGACAACGTGATGTTCGTCATCCTGTCCGTGCTGGTGCTGATCGCGGCCATGAACATCGTGTCCGGCCTCATCATGCTGGTGAAGAACAAGCAGACCGATATCGGCATCCTGCGCACCATCGGGCTGACCGAGGGCGCGGTGCTGCGGGTTTTCTTCATCTGCGGCGCCTCGGTGGGTGTGGCGGGCACCCTCGCGGGCGTCGTGCTGGGCTGTCTCTTCGCCATCTACATCGACCCGATCTTCGCGCTGGTGAACGGCGTGTCGGGCGGCGGCGTGTGGGACCCGTCGATCAGGGGGATCTATTACCTGCCCGCGCAGTTGCGCATGGGCGACGTGGCGACGGCGATGGCGCTGTCGCTGGGCCTGTCCTTCGTGGTGACGATCTTCCCCGCCCGGCGGGCCGCGCGCATGAATCCGGTGGAGGCGCTGCGCCATGGCTGACCCGGTGCTGTCCCTGGACGGGATCACGCGCATCTACAACCGCGGCTCCGTGGCCGAGGTGGCGGTGCTTCAAGGTGTCGACCTGACGCTGAACGGGGGCGAGATCGTGGCGCTGGAGGCTCCGTCGGGCGCGGGCAAGTCCACGCTCCTGCACATCGCCGGGCTGCTGGACCGGCCCGACGGGGGCGCGGTGCGCATCGGCGGCCGCGATGTGGCGGGAATGGGCGACCGGGCACGCACGGGGCTGCGGCGGGCAGAGATCGGCTTCGTCTACCAGTTCCACCACCTGCTGCCCGAGTTCACGGCCTTGGAGAACGTGGCCTTGCCCCAAATGGCGGCAGGCATCGCGGGCAGGTCTGCGCGGGCGCGGGCGGCCGAACTGCTGGACCGTGTCGGGCTGGCGGCGCGCGCGGATCACCGGCCCGCGGCTCTGTCGGGGGGCGAACAGCAGCGCGTCGCCTTTTGCCGCGCACTTGCGAACCGCCCGCGACTGCTGTTGGCGGATGAACCCACCGGCAATCTCGACCCCGGCACGGCGGACCAGGTGTTTGCGGTGATGCTCGGTCTCGCGCGGGATGAAGGGCTGGCCGCGCTGGTGGCCACACACAACCCCGATCTGGCGGCACGCATGGACCGGCGGCTCCGGTTGCAGGCGGGTGTGCTCGTTCCGGCGTGATCGTGGCGTTGTGCAGCGCGTCCGCCATGCTAGGGTGCCCGAAACGGATAGGGGGCAGCACATGAAACAAGCCGCTATGGCCGTGATCGCCGTTACGGGGATCGGGGTGGCCGCGTGCCAGAACGTGCCGGTCACACGGCTTGACGTCGCCCGGCAGGATTTCGCGGATCACTGCGCGTCGTGCCATGGTGCGGATGCGCGCGGCGAAGGCCCTGCCGCTGCGGGCATGAACGTGCCGCCACCGGACCTGACGCTGCTCAGCGAACGCAACGGCGGGGCGTTTCCGCTGGTGGAGGTCATGAGTCAGATCGACGGCTACACCCGCGGCCCCAGCGCCATGCCCGAATTCGGCAGCCTGCTGCTGGAGGATACGATGGTCATGGTCGAAACCTCGCCCGGCGTGCAGACCCCAACGCCCGAACGGCTGGTGCTGATGGCGCGGTATCTTGAGACACTCCAGCGTTAGGCCGTGTCTGCATTCATCTGAGCCAGTCGAGGGCGGAGACGAGGAAGACGAAGCCCAT
>NZ_QDFI01000107.1 GCF_003254465.1 Meridianimarinicoccus zhengii
CTCCGTTTTCGATCTTGAATCAGAAATGAGACCAAACGGGAATCCCTTGATTGCAGACACGGCCTAGCGCGGTAGTCAATAGCCCCTTACGAGATGAATACTTGAACGAGCACCTATGCCCAACCCTGTGCCATGCCCACCACTGGCTGGCGGCATGGTCCGATGGCAACATGCATCACCGCCCGCACTCGAGTCTCGACGGTCTCGCCTCGCGGGAGTATCGTCATAGGTGATCAGAGAGCCAAAACCTTATCAGTGCTGACCTATGAACGCAGTCTCCATGTGGAGCTGGTTAGGTTCTTACCGATTTGGATGGCCTGCCGAGAGTCTCATCATTGCAGGAAAATCCACACCGCCACTGCAGAAAGCATGAATCCTGAAGCGATGTTCAAGGGCCGGGCGCTCTGTTCGTTTCTGAAGCGCCGCATTAAAATGTCGCCGGCAATCGTCCAGGCAGTGAAAGCCACGAAGTTGTTCAAAGTGAAAATGCTCGTGATCCAAAACACGAGCCCTGCGGCTGCATGCGTATCGACCGGAAGGAACTGAGTGAACATCAATGCGATGATCAGATAAGCTTTGGGATTGAGGAGCAGAAGAACGGCCTCGTCCACGACTGTCGCGCGCCGCGCAACCCTATCGTCCTCCGTGGCGCCCGCGCGAAAGAACTTCAACGCAAGCCAGACAATGTACGCCGATCCGAGATAGCGCATCAGGTCGAAGATTCCGGTGCTCATGCGGGCTATACCGGCAAAGCCGAAGCCGATCGCGACCGTCACGACAAAGGTCGCCAGATGATACCCCGGTGTCGCCGGGGCAGAGGCGCGCAGACCGTACCGCCCGCCGAGGGCCGCGAAGAACAGGTTGCCCGGGCCGGGGCTGTAGGCGAGTGGAAAGAGAAATAGAATGAGCGCAAGGGTAAGCTCGAGCATAGGGGCGGCCTCCATGGAGTTTGTGGAGTTCTCCTTTCGAATTCCCCTTGATGCGACCCGGTTCATGCGCAAGCGGGCTTCGCCTTCGCACAGCAATCCATTCGCACCCGATACACTGTCGCAGCTATTTCTGACG
This sequence comes from Meridianimarinicoccus zhengii, assembly GCF_003254465.1. Lineage (GTDB taxonomy): Bacteria > Pseudomonadota > Alphaproteobacteria > Rhodobacterales > Rhodobacteraceae > Meridianimarinicoccus > Meridianimarinicoccus zhengii. Next base: position 1,066 of record NZ_QDFI01000107.1, read on the forward strand.
AGCAGTGTCGACGAAGAAATGGCGCGTCTGATGGGAGGGGAGGATGGCGTTGCAAGAGATGCATCGTTCGGAAGAACCAAGCGTTGCGCCTACGGGTCCTGCCTAGATCGCTTGGCCTGCTTCCGACGAGGCAGTGGGTCAAACGAGCGCGGCCGACCCGCGCCCTCACTGTGGCTCCAATTGTGAGGGACGACGCGGTTTCATTCTTGCAGCGCTTGCCTCCGTCGTCGCGATGCGGAAGATGCGGTTCGAGGGTACTCGTCGATGGCAGGGCGGATCAAGACCCTGGCCTGCCGCGGCGCATTCCGAACTCAGTCGACGCAGCGGGCATTGCGGGTCACGCAGTGTGACGACGGTATTCTTGTATCTGAACTCGCTCGGCACATGGCCAAATGGGACATCGGCAAACGCCGACTACTTCGTGCGGTCCTCGAGAAATGCGAGTAACGCGTCCAACACCGTGTCTGGGGCTTCCAACGGTGGCAGGTGCCCCACGCCAAGCAAGGTGGCAAATGCTGCCGAGGGCATCCGCACGCGGAGGGCGTGTCCCCGCTCGAGGGGAATCCACGGATCGTCTTCGCCGCAGAGTATCTTTACGGGGCAGCGGACCTCGCCGTACATCGGTTCGATTTCGGCGGTGAAGCGCTCGTTCGCCTGGGCGAACTGCCGGTAGAAGCTGACCCGACCCGGATCCGTCAGCCACGGCGCGCAGAGGGCTTCGATGTCGTCGGCCGGGAGGTCGGACGTCAGCGCGCGGCGGATGTAGGCGCGCACCACGGCCTCGTGGATGTGCGGCGGCAGGCCGGTGAAGGCATCGACATGGCGGCCCACGTGATCGAAGAACTCCGATCCCCACGGCCGCATCGCCACTACGTTCATCAGCACATAGCGATCGAAATCGCAGCCATGCAGGAGATGCGCCCGCAAGGTGACGGCGCCGCCGAAGTCGTGCGCAACGACCGCAGGTCGCTCAAGCCCCAGATGTCGAAGCATGAAGGCGAATATCTCCCCCTGAACATCGAGCGACGTCGCACGGTCCGCCCGCATTTCGGAGCGTCCGTAGCCGGGCATGTCCCGCGCGGGCGAGCCCATCGAGGAGCTGTCCCACGACCAGTGGCTCGTCACCCATGACGACGACCGCAGGCTGCCGGAGGTCCGCATGGCGATCGATCGAGTGTGCCGCATCCTCGGATAGGGCCCGTCCTGCATGCCACCGATTGGTGGCCCGACCGCTGTCCTCTGCGACCGTCGAGGCAACACCGCGCAGGCTGGCCCTAGACGATCCGTTGTTCCAGCTCGGCCGGATCCGAAACGTCGACATGCCAGAAGGCCAGCGCTTCCGGTCCGATCTGCTCCAGCACGCGGTCGAGGTCGCGCTGATCAAGGCTGCGCCGTAGGGCCCAGGCTGTCGCCTCGATGGCGTTGTCCGGGGTCAGATTGTGATTGACCCGCACCTGTTGCGCCTCCCGCGTCATCTCGGCGCGATCGGCAAACGGCTCGGGCGGGTCGCTGATCGACCAGTCCTTCACGAAGATCGCCCTCGGCACGCTCGGCAGGACGCTCGCGAAGTCCAGCCCTTGTTGCGCGGTGAGCCGCTTGCGGAAGACCTGGAACACCGCGTCGACCGCCGTATAGGTCATGTTGTCGGACTCGAGATTCATGCGCTCCTTGGCGTCATCCAGGAACGCGCGGAATTCACGACAGGCATGGCGATAGGTCCAGGGCATCGGCATCTTCGACTCTCCTTTTTCGTGCACCCCTATTAAGTTAGTCGGGCGACCGCCTTTCTTGAAGTTCAGCGGGCTGTTGGATTTGCGCCAGGCAGGTGACTCGCTCTTGGGGGAAAGATGCCCGCAGGCGAAGCCTCGCGCCTCCTTTTCCCGATGTCATTCGGCGGCCAAGGTCCGGGCTGGCCGTATCCGGCCGGCCCGCTTTGCAGGGATGAACTTATTCGGTGAGATGAATCGACATGCCGCCACGTCCGATATCGTTGTCGCCGTATCGGTGTTCTTCCCTTTGATCCAGAATGTCATGGCACGAATGGGACGCGACCTATGCGCAGGAAACGGGTCGAGTCGACTTGCGCCTATGTGTCACTTTCCTTTCCGGGGCCTGACCTGGATTGGAAAGGGAAAGAGACAGTGTCATCACGAATTACCCGCCGCGGTTCCACGGGGTGGATGAACTGCGCTGGGACGCCATACAGCGCTGCGATGTCCGGGCTGTCGGCACTTTCGTCTACGGGCGCGTGGCCGAGGGAACCTATCACTCTCCGATCTGCAGGCGGCCACCGAGGGATCGCGCGGAGGTCGTGTTCTTTGCCACCGCAGAGGCTGCGCACGAAGCAGGATGGACTCCGTGCAGCGAATGCTATCCGGACCAGGCCAGTTGGCTCGTTGCGGCCAGTCGCTGGATGTGAAGAGCATACCCATCCATGGCCGAGCGCAGAGCCGATCATCAGGACGCGCGGCACCGTGCGATGCCGGCGCGGCACCTCGTCCCGGTTCATGCGCAGCCAGAGACGTTCGCCGATGGTGGATTTCGAGCGCCAGTTGTCGGTCGAGCGGGGCACCGGCGTCATCAGCGGGTTGATCCAGATGAAGAAGACCGCAGCCGCCAGGGCCGCGGTCCACCACGGCCCGATCCACACCCGCGACCAGCCGGCGAGGATCAACAGCGGCAGACCGAACAGAACACGCGTCCAGACGCTGACGGGATGGGCATGACGCGCCCAGGCCTCGGCATCGCCGCCGGAGATCATCGGGAAGAGCGCCGAGATGTCGTGCCCGCGTCCGGACGGGCGGGTCATCTGGCCACCTCCGGCTGCGCGGCGGTTCCGGCCAGCAGAGATTGAGTCAGAGCCAAAATTGCACGCCGTTTTACAGTCGACCCGACGGGTGCGGCCGCGGCAGCCGGTCTGAGGGCCGGCGATGCGATCGCATCGGTGGGCGGGCAGGACGTGCGAACGCCCGAGGATATCGCCGCCGTCGCCGGCGATGCGCTGGAAGCGCCGCTCCTCCTGAGGGTGTTCCGGGACGGCGGAGCGCTGTTCCTTGTTCTGGGTTGAGACCTGCGCGATCCCTTTTCAGGCGCTGGCCGATGCCCCGCCGCGAAACCTACCACCCTGCCTCCGCATGACGGCGCATTCGCGGTCTGGAATCGCTGGACTACCGCTTCGTCGCCCTCGGCATCCTGGCTGTCACGGCGCCGGTCCTGGCGACCTTCGCCGTCGTTGATTTCGTCGCGATCCTCATGCTGCTCTGGGGCGTCATGGGAGTGGCGATTTTGCTGCCGCTGCGACCCGCGCCGCCCGGGAGCTTGTCCGCATTGGCCTTCGGGCTCATGACGGTCATCGGAAGCTTCTTCCTCGCGGTCCCAACCCTCGCCCTTTTCGTCACCGCAGCCGTCGTGATCGAGGGCGTTCTGTCGATCCTCGTCGGCCTCAGGTCACGCGACCCGCGCAGCGGGGGGCTTAGGTGCTCGCCAGCGGCATCGCGTCTCTCGTCCTGGCCCCAATCGTGCTGGCGTGCTGGCCCTAGATGGCGACCTGGCTTCCCGGGTTGCTATGCGGGGTCAACTTCGTGATCATCGGCGTGGCACTTCTGGCCCTGCACCAGACGTTCGTGTCAATGGTGCCATGATCCCGAACTATGCCGACCATTCCTCGAACGAGCGACCATTCCTCGTCTGGTTCCGTACGGTGATCGCCATCGAAGGTTTCGGGATCGCGCCTGAGATGGCGCCATAAAGGACGGAAACCGGATGCAGGCCAATCGCAACAAGGGACGTCGAGCCCGACGAGTTGCCGAATGACAGCGGTCAATGCGGGCGGCGTTCCGGCATGACAACCATGAGACGCGGGCGAGGTCTGGAGCATGGCGGACGATCTTACGGAACGGGTCTCACGGACCCTCAGAGAGGGATCGGGCCGAAGGGTGCCTTCGGTTGTCGCCGCCATCGCGCTCGTCGGCGCGCTTCTCGCGGTCGCGACATTGGCATTCCTCGGGACCGGGCAAAGCAGCGGCGGCGAGGGCTACGTGACCGAAGCCGTGACGCGAGGAAGTTTCACCGTCACGGTTACGGCGACGGGAACCGTGGAGCCGACTAACCGTGTCGAGATTTCCAGCGAGCTTTCCGGCGCCATCGCCACCGTGAACGTCGACTTCAACGACAGCGTGGACGTCGGCACGGTTCTGGCCACGCTCGACACGCGGAGGCTGGAGGCCCAAATCGCCATTGCCCGTGCCTCCCTCGAAACAACCGAGGCGCGTGTGGCCGTGGCAGAGGCCTCGCTTGATCTTGCCCGCTCCGATTTCGAAATCGCGCGCACACTGGAGGGGCGCGGCGTGACGTCGCACCAGGCCCTCGCCGCGCGGGATGCCGCCCTCAGCCGGGCCGAGGCCGAACTGCGGGCCGCGGAGGCCGATCGGGCGCTTGCCGCCGCCACGCTCGAGCTGCACCAGGCCGATCTCGACAATGCCTGCATCTGTTCGCCTATGCGGGGTGTGGTGCTCACGCGCGCGGTGGATCCCGGTCAGGTCGTCGCCGCCTCGCTAGCCGCGCCGGTGCTGTTCACGCTGGCCGAGGATCTGCGCGAGATGCAACTTCAGGTCGCGATCGACGAGGCCGACATCGGGCGCGTCGCGGTCGGCGACCGGGCGAGTTTCACAGTCGACGCCTATGAAAACCGGCGTTTCGCGGCCGTGTTTTCCGAGCTGCGCTTCGCGGCGGAGATCGTGAACGGCGTCGTGACCTACAAGGCGATCCTCGACGTCGACAATACCGACATGCTGCTGCGCCCGGGCATGACCGCGACCGCTGAGATCGTCGTGGCCGAGGTGACGGATGCGCTCGTGGTGCCCAACGCCGCGGTGCGCTTCAGCCCGCCGGCACGTGCGGCTGGGCCCGACGGCGACCGCCCAAGCGGCCTGCTCGGAATTCTGGTACCGAGTGTCCCCGAACCGCGCGCGCAGACCACCGGACGGACGGTCTGGATTTTAATGGAAGACCAGCCGGTGAAGGTGGAGATACTGCCGGGGGAGACCGACGGCATGCTGACGCAGGTCCTTGAGGGCTCTCTCGGCGAGGGCGACCTCGTCATCACCGGCGCGTCGGATGGCTGATCCGCCCTTCATCGAGCTTGAGGGGATCACCCGGGTCTACGGCACGGGCGAAGTCGCGGTGCGCGCGCTCGACGGCATCAATCTGACCGTGCGCGCGGGGGAATTCATCGCGATCATGGGGCCGAGCGGATCGGGCAAGTCGACGGCGATGAACGTCATCGGCTGCCTCGACAGGCCAACCTCAGGACATTACCGCTTCGCCGGGGTCGAAGTTGCCGGGCTGACCCGGGACCAGCGCGCGCTCCTGCGGCGGCACTACATCGGCTTCGTCTTCCAGGGCTACAACCTCTTGCCGCGCACGAGCGCGCTGCAGAACGTCGAACTGCCGCTGATCTACAGTGGGCGGCCACGCGCCGCGCGTCAGCGTGCGGCGCTGGAGGCCCTGCGCCGGGTTGGACTCGAGGCGCGCGCCCTTCACGATCCGAGCCAGCTGTCGGGCGGCCAGCAGCAGCGCGTCGCCATCGCCCGCGCGCTCGTGGGCGATCCGAAGGTGGTGTTGGCCGACGAGCCGACCGGCAACCTCGACACGAAGACCTCGGTTGAGATTTTGGACATGCTGCGGCGGCTCAACCGCGAGGCCGGCGTGACCATCGTGATGGTGACTCACGAAGAGGATATGGCGCGCTATGCCGACCGGCTGATCGGGATGGTTGATGGCCGGATCGCGCGCGACGAACAGAATCGCGAGGCGGCCTGACATGCTGATCGAGGCCGTCCGGTTGGCTGTGCAAGCCATCTTTCGCAACGCGTTGCGGTCCTTCCTTACCGTGCTCGGCATCGTGATCGGAGTGGCCAGCGTGATCGCCATGGTGACTGTCGGCCAGGGATCGACGGAACAGGTCGCGTCGGACGTCGAGAAGCTGGGCGCGAACGTTGTCATCGTTGTGCCGGGCCAGGACGCGATGCGGGGCGGCCCCCACGGGACGACCGCGCCGATGTTTTCAACCCGGATCAACGATACGGTCAAGGCACGCGTGGCAGCCGTCGCCGTCTCGGCGCCCATCAGTCAGACACGGGAGCGGGTGATCTTCGGCAACGCCAACCGGCTGTCGGACGTGGTCGGCACAGACAACCGCTATTTCGAGGCAGCCCGCTGGGAAGTTGCGGCAGGCCGGCTGTTCGAGCCTGGCGAGATCCAGGCCGGCCGTGCGGTCTGTATCGTAGGCGAGACCCTGCGTCAGGCCCTCTTCGGCGCTGGCGACCCGGTTGGCGCGAGCGTCCGCATTGGCGCTGTCTCCTGCCGGGTCATCGGCCTTCTGCGGTCCAAGGGCGCCTCGACCTTCGGCGCCGACCAGGACGATTTCGTGATCCTGCCACTCGCCACCTTCCATCGCCGCATCGCCGGCAACGCGGACGTGCAGAGCCTCTTCGTGTCGGTCCGAGACGGCGCCTCGATCGACGCGGCGCGCGAGGACATCACCGCACTGATGCGCGAATTGCGTCGGATCGGGCCGGGCGAGGAAGACGATTTCGAGGTGCTCGACACGCGGCAGTTCGCCTTGATGTTGACCGGCATCACCGACGTGCTGACCGGGCTGCTGTCGGCGGTCGCTGCCGTCAGCCTGCTGGTGGGCGGGATCGGGATCATGAACATCATGCTGGTCTCGGTGACCGAGCGCACGCGCGAGATTGGCATCCGCCTCGCGATTGGGGCCCGCGCGCGGGACGTGCTCACGCAGTTCCTGGTCGAGGCGATCATCCTGTCGATGCTGGGCGGGGTCATCGGTATCCTGATGGGCCTCGGTCTCGCGCTGGCGGGGGCGCGCTGGCTGGCGGTGCCATTCTCGCCCGATCCGGGGGTCGTGCTTCTGTCCTTTGGGTTCTCGGCCTTCGTGGGCATCGTCTTCGGATTCTTCCCGGCCCGCCGCGCGGCACGGCTCGACCCGATCGAGGCCCTCCGCCACGAATAGGCGACGGCACCATGATGCGGTTGCGTCGAAAGGACCGCGCCAAAGCCAAAGATAAGCCCGGTGATGCAGGCCGTAGAACCATGCTTCGCTGCACTCGGACTCCGAGACGGATCGGCCGTCATCACGGCAATGGCATCACGGCCAGTTGCCTGGGGGCGCGCTTAAAACGGCAGGGTCCGGTCGGCACGCGCTCCTATTCCCCCACAGCCGCTCTGGGCGATCGCGGCCCATCGCCGCCACGCGAGGACTTGCCGTGCTCGACCACGTCGCTTCGGGTCGGCGACACGTCCGCATTCGGATCTCCCGCCATTGGCCAGCCGGCGCGAAAAGGGCGACCGACGGATGTCTGCCACATTTCGACGAACCGCGTTCCGACGTCCCGCATGTCCGCCAGATCCGCAGCAAGCCGCTTCATGTTGCCTTCGACCCATTCGTTGCAAACGCCGGACGCTTACCTCGGTGTCTTGCAGGCGGCCATGCCCTTTTCAAGCGCTGACTGGCGCTGCTGTCGCCATGCCGTCCAAAGGCCCGCTTGCAATCCAGCCATTCGGCCTGTCCCCGCGGAAACAGCCGCATCGGCTCCTGCCCGGCCGTTGCCCAACCGTTCATCGGATCGGTCAAGAACGAATCAGCTCCGCGTTCGCGTTTCGATGTCGCCTTCATGTCACGTCTCCGCTGCCATTCCGCACCATCACGTTTCGAACGCGTACCGCCCGGGAGCGGGCCCCCGTTTATCCACCAAAGAAAGCAGCGGAAACACGTGGACGCATTCCGTGTGCCCGCAGTCCCCAAGTAACCCGCTGATTTCGCTGTCCTGAACTCGACATTACCTATATAAATCATGGTGTTGATGGCTGCGAGAGGTTTGTTTCATGGATCACCCAGAGGGTGCGGGCTCGCAGCGGGCAGATCGGGTGGATTTCGACCCTCGCGTGCGAATGGAATTTCGCGGCACTCAGCTCAGTTCCGACGGCGGCCTTTTCGTGATGCGCGAGTTGGATGACGCGCTTGGACTGTCCGATCTGGCGTCTGCGGCGCTGTGCGACAACCGCCGGGGCAAGAACACCGTCCACCGGCTCGGCGGGCTATTCCGGCAATCGGTGTTCGGGCGGCTGGCCGGATACGAGGATGTCAACGACGCCGACCGACTGGCTCTTGATCCCGTCATGCGTCAGGTTGTCGGCGGCAGGGCTGTCGATGCGCAGGCGGCATCGACCTCGCAGATGGGGCGGTTCGAGACCGAGACGCTGGCCTTGCTCGAGAACCGGGCAGCGCTGGCCGGCCTGAACGGGCGATGGATCGACCGGTTCCACGACCGCAACGGGTTGAAGTATATCGTGCTGGACATGGACAGTTCCGTGAGCCCCACCCATGGCAACCAGGAGGGCACCGCCTGGAACGGCCATTTCGACTGCAACTGCTATCACCCCAACTTCTTGTTCAACCAGTTCGGCATGTTGGAACGCTGCGCCCTGCGGCATGGCAACGTCCACAGCGCCGATGGTTGGAAGGACGTCCTCGACCCCGTCATCGCCCGCTACGCTGGCCGCGACCTTGGGGGCCGTTTCTTTCGGGCCGATGCCGCCTATGCGATCCCGGCGCTCTATGAACGACTGGAAGAGGCAGGCTATTTCTATGCCATCCGGATGAAGAAGAACGCCGTTCTCGAATGCTGCATCGCTCATCGGCTAACCCGCCCCGTTGGGCGGCCGTCAAAGACCAAGGTGAAGCGGTTCTATGAGGACTTCCAGTATCAGGCTCAGAGTTGGAACAAGCCACGCCGCGTGATCGCCAAGATCGAATGGCATCCGGGCGAGTTGTTCCCCGGGGTAGGCTTCATCGTCACCAACCTGCCCATGGAGCCGGACTGGGTGGTCCGGTTCTACAACCGGCGCGGCACGGCCGAGCAGCACATCAAGGAAGGCAAATACGCCTTCCACTGGACGCGGCTGTCATGCCGGAAGTTCCGCGACAACGAGGTGCGGCTGCAACTCCACGCGCTGGCCTACAACCTGGCCACCTTCCTGCGCTGCATCGAACTACCCGAGGCCATGGCGGACTGGTCGTTGACCAGCCTGCAACTGAAACTGATCAAGATCGGGGCGCGTGTCGTCCGTCACGCCCGCGCCATTACCTTCCAACTGGCCGAGGTGGCCGTCACCGGCCCGATGGTGCGCGCCATCCTTGCCGCCATCCGCCGATTGCGAGCGCCTCCGGAATGCACATGACCGCGATCCACGCTCAACCCGAACGAAAGCGGCAGGACAGGTCTGGCCGCTGTGCTGAAAAACACCGCCGCCGGGACACAACACGGCGGCTTCGCGGTCTGATCCGCCCAGTTCCAGCAGCCTGCGCGACCGCAGACGCCGCTTGGCACGATAAACGCTTGTCCAGCGGGCAAAATCAGGCGATCTTCACGCCAGTAGGCATGCCACTTGGGGAATGTCGGGTCAAGCTTCGGGCGAAAATTCTTGACAGCCCGGCCCGCGGGCGATTGTGTTCGAGCGGTAGCCTCCCGCGCATGCCGACCGCGTCCCGGTGGCCTCGCGCGGTGTTGGCGGCCGGCGTCGGCCGGACAGCCGACGTCACGCGCATGACAATAGGCCGAGCTTGATGACACGACGTATTCCCGGGCCCCGGCCCGCCCTTGTTGCCCTGCTCGCGGGCACGGCGCTCATCGCTCTGGCGGCTGCCGGGCAGGCCCAGCAGACCGTCGTGATCGACACCGATGCCGGCACGATCGGCGGATCGAGCACGACGTTCAACGGCCAGTCCTTTCGCTCGGGCGTCTTCGGCACCGCGGAGTTCACGTTCACCGGGGATTTCGTCGTCCCCGACGAGACGCAGTTCGTGGGCGTGGGGCAGAGACCGGCGCAGTTCCGCGTGGGCGGCAACGTGCGCATCGGCGCCAGGGCGTCGTTCGATTTCTCGGCGGCGGGTACGACCCCGGGACCGGGCGGCGGCGCCGGACGAAACGGCACCACCGGAGGTACGGATGCCGGATCAGGCGGCGAGGGCGGTTTCAACTTCGGCAACGGCGGTCGGGCCGGCTCGCGAGGCTGGACGGGAGATCCAGGTGAAGGTGGCACGGCTGGGTCGTCCGGCGAGCCAGGCCGGGGAGGGCTCCCGGGGTTTCGAAATCTGAGCTTCGCGGACGGCGGCGATGGGGGCGACGGCGGAGCAGCCGGCGCCGGAGCCTCGGGCGGATCCGGCGGAAGCGCACGCGGCGGTGACGGCAGCTCTGGCGCGGACGGCGGACGCGGTGGCAGCAACGACGGCGAAGCGGGCGCGGGTGGCACGAATACCGTCACCGGTCTGACGCTCTCCGGAGGCGCCGGGGGCGCCGCTGGCGGCGGCGGCGGTG
>NZ_QDFI01000108.1 GCF_003254465.1 Meridianimarinicoccus zhengii
ATGGGCTTCGTCTTCCTCGTCTCCGCCCTCGACTGGCTCAGATGAATGCAGACACGGCCTAGCCCATTACGAACAGAGTCGCTCCCGTCCTTCTCCACCGGTTTGATGTGGGCGGCTTGCACTTCGGGTCGACCGCCCCCGTTGAGCAGCTGCAGCCCAGACATAGCGCAGCGATAGCCGTAAGCCTCGCGAACCTTCCTGCGAAACGCGACGTCCCGGTACTTCCGATGCGTGAGTCTCTCGACTGCGGGGCGCTTGAAGAACATGGGTTCGTCCTGCAGGACGTTGCCAGATTCCTCGTAACGGTTCGCCTCGATCTGTTCGAGATCCTGCGGAAGCCCAATATCGATGATGCGCGCAAAGTCGTGTTCGGGCAGCCGCCTCACGGCAAGTTGGACAGCGCCTCCTTTCTTCGGCGTTCCGTCCGGTTCAGTTAGGGCCGTTTCAAGGGGACTACCATCCTGCAGGCGTGGAACGTCCCGATCGAATGGGAGGTAGGTACCCGGCGCAATCAAGGCCAGGAACCGACCCTGAACTCCTGGCTTCTCGATCACCTTCGAGATCTTGGCCACGGCGAAATACCCTCTGGGTCCAGCCTTGACCGGCTCGTAGTATATGACCCAGTCGCCGATCGCCTCCTCGATGGCCTTCAGATAGGTTCTGGGAAAGTCGTACACGACGTCAGGCTCATCCTCGTAGATCGAGTCCGCCTTGTGCATCAGAACCAACTTAACCATTTGGCGAGGAAAGCATGCTTCGCGCCCGCGGCAAGTCTTTTCTTCCCTGAAGCACACTTCGGCAAAACCAACCCAGGCTCTAGTGCCGTTTTTGGGGTATTGGCGCGATCAGCCGGACCATTTCGGTGCTTGCCGGCGTGAGCGGAGGTTCGTTGTTGACACGGCGATCGGCGGTTCAGAGCCGAGGCTGTGTGGAAACTTATTCGGTTTTTGCTCGGTACCTGTGCCCGGCCGGCTTCCTTTGAGTTCGCGATTTCCGGGCCGGTGTAGCGCGCTGTGGGGCTGAGAAGCGCGGTAGCAGCGCTTTGTTGGTACGTTCTGCGGCGGATCTGAGCTGAGCGGACCAACTCAGGCCGGAATGGCGGCCAGGAGGCCACGCACCCCGATCAGGGCGATCATGCGCTTCATGTTGTAGGCGAGGACATGGAAGGCCATTTCGGTGCGGACGTGCTTCAGCCGTCGCATCCGGAAGTGCGTCGCCCCCATCCACGCCTTGATCGTGCCGAAGGGGTGTTCGGCGGTCGAGCGGCGAAGCGCCATCAGGGCAGGATCGCGGCTCATCCGGTCACGCATCGCATCGACCAAGTGCTCGTGCTCCCAACGGGTGATCCGGCGCTCCCGTCCGGTGGTGCATCGCGCCTTGAGCGGGCAGCTCTGACAGACACTGGCCCAGTAGCGTCGCAGCACGAGGCCGTCTTCCTCGGTCGTGTACCGATATGTCAGTGTCTCGCCCGCGGGGGCACCGATAGACGTCGGCATCGCCGTCGTAGGCGAAGTCGGCCTTCACATACATGCCCTTGACCCGGTTGCCCGAGGTCTCTGGGCGCGGAAGGGTCGTGGTGATGCCGTCCTCATGACAGGCGAGGATCTCCCGGCCGCTGAAGTACCCCTTGTCGGCCACCGCGCTCATCTCGTCGCGTCCGAGCGCGGCCTTGGCCCCCTTGGCCATCGGGGAGAGCTGCTCGCGGTCATGCCCGTCATTGATCACGTCATGCGTCACGATCAGGTGGGTCTCGGCGTCCACCGCGGCCTGCGCGTTGTAGCCCACGAACCCGCTCCCCTTGGCGCTGGTGGCCATCGCACGGGCATCCGGGTCGGTCAGAGAGATCTGGTTGTCCGGCGCGTCCTTCACCGCCCGGTTCATGTCCTGCAAGCGCTGGATCTCCTGCCGGATCCGGCCGTGGCGCCGGCCGAGATGGGCGAGCTTCTCGATCCGCGTCTCGCCCTCTTCCTGACGATCGACCCGAACCATCTCGTCGATGTAGCGTTCGACGCTGGCTTCGAGATGCGCGATCCGGCTGGCGATCTTGCCCTTGGTGAAGTTCTTGTCACGATTGTTCACGGCCTTGAATTTGGAGCCGTCGATCGCGACGCACTCGCCCTTCAACACGCCTATCCTTCGGCAGAGCTCCACGAACTGCGCGCAGGTCTTGCGGATCGCTGACCCGTTGTCGCGCCGGAAATCGGCGATCGTCTTGTGGTCCGGCGCCAATCGTCCCGTCAGCCACATGACCTCGACATTCCGCCCCGCATCCCGCTCCAGAGCCCGGCTGGACGGCACCCGGTTCAGATAGCCGTAGATGAAGAGCTTCAGCAGGACCGACGGGTGATAGCCCGGCCGCCCCGTCCGCGCTGGACAGGCCCGGGCGAACCCGAGCTCCGAAGGATTGATCTCGTCCACGAAGAGGTCGATGACACGGACCGGATTGTCCTCGCCGATCCAGTCCTCCAGGCGGTCCGGAAACAGCGTCGTCTGCCCCCGATCCGTCCCTTCGATGTAGCCTGACATGCCCGCCTCCGGTCTTTGCCGAAAGCATACCTCATCCGGAGTTTTCACACAGCCTCAGCCGAGGGCGGACCTTGGCGCCCGGCGCAGCATTCGGTAGATTGGGCGGTGAGCGGGCCTTCGCCGCGATCTGATCGAATGTCCGCCCCAGGGATTTTCTGCGAGTGCGTTGCTCCACCATTCAGATCGGGTGGCCGCGAGCATTTGCCGTCCGAGTTCGCCACCTACGTCCGGCGGAAGAAGTGCGGCGGCATGGAGGCGAGCGACGCAGGCCGGCGGAACCCGACCGGGAGGCTCCAGATCAAGCCGGCTCTGAGCCAGGGGCAATGTCGGTCTCCATGCAGGGTTCCGCTTGGGCGGTCTCGCAGATTTATGCCGACATTCTCGTTCAGAATGTGGTGATGACCGCGAACCGCAATTGACTGCCGTCCGGTCCATTCTGGTTGCTCCCGATCACTTCGCCGTAGGATGCCTGAAGGTTCACGCCGCTCGGGAGCGTGTAGTTGACCGATGCCCCGAGCGAAAAGGCCTCTTGCCGGTCATCGTTGTCGATGCCATCGGTCTGTGTCTCACCCCCGTATTCGTAGAGAGCATCCAGTGATGCCCAGAACGATCTCCCAAAATTGCGCGTGAAGTGAGCCTCCACGGCGAACAGAGGATCCTGCCCGGATGTCGCGGCGCCCCCCACCGGGTCGTCGTTGTCGCCGAAGAATGTCACGCTCGGCAACACTTCGATCGTGGAGAAGTTGGGATCCAGAAACGATGCGCCCATGGCCAGCGTCGTGGGCAGGCCGAGTTGCAGGGCATACCGGTTGCCCCCGGTGTTCAGTACCCGTCCGGAATCGTAGCTGCCGACAGGCAGGAAAGCCTTGGCGAGGACGCCCATCTGAAGCCCGGGCTTGTGCGCGGCATATTCGGCCGGGCTGTTCAGAGCCGGCGAGCCCAGAAACCCATAGACCAGCCCGAGTTGAAGATCGAATAGACCGTCCTCTTCTCCGGTGAGCACGGTCGAGGGGTTGCCGCCGAGGCTGAACGCTCCATCGATGCTCCCGTAGGACAGGACCATGAAGGGCGCGAAGGAATTCCCGTTCAGGTCGAAGGAGCGAACGTACTGAAGGGCCGCCACGTTCACATCCAGTTCGGACCCCCGAACAACCGTTCCGGGCGCAAAGCTCTGGTTCCCGTCGAGCGACAGGAACATGAACTTGGTCACGTTCGTGCCCGACGGGATGAGCGCGTAGGCACGGGGGCCATCGCCTCCGGCAGCGGCCTCACCAGGCGTCAGGAGGATCAGCGGCAGGATGGCAAGGGCCGAGAGAAGAGGTCTCATGGATCGATTCATTCAGTTTCCCTGTCTTTCTGGCCACAGGTGGCCTTGGGCCGGGATTTCCGTGCCGATGGAGCAGGCGGCTCCGATCTCCGAAAGGGGCGGAGATCGAAGCCGCCCATGGTCGCCGGCGCCGTGCTTCAGTTCTCGATCCGGCTCGCCCTCTCGATTTCCTCGATGACGCCATCGAGATCCCAGGCGCCTGGCGTCTGGCTCGGCGGATACTCGACCAGTGTCTTGAGGAAGCCCACGGCAATCGCCTGAGTGCCGAAGATGATGAACGGCCGATCGAGCGCCCAGTCCTCGTAGGTGTTGGCGTTATGCTGCGCGCGTTCGTAAGGATCCCGGCGCAGGTTGAATACCAGCGGAACGCGAAGGTCCGTGAACGGCTCCCGCCAGACCCCGAAGCCCTGCCCCCGGTTCTCCTTGTAGACGACCTTCCAGTCCCGCCAGCGCACAGCAACGATCTCTCCGCCGTCGTTCACGTAGACGAAGTAGTTCCGCGGCGATTCTTCCGTCTCACCGGCCAGGTAGGCGCTCATGTCGTACCCGTCGATGTGGTTCCGATAGGTTCTGCCCTCCAGTTCGAGCCCGGCCCGAAGCTGATCCTTTACGTCCGGGGCTCCGGCGATGGCGGCGAAAGTGGGCAGCCAGTCCTGGTGCGAAATGATCCCGTTCAGCGTCACGTCCGCCGCGAACCGCCCGGGCCAGCGCACGAAGGCAGGGACACGGTAGGCGCCCTCCCAGTTCGAGTTCTTCTCGCTTCGGAACGGCGTATTGCCCGCATCCGGCCATGTGTTGAAGTGCGGGCCGTTGTCGGTCGAATAGAGGACGATCGTGTTGTCGGTGACGCCCAGCCGGTCCAGCGTGTCCAGCAACTGTCCGACATGACCGTCATGCTCGATCATGCCGTCGGTGTATTCGTCATTGCCGGGATTGCGGTTTTCGGCACGCACATGCGTGCGGAAATGCATCCGGGTGCCGTTCCACCAGACAAAGAACGGTGTTCCTTCCTCCACGGCGGCTTCCATGAAGTCGATGGCTGCCGCGACAGTCTCGTCGTCGATCGTCTCCATGCGCTCCCGGGTCAGGGCGCCGGTATCCTCGATGCGCTGGGTGCCGTCCTCGTTGGCCCAGGAGTGGATCACGCCCCTTGGGCCGAAAGTCTCGGAAAACGTGCGCCCGTCGGGCATCACGACATCCGTCGGATAGTCCTCGTTCTCGGGCTCCTCTTCCGCGTTGAGGTGATAGAGATTGCCGAAGAACTCGTCGAAACCATGATTGGTGGGCAAGTGCTCGTCGCGATCGCCCTGGTGGTTCTTCCCGAACTGGCCGGTGTCATAGCCGAGCGATTTCATCACCGTCGCGATGGTGACATCCGACTCCTGCCATCCTTCAGGTGCGCCCGGGACGCCGACCTTGGTCATCCCCGTCCGGAGCGGGTTCATGCCGCCGATGAAGGCCGCCCGACCTGCGGTGCAGCTCTGCTGCGCGTAGTAATCCGTGAACGACAGGCCCTCTTCGGCGATGCGGTCGATGTTTGGGGTCCGGTAGCCCATCAGCCCGCGATTGTTGTAGCTGATGTTGGTTGTCCCGATGTCGTCGCCCCAGATGACAAGGATGTTCGGCTTCTCTGGCGATTGGGCCGACGCCGACGTCGGCAGACCGATCGCAAAGGCGATCAGCGTGACATGAAAGAACTTTGTCAGACTCACGTTCTCTTCCTCCCATATTCTGGCAAGTTACCCAGGCGGGCCGTGATCGGTCCGCGTGAGGTGGAGCTTCTGTCGAGGTAGCGCTCGTGACTGCGCTTCAGCGCTGCCGTGCCAAAGGCTCCTTTCGTCCGCAAAGACGCGCTGAATGCCTCCCAGTTTTTGGCGCCGACCGTGCGCGGGTCGACGTTCCCAAATTTATCGAAGAAGATACCCGACCCGCCCTGGACACACTGTTCGGATCTGAACAATTTGAAAGAGTCTCGGCGGTCACCGAAGAGCTCCTTGATACCGTGGGCCGCACGTTCGGCCGCCTGAAAGGCGGGCTGGGGGATTCGGTCGTTTTGTGGACGCGCTTCCGGTTGCGTCAACAGCCATCGTCGGCGCGACCGTTGCGGCCGTGGAACTGATCTCTCTGTCGATCATGCCGCGCTCGGATCATGATCGGCCTGTCGCATCGGGAAGCGTCTGCGGCCGCGGTGCAGCTGGTGTCGGGCCGCCCCGCCTGCCCGAGCTTTACTTGTGCCAAGCGATCTTGCAGCCTATTCGACAGCGGATTGATCCTCGATGAACATGACCAACCTCAAGGGTCCCTTGTGGGATCTCGTGCACAACGCCGCCATTTCCGCGGCACTTTCCGATCGCATTCTTCGTGCCTGTTCAGTGCACGAATTCCCGGCGCAGACCTATCTTCAGCACGTTGCTGACGAAGCTGGCGGCATGTGGGGCCTCTCCGAGGGGGCGCTTGCAGTCGAGTTCGCGCCGGGGACACGCGATCCGCAGAAGGGCTACCTTCTCCTTCCGCCGGTTTGGGTCGGGGAGGGCGGGGTCGTGTCAGGCGTCCGGCGCATGGTCGGCCTGTCGACAACCCGCAGGTCCGTTCTGCTGCACCTCCCCGCACAACATTTCGCCAGCATCGCACGCGATGAACCACTGATCTGGAAGTGGGTATCGAAGGAACAAAACAAGAACTTCGAACGCGCCCTCGGGATGGTGGATGCGCTGATGGTCCGAAACAGCGAGGCGCGCGTCGCCGCCGTCCTTTTGCAACTCGGCGGACGTCTGGGGAGCCAAGCCAACGCGCCACGCGTTCTCGACATCACTCAGGCCGACCTCGCTACGATTGCCAACTTGTCTCGCACCGTACTGAACAAGGCCCTGAGGTCTCTGGCATCGAAAGGCGCCATCGAACTCGGCTACAGCACGATCACGGTTGCCGATCCGGCTGCGCTGCGAACATCTTCCGGGTAATTCTCACAACCGACTGCAGGTCACGTGCCGGATGCACGATGGCCTTGTCGAGACTACGGGCGGCGCATCCACCAAGTCGAGCGCGCAACAAGAGTCGCGCCCGAAAGTCTTCGGTTTGTTCAGATCCGAGCAATGTGCCTGTCGCGGGTCGGATATCGTGGCGAAAGAACTTGGGAGCGTCGACCCGCACGCGGACGGCACCGAGAACGGGGAGAACCGGTGCGCACATCTACGCGGATGTCCCTTACCGAAATGCAGCGCGTCGAGGCGGCCTTCAAAACGCCCACACGGCTTCGCAGCCGAATATGTCGATCGCGATCGCAGACGCTGTTATCTGAAGGATCCACCATGAGTCTCAGAATCCTGCTCCTCGTTGCCACAGTTGCAGCGCTTTCTTCCCAAGCTGTCGCTCAGCAGGCCGTACCACCCGAACCTGCCGGCACTCCAGAGGTCCTGCCTCGGCCGGATTACCGATTCGAGGGCAACGTAGGCCGCACGTATCTGGAATCCGATCAGCCCCGGTTCCCGCAACCCGTGCAAGCACCCGAAGGTGCGCCGAACGTCGTCTTGATCCTGCTTGACGATGCCGGGTTCGGTCAGTTCGGCACGTTCGGAGGGGGGACCCCGTCCCCCACGATGGACGAACTGGCAGCCGAGGGCCTGCGCTTCACGCGCTTCCATACGACCTCCCTTTGCAGCCCGACCCGGGCCGCGCTGCTCACCGGGCGCAATCATCACTCGGTCTCGTCTGGCGTGATCGGTGAGATCGCGACGGGCTACGAAGGCTACACCTCCATCATTCCCCGCAGCGCCGGCACTTTCGCGGAAGTGCTGCGCCAGAACGGCTACATGACCGCCTGGATCGGCAAGAACCACAACACGCCCCCTTGGGAAAGCAGCGAGGCCGGCCCGTTCGACCGCTGGCCCAATGGCCTGGGCTTCGACTATTTCTACGGCTTCAATACCGGCGACATGGATCATTGGAACCCGCGCCTCTACGAAAACCGCAATCCGGTCTTCGTCCCCAAGGATCAGGACTATTACCTGACCACCGACCTTGCGGACAAGGCCATCGCGTGGGTCCGTAAGGTCAAGAGCATCTCGCCGGACAATCCCTTCTTCCTCTATGTCGCGCCCGGCGCGACACATGCCCCGCACCATGTCTCCGAGGAATGGATCGAAAGGTTCGAGGGGCAGTTCGACATGGGGTGGGATGCCTATCGCGAGCAGACCCTGGCACGGCAGAAGGAACTCGGCGTCGTGCCCCCGGATACGCGATTGACCCCGCGGTCCGAAGGGCTGCCTGACTGGGGCTCGTTGAATGCGGACCAGAAGCGGCTCTATTCCCGCATGATGGAAGTGTTCGCGGCCTTCGGCGCCCAGACCGACTACGAGATGGGTCGGATCATCGACGCGGTGAGGCGCATGCCCGAGGGCGACAATACCGTATTCATCTACATCGCCGGCGACAACGGCGCCAGCGCAGAGGGTGGACTCGAAGGATCCATCAACGAGAACCTCTTCTTCAACGGCTTCCCCGAAAAGTGGGAGGACAACATCGAGGCGATCGACGAGCTTGGCGGGCCGAAGCATTTCAACCACTTCCCTGCATCCTGGGCCCATGCGATGAACACGCCGTTCCAGTGGACGAAGCAGGTCGCCAGCCATTTCGGCGCCACCCGCAACCCAATGATCGTCAGCTGGCCCGCGCGCATCGCGGATGAAACCGGGCTGCGCGATCAGTTCCTTCACATCATCGATATCGCCCCGACCATCTACGAGCTGACAGGCGTGACGCCGCCGACCGAGTTGAACGGGGTCGTGCAAAAGCCGATCGAGGGTATCAGCTTCGCCTACACCTTCGACGATGCCGATGCCGCGGGACGACGGACCACCCAATACTTCGAAATGGGCGTCAACAGGGGGATCTATCACGATGGATGGATGGCCTCGGCCATGTCCTTTCAGCCCTGGCAGTCCGTGCGCGGCGCGTTCGACCCGGACCAGCAAACATGGGAACTCTACAACATCGAAGAGGACTTCAGCCAGGCCAACGACCTCGCGTCGGCCGATCCCGCGAAACTGCGTCAGATGCAGGATCTCTGGTGGGCGGAAGCCGCGCGCCACAATGTCCTCCCGCTCGACTGGCGCGCCACGGAGCGGTTTGACGACGAATTGATGGGGCGCCCCAGTCTCATTGCTGGCCGCAAGGAGCTGGTCTATTACCCCGGTGTCGTCGGGCTTCCCCTGAGCGCGTCGCCCTCGCTTCTGAACAAATCCTGGACCATCACGGCAGATTTGGAGGTTCCCGAAGGCGGGGGCGACGGGATGATCCTGACGGTGGGCGGCCTCGAGGGCGGCGTCGGCCTGTACCTGCGGGAGGGGCGTCCGACCTTCGTGTACAACTACCTCAGCCTTGAACGTCCGACCTTCGCCGCGCCGGATCCGCTGCCTGCGGGACGGTCGCAGGTGACCGTGCGGTTCGACTATGACGGTGGCGGTGCGGGCAAGGGCGCGACGGTCGCCCTCCTCGTCGACGGCGCCACCGTGACCGAGGGTCGGCTGGAAAGGACGGTTCCGGTCCAGTTCTCGCTCGGTGAGGGCATGGATATCGGCATGGACCACGGTTCGGCGGTGGATTTCACCTACCAGCTTCCCTTCGAGTTCACGGGCACCATCAACGACGTGCGCGTTGTTCTGGAGTAGCGCGCGCTACGGCCACGACGCCGGCGCCACTCCTCGGTCCGCTTTTGATCCGTGCGGCGGAAAGACCCGCCATCGGTTTCGCTCTCTTCGGTCGGCCCGTCAGGGCGTGTCGCCGCGTGGTGTTCAACGCTCTGCCGTGCCACCGGATCGCCGGCCTTGGCCCTTGCCAGGAAACCTACTGCAAAAACTTGAAGGATCCTGCTCCATGAAAATCGACTTCAGTGGAATTGCTTCCAGGGCAATGGGCCTGTTGCTCGGAACGTCGATGATCCTGGCGTCCGCCGGGCCGTCGCTCGCGCAGGCCTATTCCCCTCTCGGCAATCCGACCGATGAACCGGTCGGCGGCCAGCCTCCGACCGGGGCCGAGCGCTCGGTCGTGGATCTCGACTATCAGTTGAAGTACCAACGCGCGTTGGAGGTGGTGCTCTGGGCCATGCCCGCGGTCGTCATCTATCGCATGCGCGACTGGGCATTCGAGGAACTCGGAGCCGAGAACAACACCATCTTCTCCTATTCCGAAACGGCCGGGCCGAACCTCGAAGTGGCGACCAGCAACAGCAGCACCCCCTACATCGGCGGTTATACCAACCTGCAGAACGGTCCGGTCGTGCTGGAAGTCCCGGACTCCGGCCCGGACGGCACGCTTTACGGGCAGGTGGTGGATGCCTGGCAGTTCACCATCGCCGATATCGGCCCCTCCGGTCTCGACAAGGGACAGGCCTCGAAATACCTCTTCACCCCGCCCGGCTACAGCGGCGAGATCCCCGACGGATACCTTCACGTCGCCTCGCCCAATTACCGCATCGCCTTTGCCTTCCGATCGGTCGTTCTGCCTGGAAAGACCGAGAAGGATGCGTACGACTATGCCAAGCGGCTCAGGATGTACTACCTGTCCGAAGCGGACACTCCGCCCGAGCAGAAATTCATCGACCCATCGAACGACCGCTATGCGGGCCTGCCGCGGCATGACGAGGTCTACTTCGACGACGTCTATCAGATCTTCAGTGTCGAGCCGGTGCGGGATCAGGACAAGATCATGATGGGCATGCTCGCCACGCTGGGAATTCGGCAAGGTCAGCCCTTCGCCCCCGACGAAACGACGAGGCGCGCCATGCGGCAGGCTGCCGTCGACGGCTGGTACTACATTCAGGACTATTTCGACAACTTGCCGGCAGAGCGCTTCTACTGGCCGGATCGCCACTATGCGTCCTTGCTGATGAGCGATGAGAACCGCCGCTTCGAATACACCTACGGGGACCGGATCGACACCATACCGCGCGCCGCCCAGTTTGCCTGGTGCACCTACGTTCCGGTCGTCCTGAGCGACACGCCTGCCACGCAGTATCTTGTGTCGATGGCCGACAGGGACGGGAACCTGCTGGAAGCGGGCCGGTCCTATCGGGTCGATGTGCCGAAGGACGTTCCTGTGGAGCAGTTCTGGGCCCTGACCGTGTATGACCGGGCGACCTACAGCTTCATCTATGCGCCGGACGGCAGAACCACGCTGTCCTCGTACGATCTGGCCAACATGAAGACGAACGAAGACGGATCCGTTTCGATCTATGTCGGCCCCGAGGCTCCGGAGGGGATGGAGTCGAACTGGATTGATACGGCGGGCAAGCGTCCCATGCCGATGTTCCGGTTCTATGGTCCACAGGACGCCCTGAACGACAGATCGTTCAAGATGACGGATTTCGAGCCGGTCGACTGACAGTGTCGGCTTGAAGGGGGTTTAGGCCTCCCTTGGCAATGCGCCTTCTTGCCGGATTGAGGAATGCCGGAAGGACTAAGCCGCTCCGCGGCAAGGGCGCCCTTGGCTGGCGTTGATCCTTATTTTCAGCGTTTGT
>NZ_QDFI01000109.1 GCF_003254465.1 Meridianimarinicoccus zhengii
CGTGCCGAGGGTGAATCATGTTCTCAAACCTCTGTCGAGGCTGGACTATTTCAGCGGCCTGCTAGGCAAGCCCCAAGACGGGCAAACCGAAACGCAAGGGGCTTGATGCGTTGCTCCGTGCGTAGGACGTCTTCACCCATGCAGGCATTCGCGGAAATGTCGGTTCCCGGCGCGCGTTTGACCGAATTGTGCAAATCGTTGCAAAATATTGAAATGTCGTGACTCTGGTGTCAGGGGTGCGCCAGGGCACTTGATGACGCCGAGTCATGGGGGCAAACTGTGTGCATTCTGGTACAAGGGATTTCCGATGGACGAAGTGCCAAGCCCCCTGTCCGATCCGCAAGGGCCGGGCTTTGAAGGCGTGGTGGTCGCGCTTGGCGCGTCCGCGGGCGGCCTGGAGGCGCTTGACCGCTTTTTCGGCAGCCTCCCACCTGTTGACTCCGCCGCGTTCGTGGTGATCCAGCACCTTGCTCCGGAACACAAGACGATGATGGACACGTTGCTGGCGAGGCACACGGCGATGCCGGTCGCGGTGGCAGAGGACGGTATGCCGCTACAGGGCGGGCATATCTACGTTCTGCCGCCCAATGCGGCGATGACGGTCACGGATGGCTGCCTGCGACTTGCGCCGCGGCCGGCCTCCGGGCTCAGTCTGCCCATCGACACGTTCTTCGACAGCCTTGCCACGGCCGCCCCGATGCGCGCGGTCGGGATCGTGCTGTCTGGGACCGGGGGCGACGGCAGCAAGGGCGTGCGCAAGCTGGCCGAAGCCGGTGCCTGGATACTCGTGCAGGATCCGGCCACCTGCCGTTTCGACGGGATGCCCCGCAATGCCATCGCCAGTGGCGCGACAGACCATGTCCTTTCGCCCGAGGGCCTGGCGCAGGAGGTGCTGGCCATCACCCGGAGCGGCGCGGTGGCGCGCCCCCGCGGCGCTGCGGACGGTCCGTACCTCGCATCGTCCGGTCATGCCGATCCGGCGCTGCGGATGCTTGAGCGGGCCATGCGCATCGACTTCGGCCAATACAAGCCCGCCACGCTGCTGCGCCGGCTCGAGCGGCGCATGAACGCAACCGGGTTCGAGCGGGTCGAAGCCTATGCCGATCACCTTGCAGCCACCCCGGAGGAGCTTGTCGCCCTGCGTCACGAGGTCCTGATCCCGGTCACCAGCTTCTTTCGCGACACGGCGGCCTTCAAGTCCCTGTCCGAAACCGCGCTGGCCCCGCTGGTCGCCGCGCGGGCCGGGGCGCCGGACGAACCGATCCGCGTCTGGGTCACCGCCTGTTCGACCGGCGAGGAAGCCTACAGCATCGCGATGGTGCTGGCGGACCTGATGCACGACGCGGGGCATGACCCAAACGTCAAGATTTTCGCCACGGATGTCGAACCCGACTACATTGCCCGTGCTGCCGCGGGCCGCTACAGTGCGGCGCAGGTCGCGGCGATTTCCGAAGACATCCGCGCGCGCTGGTTCGAGCAGCGGGACGATGGCAGTTGGCAGGTCCGGACGCGTCTGCGGCAACTGGTCGTGTTCTCGCGCCATGACCTTCTGGCCGATGCGCCCTTCACGCGCATGGACCTCGTGTGTTGCCGGAACATGCTGATCTACCTGCGGCCAATGGCCCAGCAGGGTGTCCTGCGGCGACTGACATATGCCCTGCGCGAAGGCGGCGTGCTGTTCCTGGGCAGCAGCGAGACGCCTGCCACGATGTCGGAGCATTTCGCCACGATCGACGGGCATCACCGGCTCTACCGGCTGCATCGCCGCATGACGGCGCTTCTACCGGGTGACATGCCGGTGCCGCGCGGCGCCCATCCGCCCGCGCAACGGGCTTCCGGTCAGGCGGCGGGCGCGACCGTCGTCGGCGACGAGGTCACGACTGCCCTTGCCGCGCTGGCACGGGCCTACGCGCCACCCGCCGTGCTGGTGTCGGCGGATCGCACCGTGCTGCACATGTTCGGAGATGTTCACCGCCTGCTGCGCCTGCGCACCGGCGCGCCCAGCTTCGATCTGTTGCAGCTTCTGCCCGACGAGGTGGCACCCGTCGTGGCCACGCTTCTGCATGCTGCGACGCGAGAAAAGACCCCGCAGCGGTCGCACGCGGTGCCGTTGCAGGCGCCGGACGAAGCACCCCTGCTGCGCCACGTGGCGGTCACGCCCATCATGTCCGAACAGGACGGGCGGGTCACGCGCCTGATCGTCGGATTCGAGGCGCCATCGAACCCGGTGGCCGCCGCCGACCTGTCGCCGCTCGATCCCGGCGCGCTCGCGGAAATGGGCAGCCAGCACTTCGCGGATCTTGAACGGGAACTCGACCTGACCCGCGCGAACCTTCAGGACACCATCGAGGACCTGAGCACCGTCAACGAGGAACTCCAGGCCAGCAACGAAGAACTCATGGCCTCGAACGAGGAACTTCAAAGTACCAACGAGGAACTGCAATCCGTCAACGAGGAACTGCACACGGTCAACGCGGAGTACCAGTCGAAGATCGCCGAGCTGAACGCGCTCAACGCCGATCTGGAAAGTCTCACCCGGTCCGCCGGGCTGCCGCTGCTGTTTCTCGACGGGGATCTGCGGGTCACGCGCTTCACACCGGAAGCCGCGGTACTGTTCCGGCTGCGCGAGGTCGATCTGGGCCGCCCGCTCACGGAACTGTCCCACGATCTGGACGACCTGCATCTGTTCAGCCGTCTGCGGACCGTGCGCGACACGGCCACGCCAAGCCGAACGGAAGCCACGGACGGAAACGGGCGCCGCTGGCTTGTGACGATCCTGCCGCATCCGGGCGACCTTGAGAGGGGCACGCGCATCGTCCTGTCCTGCATCGACGTGACAAGCCTGCACGATGCGGCACGCCTGCAATCGGTGCTCGATGCGCTGCCCGAATGCGTCGCCGTGCTGGATCGCAAGGGCAAGATCGCGCGGGTGAACGAATCCTGGCTCGACTTTGCCACCGCCAATGGCGGCGACCCTAAGGAACTGGGGGTCGGCGCGGATTATCTTGCCGTGTGCCGTGACGGCGCGGTCCATGAAAGCGACCCGCGCGTGGCGCTGGAGGGGATAGAATCGGTGCTGGCGCGCAGGAAGCGTCAGTTTTCCATGGTCTATCCGTGCCACGCGCCGGATGCCGAGCGGTGGTTCCTGCTCAATGTCGGTGGGCTTGAGTCGGGCGGCTGCGTCGTTTCACATTTCCGCCTGACGGGCTGGCGCGATACGATGCCCCATACGGATGTCGGCCCGGCGGCAGCAGGCCAATCCGGGACCATGTCGCGCACCGCGTCCGGCACCGCGAAGACAGGAGGCGTGCGTGACCGGCTCTGAAAAGCAAGATCGCGTTCCGGTGCCGCGCGATGAACGGGATATCCGCGACCGCGCGCTTGACGCGCTGCGTTCCGGGCGTTTCGCGGAAACCGAACGCCTGTTGCGCGACGGCGATCTGGGCCTCGCGGAGCTGACCCACGAGCTTGTCGTGCACCAGACCGAACTGGAGATGCAGGCCGAGGAGCTACGCGAAACCGGGCGACGGGAAATGCTGGCGCGCGAACATGCCCAGCAGCTGTTCAGCGCCCTTCCGGTCCCGGCCCTGACCGTGGAATCCACCAGCGGCGAGATCCTTCAGGCCAACGCCGCGGCGACAGCGTCGTTCCGTGTCACCGGCCCTTCGGCGGAATCACACGCGCTGTTCCGCCGGCTGGGCGAGGACGCCGGGCAGCAGGATGCCCTGGCGCAGGCGGTGGTGCAGGCCGCCGCCCAAGGCACGGCCGAGATGACGGAGGTCGCGCTGCGGCAGCGCGACGGGCGGACCATGCGCGGCCGGGTGCGACTCGAACGGATTGCGGGGGTCGATGACGGACCGCCGCGGCTTCTTGCGGTGATCGTGGACGAGACCGCGCAGCGCGAGGCGCTCGCCCGGCTGGACACGAGCGAGAAACGGTTCCGCGAGATCGCCGAAAGCGTTTCGGATGTCTTCTTCATGACCGAAGGTCCGGGCAAGAAGCGCACGGTCTATGTCAGCGACGGGGCGGCCCAGCTCTGGGGGTTCGATCCGTCGGACGGGCTTCCCCAGGGGTTCAATCCGCTTGCGACCTCTGTTCTGAAGGCAGACCGGCTGGCGCTGGACGAAGCCGTGGACGCCATGGACAGCAACGAGCTTGCCGTCGATTTCCGGATCGGGCGGCCCGACGGCACCGTGCGGTGGCTGTCCTGCAAGGCGCGGCTGGCATCCGACGGCGAACGGCTGATCGGCACGCTTCGGGATATCACGGACGCCCGGCGCAACGAACATCGCATGCAATGGCTGGAACGGCATGCGCGCTGCCAGGCCCGGATCCTGGAACTGGCCAACGCCCCGCGCACGCCGGACGCGACGCTCATCCCCGAAATCATCGCAACTATCGTCGCCAGCATGCGGGCCGACCAGCACCCGGCGGTCCGCATCGTACTGGGCGAAGACGAATATCTGAGCGAGGACTGGCGGGCGCCGCCGAACCCCTTGCGGGCACCCTTGCGCATCCGCGGCCACGACGAAGGCCTGATCGAAGCGGGCCACGCGCAACCGCGGTGCGAACGCCCCTGCGCACCGGATTCGCCGACATGCGCGTGCCGGCTGCTGTCCGGGGCATATGCGGTGGAGGATCGAGAAAGCTTCGACCAGATTTCGCGGCAGGTCGTCCGCATCCTCGAGAACCGCGCCATGTCCGACCAATTGGCGCAGGCGGAACGGCTGGCGACCATCGGCAAGCTGGCGGGCGGCTTCGCGCATGACTTCAACAATCTGCTCACGGTGATCGTGGGCCAGGCGGAAACGTTGTCCGAAGCACCGGACCTTGCCGCGCCGCGCCGGAAATCCGCCGACAGCATTCTCAACGCGGCGCTGCGCGCCAGCGACCTGACGGGATACCTGCTGTCCTATGCCCGCCGGCAGCCGCTTGCACCGGAAACGATCACCATCGAGAGGCTGCTGGACGAACTTCAGCCCATCGCCAGCCGCGTGCTTGGCCCCAATATCACGATCGCGACCCGCATCGGGGCAGGGGACCTTGCGCTGGAAGCCGATGCGGCGCTGCTTTTCAATGCGTTGCGGAACCTGTTGCTGAACGCCCGCGATGCCATGCCCGATGGCGGGCGCGTGACCTTCAGTGCCCATCTCAACGATCCGGAGAACCCGGCCTGCGGTCGCCCGGGCTGCATCGACGGTGTCTGCCTCGTGATCGAGGATTCGGGCATCGGCATGAGTCCGGAGGTCCTGGCGCGCGCCGAGGAGCCTTTCTTCACGACCAAGCCGCCGGGCAAGGGCAGCGGCCTGGGGCTGAGCATGGTGTCGGGCTTCACCCAGCAATCGGGGGGATGCCTGAGCATGTCTTCCGAACCCGGCGAGGGCACCCGCGTTACACTGTGTCTGCCACGGGCAAGAAACGCCCCGTGAAAGGACGCACAGGATGGATGACACGATGTCCGCAGTTGATCTTTCGGCCTATGACCGCCTTGCGCTTCCGGTCCTGGCGATCGACACTGCGGCACGATACGTCGTCTTTCTGAACAGGGCCGCCGCGGCCTGGCTTGGGGTCGATGCGGGCCGCGAAGGTCTGCCGCAGTCGGGCTTGGCGCTTGCAGACGTCGTGCTGTCAGGTGCCGAAGACACGGCGGATGCGTCCGGAACCGGGGACTGGAAATTGCGCCACGCATCCGGGGCGGTGCTGGACGCACGGGCAGACTGGCGGGGGGCGAAAATTGGCGCCATGGATGTGGCGCTGGTGACCCTCGTGCCGGGGCGCGGTCCGCGGCAATCCCGGGAACCGGATTATCGCTGTGCCTTCGACCGGGGCCAGCGCAAGGCACTGGTCGTCGCCGCCGACGATCACAGGATCGTGGCGGCCAATGATGCCTTCGTTGAGGCGACAGGCGCGGATCGGTCGATCCTGATCGGCACCCCCGTGGCGGAGACGTTTCCCGGCGCCGCCAATCCGCAGGATCCGACCGGGCTGGAACAGGCGCTGCGGCGTGTCGCGGTGACCCGCACGCCAGAGGCGCTGATCTGTCCGGGGGCAGGTGGCGAAGGCAAGGCGTGGATCATCAGTGCAACGCCGATGACGGACCCCGACGGCACGGTCGACAACATCCTGCTGGAAGTCGCGGCGGCACCGCCCCTTGACGGGCCGACCCCCGCGATCGGGTCGGGCATCGGCCTTGTGCGCGCCGCCATGCGGACCTTCGACGAACATGCAGCACGGCGGCGCACGGCCGAGGGGCTTCTCGGGATCGGGGCTTGGGATCTCGATGTCGAAAGCAACAAGCTTGCCTGGTCGCCCAAGGTCCACGAGGTCTACGGGGTTCCATGGGCCAGTCCGGCGCCGGATTTCGACGGCTACGTGGCACTTGTCCACCCCGACGACCGGGCGCAGATGCTGGCCGCCTATGCCGACTTCGCCGAAGGGCGCACGCAGAAGCTGATCTTTCGCCACCGGATCCAGCGTGCCGACGGCAGCATCGTCCATGTCAGCGGTGTCGGGGAACGCCACGTGATCGCAGGCCGCGAGATCGTCACCGGGTTCGTGCAGGACGTGACCAATTTCGTGCAGACCCGCGAGAGGCTGTCGCAGATGGAACACCTTCTGGCCATGGCGGGCAGCAAGGTGCGGCTGGGGGGATGGCGGGCGGAGCTTTTTCCGGAACGGGTGATCTGGACCCCCGAAACCTGTGCGATCTATGACGTGCCCCCCGATCATCAGCCGACCATCGAAAGCGCGCTGGAAAGCTACGTTCCCGAAGACCGCGACCGGATCTCGCAGGCCTTCTGGAACTGCGTGAACGACGGCGTGGAGGCCGACGAGATCGCCCGGATCGTGACCGCCAGCGGGAGCACGCTATGGGTGCGCGCGATTGCGGCGCCGGTGCGGGACGAGCGCGGCAGGATCGTGGCCGCGCAGGGTGCATTCCAGGACATCACGCCGCTGATGAAGGCGCGGATGGATGCGGAAGACGCCAACCGCCGCTACCGCGAGACGCTGGAAAGCATCGGCGACGCTTTCCTGAAGCTCGACCGCGACTGGTGCTTTACATACGCCAACAGCCATGCGGGCCGGATGCTGCAACGCGATCCCGAGACGCTGATCGGCCGGCATGTATGGGCGGAGTTCCCCGAAGCGGTCGGATCGGCGTCGCAGCTTGAGTACGAACGCGCGGTGGCGACGCGCGAGACGGCGCGCTTCGAAACGTACTATCCCCCGCTGGACGCGTGGTTCGACGTGTCCGCCTATCCCGTCGCGGACGGGCTGGCCATCTATTTCCGGGATGTGACCCAGCGCAAGGAGATGGAAGCAGAGGCGCGCGCGCAACGCGAACGGTTCGAGCTGATCGCCCGTGCGGCGCCGGACCTGATCCTCGACTGGGACATGAACGAGAACAGGTTGTGGGCGAACGATGCGATAACAAAGGTGTTTGGCTACGCGCCGGATGAAGTCCGGTCCGATCCGGTGTTCTGGCAGGGCCTCGTTCACCCCGAGGACCGCGACCGTGTCGGCACGGAACTGGCGCGCGTGCTGGGTGGGACGGACACGATGTGGACGAACGAATACCGCTTTCTCCGGGCCGATGGCAGCTATGCCACCGTGCTCGACCGCGGTTTTATCCTGCGCGACGCAGGCGGGCGCGCGGTGCGGATGATCGGCAGCCTGGTCGATCTGACGGAACGGCAGGAACTGGAACGGCGGCTCGACCGGGTCCAGCGGCTGGAAGCGATCGGACAGTTGACCGGCGGCGTGGCGCATGACTTCAACAACCTCCTGACGGTGATCCTCGGCAATGCCGAGGCGATGACCGATGCTTTGACGGATCAGCAGCAGTTGCAGATCATGGCCGACATGACCGCCAAGGCGGCCGAACGCGGTGCGGAACTGACGAACCGGCTACTGGCCTTTGCCCGGCGGCAGCCGCTGCAACCCACGCGGGTCGATATCAACCGGCTTCTGAAGGACAGCGAGGCGCTGCTGCGCCGCACCATCAGCGAGGACGTGGAAATCGAGGTCGTGCGCGGCGCGGGGCTCTGGCCCGCCGAACTGGACGCCGGCCAGCTTGAAGTGGCGCTCATCAATCTTGTGCTGAACGCGTCCGATGCACTGCCGCAGGGTGGGCGGATCACCATCGAAACCGCCAATTCCCATCTGTCCGAAGACTATGCGCGCGCCTATTCCGAGGTAACGCCGGGCCAGTACGTGCTCGTGTCGGTATCCGACAACGGGATCGGGATGGATGCCGAAACCGTTGGACGGGCGATCGAGCCGTTCTTCACCACGAAGGACATCGGCAAGGGCAGCGGTCTCGGGCTGAGCATGGTGTTCGGTTTCGTGAAACAGTCCAACGGCCATCTGACGATCTATTCCGAACCGCGCGAGGGGACGACTGTCAGGCTCTATTTCCCGCGTGCCGGTCTGCGCGCGGTCGCCGCCGAAGCCGCGCGGGAGCGGGCAGACATGCCGGGGGGCACGGAACACATCCTGATCGCCGAAGACGACGAACTGGTACGCACGCATCTTGCCGCGCAGTTGGCGAGTCTCGGGTACCGCGTGACCGAGGCCGCCAACGGCCCCGATGCGCTGGCCTTGCTGGCGGATCTCGACGATGTCGCCATGTTGCTGACGGATATCGTGATGCCGGGCGGTCTGAACGGGCGCGAACTGGCGGAACGGGCGGTGGCGATAAATCCGGGGCTGAAGGTTCTTTACACGTCCGGCTACAGGGAAAACGCCATTGTCCACCAGGGGCGGCTCGATCCCGGCATCGACCTGCTGAGCAAACCCTACCGGCGGAAGATTCTCGCCGACAAGGTGCGCACGGTCCTGGACCGCTGAACCCGCGATCATCGCCCGAATCGTGACGACCGGCCGGGGGCCGGGCGCGTCCCTTCGGGCGTGCCGTCTTTGCGGGGGTCTGTGCGTGCCGTCGTGTCACATCCTGTGCATGTCGTGCCGGATGGCACACATCGACTCACGAAACCCGAACCGTACCAAAGATTTCATACGCGTTATGGATGTACGGCCTGTTTCTCCATTTTCTGAAAAAAACTTTCTCGAAACATGACACGCGCGCCAAATGCTCCAGACATCCGCCTCCTAGGGTTGTGACATCGCCGGGATGTGTCCCGGCCTCCTCTCCGGACTAACGAGCCGATCCGCCCGCAGGCGCCGTGCTTCACCTGCGGATCGGCCCAACCCGCAAGGCAGGATCCGACATGACAACCAGCACTCCGCCCGGACGGCCCGAACTGCGCAAGGCCCTTGCCGTCAACTGGCCGCTCGTTTCGTTCGTTGCCGTGTTCAGCGTCTTCCTGAACATCCTGATGCTGACCGGACCGATCTTCATGCTCCAGGTCTATGACAGGGTGCTGGCCAGCCGGTCGGTGGAAACCCTTGCCGTCATGACCCTTCTGGTCGTCTTCCTGTTCGCCGTCATGGGCATTCTCGACTATTCCCGCGACCGGGTCCTGTCGCGGATCGCGACCCGGTGCAATCTGCACCTGTCGCGGCGCGTGTTCTCCGCCAATCTCCGGGCGATGGACTTGGCCGGTTCCGGTGCGGCTGGCTGCAACGGACCGCGCGATCTCGACAGTGTCCGGCGCCTGATGGCGTCGCCGGTCGCGGCGGCGATGTTCGACCTGCCCTTCACGCCGTTCTTTCTCGCGTTTCTCTTCCTGTTGCACCCGGCGCTTGGTGTTCTGGCACTTGGAGGGGGCGGGCTCATCATCCTGATGTCCGTTCTCAACCACGTCCTGTCGCGGTCGATTTCCAGGGAGGCGGATACCGCCCGCGCCGCGACCGGCGGGCTTTCGAACCGGCTGCAATCCGACTCCGACACGCTCCGCGGGTTGGGGATGCAGGATGCGGCCTTCGACCGCTGGTTCGCGCAGCATGTCGATGCGCAGGCCAAAGACCAGATCCTTGGCGACCGGCAGTCCAAGTTCTCGACCTTCACCAAGACCTTCCGGCAGCTTCTGCAGTCCCTGATGCTTGCACTCGGCGCATGGCTCGTCCTGCGCGGCGAACTGACGGCGGGCGCGATGATCGCCGCGTCGATCCTGATGGGCCGGGCGTTGCAGCCGGTCGAACTGATCGTCGGACGCTGGGCGATGCTGCAAGGGGCGGCGCAATCCTGGGCGCGGCTGGGCGACCTGCTGGCCCGGAATCCGGTCCCCGCGACGGGGATGGACCTGCCCCGCCCGTCCGGTCGTCTCGGCGTCAAGAGTGCTGCTGCGATCCCTCCGGGCGAGAAGATGCCCACGCTCCGGGGCATCGACTTCGACCTTCAGCCCGGCGAGGTGATGGGCGTCATCGGCGCGTCCGGATCGGGCAAGACCAGTCTCGCGCGGATTCTCACCGGAAGCTGGGCACCCGCGGCGGGGACCGTCCGCCTGGACGGCGCGTCGATCCAGCAATACCGCGAGGATCGCATCGGCGCGTATATCGGCTACCTGCCGCAGACCGTGCGGCTGTTCGACGGCACGATCGGCGAAAACATCGCGCGCCTGCACCCGGACGCAAGCGACGACAAGATCGTGCAGGCGGCCAAGAACGCCTGTGCCCATGACATGATCGTCGCCCTGCCGATGGGGTACCACACACCCGCCCGCATGGCCGGATCGCAGCTTTCCGGCGGACAGATGCAACGCATCGGGCTGGCGCGCGCGCTGTATGGAAAGCCGGCGCTGCTGGTGCTGGACGAACCAAACGCCAGTCTCGATGCCGAGGGCACGCAGGCGCTTGAACAGGCCGTCGCCAAGGCGCGGGCCGACGGGTGCAGCGTGATCATCATGACCCACCGTCCGGGTATCCTGCGCCAGTGCAACAAGCTTCTGGTCCTGAACAAGGGGCGCCAGGTCGATTTCGGCCCGCGCGAAGAGGTTCTCAAGAAGCGGCTCGCGCCGGTGGTGTCAGCAGACAGCGGCAACGGCCCTGCGGTTCGCGCGGATGGCCTGGGCAGACTGGGCGGAACCGCGGGATCGGCCAGGCCGTCGGTGGCCGCGGCCGGGGCTGCCCGGGCGGTCGCCCTCCGGTCCCGCGGTCCGGCCATGGGACAGGCGGCGGCGAACGTATCCCCGGTGCAAGATCCTGCAGCGATGACCTCGGGCGGCGGGGCGGCCGCCGGTGCCCCGCCG
>NZ_QDFI01000011.1 GCF_003254465.1 Meridianimarinicoccus zhengii
CTTCAACCCGTGGTCGGCAGCAAGTTCCGCCGTCAGTTCATCGATCGTGAGGTCGGGGCGGCCGCGATCCGGCGCCGCACCCAGTCTTTGACATCGGTCAGCTTGCCGCGTCCCGGATTGCCCTGCGGCTTTGGCGCAAGCGCGCCAGTCTCGCGCTTGAGCCGCACCATGTCATTGACGAACTTGATCGAAACGCAAAGTCGCCGCGCCGCCTCGGTGTGCGTGTGGCCCTGCGCGACAATCTGCACGGCACGTTCACGCAGCTCAACAGGATGCGGTTTACCCATCCCTGACCCCCATAGTTGCCTACAAGGCATGGAATCACAGGATAACCGCTATGGGAATCCAGAATCCGATCTGAGGCGACACGCTCTAACTGCACCTGACACGCTTCATCGCCTTCCTTCTCGGTCAGGAATACGTCGAACCGCAGGGTGAGAACTGCTTGGGGATGCAGGTCAGTGAGCAACACCCGTTTGAGTGAACCGACGGGTTGGCCGGGGCACGCGTGCCCGGTGCCTGCTTTCGCGGCCAACGGCCGGGGAAATTCGGCGACCGGGGCACGGAGACCCCGGTCACACGGAAGAAGGGGGCGCCAGTGTTGGGTGTGTCCCAAAATGCGCGGCGCATTCGCCCCTCGATGTGCGCCGCAGGAAAACTACGACACTGGGTCTGGATCACTCCGTCGCCGTCGGCCGCAGAGTGCCATCGGGCAGTGTTTCCGGCGTTTCGCCCGCCTCGACCCGCGCCACCAGTGCGTCACGCTCTCTCTGGGCGCGTTCGGCAAGTGCGATCGGACGATCCGACCACAGGTCCAGCGCTGCGTCATAGCGAACAAGCGCTTCGTCGTTGCGGCCGAGCGTATCGTAGAGACGGGCCAAGTGGTACTGCACCGTCGGATCGCCGGGCAGGCTCGCGGCGGCCGGTTCAAGGTTCTCCAGCGCCTCGTCAAGATTGCCGAGGCGATAGGCGATCCAACCATAGGTATCCTGGAAGGCCGGGAAATCCGACCCGCGCAGGCGCCGCGCGATCACATAGGCACGTTCGAGGCTGTCCTCGTCATCCCGGTACGTGGTGATCATGCTGGCAAGGTTGTTCGCGATGATCGTCGAGTTCGAGTCGTCCTCGTAAAGTTCCTCGTAGAGCGCGATGGCTTCATCGATGCGCCCGAGTTGCTCGGCAAGCCCGGCCTTGATCCAGCGCAGGTTCATGGATTGCGGCACGACGGCGAGAGCTTCGTCCACCACGTTGATCGCCCCGGACGTGTCGCCCGCGCGCACCGTCGTCGCGATCAACGCGCGCCACACAGCCTCGAGTTCAGGATGCTTGTCGAGGATGGTGCGATAGATCGACTGGGCCGCTTCAAGATCGCCTTCGGTGGCCGTCAGGGCCGCGTTGAGAAACTGGACACCCACGATGTTGGGATCGTCCTCCGGCGTGCGCGCGAGAAGATCGTTCATGAAGCTGCGCGCCTCGCGCACCTCGCCATTGGCGAGACGGGTCCTGATGATCGCTGTCTGTGCCGCGAGCGCCGATTGGCCCTCGCGGATCATGCTCATCATAAGCTCGATGCTTTCGTCGGTCCGGGCCGAGCGCTGAAAGATCGCGGCCTGCACCACATTGGCAAGCGCGTCGCTGTCCTCTGTGCCGAGATCCCGCAGGGCCTGCACGACCTGCTCTGCCCGGCCGAGATCGTTCAGCGCAAGATAGACGTCCGAAAGACTGCGCAGCAGCTCGAGATTGGAGGGCGACAGCCGCAGGGACTGCAACAGAACGTCCTCCGCACTCAGGTATTTCTCGTCGGCGATCAGGAAGCGCGCATAGCGCAGCGATTCCTCGGGGGCTGCGTTCGAGGCCGTGACCGCAAGCGCGAGGCTTTCCGCCATCAGCTCTCGGTTGCCATCGCGTTCATAGGCACGGGCAAGAAGCGTGATCGTTTCGGGATCGTTCGGGGTCTGGTCCAGTGCGGTGCGCAAGGCAAGAACGGCTTCGCGCACGCGATCATCTTCGATCAGCCAGTTAGCCCGAAGCTTTAGGCCGTTCGTGTTAACCGGATCCGCTTCGAGAACCTCGTCCACCAATGCACGGGCGTCATCCCCGCGGCCCGTCGCAAGATACATCCGCGCGAGCGTGGTTTTCATGTCGCGCACCGTCTCGGAGGATTCTCGTCCCTCGACCAGGGATTCGATCTGCGAGATCGCCACATCCTGCGAACCGCTGTCGAAAAGGATGCTGGCCTTGAGCAGGCCGAACGTATCGTTGTCGAGCCCTTCGTCGATCAGGCGCTCGGTCTCGGCAAGAGCCGCTTCGCTGCCGCGGACCTGCGACAAGAACTGCACGAGGGCCAGGCGCGGCGCGATTTCATCGCCAGCATTCGCCACGAGTTCGCGGACGAACGCTTCGGCACCGTCGGCATCGTCATTGGCCAGATACCACCGCACGAGCGCGGTGCGGACTTCGCGGTTTTCCGGGAAGCGTTCGACCATGTCGCGCAGGTGGTTGCCCAGCCCCGCCATGTCTTCTGTCTGGGCGAGGATCGTCAGCTTCAGCTGGTTCATCTGCCGATCCATCGGGACGGCGTCCAATGCAGCCTCGACATTCGCGAGCGCGGCATCGTAGTTGCCTTCCCGGATCAGGGCGTCGATGGCCACCTGCTGTGCCAGAATATTGCCGGGATCATCGGCGGTCAGTTCAAGCGCGGTTTCCGCGGCAGCGTCGCGCTCCGCGGCATTTTCCTGGCGCGACGCGTCCGCATAGGCGACAACCACGAGAACCGTCTCGAGCGCCGGGTCCCCGGGCCGAAGGGCGGCCGCGGCGTCGCTGTGACGCTTGGCGAGGTCCCATGCGCCCATGGAAATCGCCAGTTCCGACATCGCAAGTCGCGAGTCGAAATCGTCCGGATTCTGCTCGGCCACCAGCAGGTAGTGCCGGAACGCTTCTTCGAATTCCCCGCCTTCACGCAAGAGATCCGCGTAGAGCATCCGCGCATCGCGGTGTTCGCCGTCAAGGTCGAACACCGCACGCAGTTCCACCTTGGCCCGATCGATTTCACCGGCGTCGGCCAGTTCGATGGCACTCTGATACTTTGCTTCCGCCCTCTCCTCGACGGTATCGCACCCGGCGAGGAGAAGGGTCATGCCGACAGTGATTGCTGCGAGCGTCAGGCGGACGTTGGACATCAAAGAAACCCTTGGGATTGAGCGCATTTATAAGTTCTTAGTCTCGGAGCCACCCGAAAGAAAAGGGGCAGCGCATCACGATGCCCTTCATATCTCTCAATTCCATGCGATGCGTTAACGCGGCTAACCTGTTTGCAAACCTGCCAACGCAGCCGCAGTCACACCCCTGTGCCCCGCAACACGACACGAACAGTTCTCAGGATGATGCTCAGGTCCGCCCAGAAGCTCATGAGACTGTAGTAATCCGCGTCGAACCGCGCACGCGACGCGAAGGACGTGTTGTTGCGCTCGCCAATCTGCCACAGCCCTGTCACTCCGGGTCGAAGTGCATAATAGGCCTGACCCGGATACAAATCCCGCTGCGAGGGCATCATGGGCCGAGGTCCCACGACGCTCATGTCCCCCATGAGCACATTCCAGAACTGCGGAAGCTCATCGAGCGACGTACGGCGAATCACGCGACCGATCCATGTCACGCGCGGATCGTGGCGGAGCTTCTGGGTTCGCGCCCACTCGGCGGCAGCTTCCGGATGCGTGGCAAGATACTCGGCAAGCTTGCGATCCGCGTCCTGAACCATCGACCGCAACTTTACCATGCGGAAACTTCGCCCCTTCAATCCGACGCGCGTCTGGACGTAAAAGGGCGACCCCCCGTCCAGCGACACGATCATCGACAGGATGGCGACGAGTGGCACCACGATGATGGACGTGCAGATAACGAAGACAATGTCGAATATCCGCTTTAGCCCCGACCGGTACAGACCTGTTTGCGGCGTATAGTCCACGATTTCCGAAATGGAACCCGGACTGTTGGGAAAATGTGCAGTCAAGTAACCTACCCTTTCGTTAACCACGCTCAGCCGACCATAACACCGTAGCTTCCAGTCACCTGAACGTCAGGTGAAGAGGCCTGTCGGAAGTGCGCATTTTCACATCCCTTCATATTTGCTATCACGTAATGCCGATTCAGTTCAACGTTTACACACACTCTTACCCACTTTTGGTAAATTGCACAAGGTATTGTTTTCCTTACGCTAAAGTTGATTTCATGTTGCAGTGCAGAAAAATCGGGCACGTCGCTGACCCCCGATGCACGCGAGGCGTGCACAAGTGTAGCAGGCGCAGCCCACGATCGTCGGGACGAAGCGCGCGCAGCGTGCCGCGTGATTCCCGTCACACAGCAGGTCGGCGGCCCGCGACGCCCCATTGGGCAGTGTTTGCGACCTTTTTTCACCTGCGGCGAAACGGATTTCCCATCGGCGGCGTTTCTGTTTAAGGAAGCCGCACACGTATCGAGTTACACGTTCACAATCCACGCGCCGACAAAGGCAGGTCGCCGGCCATGCCGGGGGACCAGATCAAGGGACCATGAACACGACAGCGCCTGTAGACATCTACAATTCGTTCTTCGGGTTCACGGAGCGTCCGTTCACGCTCGTGCCTGACCCGGATTTCATTTTCTGGTCCAAGTCCCATCGGCTCGCCTACACGATGCTGGAGTACGGTGTCCTCACGCGGTCGCCGATCACCGTCGTCACCGGGGAGATCGGCGCGGGCAAGACGACGCTGCTGCAGCATCTTCTCAAGACACTCGGGTCGGACGTGGTGGTGGGGCTCATCTCGAACGCCCAGGGCGACCGGGGCGAGCTTCTGCAATGGGTCCTGCATGCGCTTGGCGTGCACTTCGATCCGCACGCGTCCTATGTCACGCTGTTCCAGACGCTCCAGGATTTCCTTCTGGAAACATATGCGGACGGCAAGCGGGTCATCCTGATCATAGACGAGGCGCAGAACCTCAACGTGAGCACTCTTGAAGAACTGCGCATGTTGACCAACATCAACTCGAACAAGGACGAACTCGTGCAACTCGTGCTTGTCGGACAGCCGGAGCTACGGCACCTTATCATGCGGCCCGAGCTCAAGCAGTTCGTGCAGCGGGTCGGGTCGAGCTTTCATCTGTCGGCCATGAACGCCGACAACGTGGCGGAATACATCAGACACCGTCTTCAGGTGGCGAATGGCACGGGAGAAGAGTTCACGCGGGACGCTGTGACGCGCATTCATGCGCTGACCGGTGGCGTGCCGCGGCTGATTAACCAGTTGTGTGACCTTGGTCTGGTATATGCATTTTCAGCCGACCAGATGGAGGTAACCGGCGAAACGATCGACAACGTGCTGGCCGATGGCGTTTTCTTCGGCGCAGCCAGCCGTAGCGGAGACCAAAACGATGAATCTTGATCTAAAGTACTACTTTACGGTCTTTTTACGTCGCAGCCCGTACTTCATTCTCGTTACGGCCCTGTTCTCGTCGGTCGGGCTTTCGCTGGCGCTGGTGCTGCCGTCGGAATACGAGGCGCGCGCAGTGCTGCTCGTGGAAGCCGAGCAGATCCCCGACAACCTTGCGGCCAGCACGGTACAGGTTCAGGCGGCAGAACAGCTGCGAATCATCGAGCAACGGTTGCTGTCCCGTCAGGTGCTCCTTGATATCTCCAATGCGCTGAATCTGTACCCGCCGGATGAAAGCGGCAGCCGCCCCAGCTCGTCGGAAATCGTCGAGGACATGCGCAGCCGCACAGTTTTTGCATTCTCGCAGGCAGGCGCCGCGCGCCGCGGGCAACCCGCGGCGACGGTGCTCGAGATCAGGTACCGCGGCGACTCGGCGCCCAAGACCGCGGAGACGGCGAACGAGTTCGTCACCCGCGTGCTGCAGCAGAATGTCGAACTGCGTACGGAGCAGGCCGGCGACACGCTGGCATTCTTCACGCAGGAGGTCGATCGGCTGGGCAGCGAGCTTGATGCTGCGAGCGTGGAACTGATCAATTTCCAGAACGAGGTCGGGATCGCAGTCCCGAGCAACATGACGTTCCTGCGCACGCGGCTCGATGATCTGACCAACCAACGTATCGAGGCGCGGCAGACGCTGGACGCCTTGGAAAATCAGCGCGAGCGCTTCGTGGAACTCTTCGAGGTCGTGGGCATCGACGGCGAAGGCGGTGCCGCGGGGTCGCCGCTTGAGCAGGAACTGATGACCCAGCGCGCTGCGCTGTCCGAAGCCCTGCTGATCTATTCCGAGCAGAACCCGCGGGTCACGCTTTTGCGTGCACGTGTCAGCCAGCTCGAGGAACGTCTCGAACAGCAGCGCGCCGCAGCACTGAATGAAGATACGGAGGCCGAACCGGAACCGGAAGAACTGGCCGCTCCGCGAACCGAGCAGCAGATCCGCTTCGAGGCCGAAATCGAGGATATCGACCGGCGCATGGAAACGCTGCGCGCGGAAATCGAGCGCATCAACACCGAGATCCCCGAAATCGAGGAAAACCTCACCGAGGCGGCCGCGAACGGTGTGACACTTAACAAGCTGCAGCGCGATTACGACAATATCCAAAGCCAATACAACGAAGCCGTGGCGCGCCTGTCGGTTGCAGCCACCGGCGAACGGATCGAACTTCTTGCGAAGGGGCAGCGGATCTCGATCATCGAACAGGCGATCGCGCCGGAACGTCCGACAAAGCCCAATCGGCCGATCATCGCGGCGGCGGGCGTGGGCGCAGGAATGTTCGCGGGGCTTGCGCTCATCGTGCTGCTGGAATTCCTGAACCGGTCGATCCGCAGGCCGGTCGAACTGACCAGCCGTCTCGGGATCACGCCCTTCGCGGTACTTCCCTACATCCGCACCCGTCGGGAAATCGCGATCCGCCGCACGGTCATCTTCGGCGCGGTCGCCGGACTTGTGGTCCTCCTGCCACTCGGCCTGTTCGCCGTGCACACGTTCGTTTTTCCGCTGGACGGCTTGATCGAGCGCCTTTTCAACAAGGTTGGCTTTTCGGTGATCGGATGACCAGCGCGAATTCCCCAGTGTCGAGGTGAAGTGATGGAACGTCTTCAGGAAGCACTCAGCCGCGCAAGGGACCGGCGTCGTGAAGCCGCACAGACCGCGGAGGGTGCGCCGTCATCCGCCACCCGTTCGGCTGACAATTCGGCATCGGGCCATGCCACGCAGAATACCGGAGGCGCGACACCCGTTTCACAGGACGTGGCGGCGGCCTGGCGTGCCTTGCCTCAATTCGTGCCGAACGAGAAACTTCTGAAGAACAACCGGGTACTGTCGTTCTTCGGCGGGGCGGTCGCGCAGCCGTTCGACATGATGCGCACGCGGCTTCTTCAGCAATGCAAGGCCAACGGGTATCGCCGGATCGCCATCACGTCGCCCACCCCGAAGTGCGGGAAGTCCACGATCACCGCCAATCTCGCCTTCGGCCTCGCGCGGCAGACGGAGTTGCGGGTGCTGGTGATCGATATCGACATGCGCCGGCCGGAACTGGCGAACCTCGTCGGCATTCGCGAGAACCTTGCCTTCGCCCGCGTGCTGGGCGGCCACGAGCCACCCGAGGCGCACATGATCGCTTATGGCAACAACCTCGCCTTCGGCACCAACCGCGTACCAAGCGCCAATTCGTCGGAACTGCTGCACAGTGCCTTTGCCCGTCAGCAGATCGAGCTTGTCGAACGCAAGTTCGCGCCGGACCTCGTGCTTTTCGACGCCCCGCCGATGCTGGCCAGCGACGACACGATCGGTTTTCTGGACTTCACCGATGCCGCGATTCTCGTCGCCGCGGCCGAACAGACCTCCATCGACGAAGTGGATGTCAGCGAAACGGAGATCGCTTCGGCCACGAACATGATCGGCGTCGTGTTCAACAAGGCGCGCTACTCTCAAGGCAGCTACGGCTACGACAAGTCCTATTACTGACGGGCCCCCCGCGCTCAGGGCGCCATCTCGAGTTCCAAGACGCCCTGCCGGGCGGCCCGGGCGGCATGGCGAAGGATCTGACCGTCTTCCATGCGCCAGCCCTCGGGCACGTATTTCAGGACATGCTGCGTGCCATCGTCATGGGTGCGGTCAATGCCGACCAGCCGGCCGTCCCCATCGCGGACAAGCACGTCGCGCCACGGCGCGGAGGGCCATACCAGCGGATCCGCATACTCGCCGGACGACGCGGGGCGCGCGTAGGACAGCTCTGTCAAAACCGGGGTTCCGTCGGGTCCGGGCACGTATGTGCGTGCCTGATGCGTGGGAAAGAGGACCGAAAAGACAGCTGGGGCGGACATGGCACCGCCCGCGTCCGCGATAACCGCGACATCGACCCGCGGGGTCAGCATCGGACGGCCCGGCGCGACGGGAAAGCGATCATGCCACGCGATGTCGATATCGGCCACGTCGCCCGCACCGTCACGCGGCCGGATCGTCACCCGGTCCGGATCGCCCTGCAACAATATCCAGTGGAACCGCGGCGTGGTCGCGCCGTCCGCCACAGGCGTGATCGCTGCGCGGAGCGTAACGCGCCGGTCATGCGCGAAAGAGCGCCACGCGCGCGCGACGGCCATCGGGGTCGTGAACAGGATCTCGCCAAGATTGCCGGCCAGGTAGTCGACGCCGGGACGCGCCGCGAAATCGCGCTCGACCGACAGTGTGACCAGAGGTGGCAGCGTCTCGGGCGCCAGTGAATTCGCATAGCGCACGGCCAGCGCGGGGCGCAATGCGCTACCCGTAAAGACCGGCGGATGGGCCAGCGGGGACAGATACTGCGCGTCGCTGTTCACCCCATCCAGCGTGCGACGCATGACGGCTTGCACTGTCGCAGGCAGGCGGCCCGACGCTTCGGCCGCCGCCCGCGTGTCCGGCGTCAGCCCGGCAACGATTTCCAACGCAGTCCGCACGAACGGCCTGTCGGACCGCGATGATCCCTGTGACAAAAGGAAATACGGCACGTTGGCCTGCAACCTGTCGCCGGTTTCGGGGTCATAGTCCCGATGTTCAGGGTAGACATACAGGTGGTTCGACACGAACAGGCGGTAACTGCGCAGCGCCGCGGCCTGATCGGCCATCGCCAGCCGCCCGAGGCTTCTGGCGATCGGCCCGCTGGTCAGCGCCGTGGACGAATTGCCCACCACCGGCAGCGAGAACCGCACCCGCCCGGCCACACCGTGATGCACCCCCTGCTGCCGCAATGCGTCGTCGTAATCCGTGTGCGCCAGTTGCGGAAAACGTGAACGGGACAGGGCGGAATGTCCGCTGTCCCGGTTGTCGTAGAGCACGCCGGCGAGCCCGGCCGCGGTTCCGCTCGCCTGCAACCGCCGCAGGATGCCGGCGGCCACGTCCGTGGCCTCGGGATCGACGATCGGTTCCGCGCGCAGGGCCGGATCGGGTGTCAGAAGCACATCGATCAGCCCGGTGCCCGGGTCGCGCCGGGTATTGGCGACGCCGACCACGGCCGCACCACCGGTCGTCGGGATCGCGGTCGCGGCATCCACGAGCGTGGACACGGGACCCGACGCCTGCGCGGCCGCGGTGCCGGCGCATGCCACCATCGCGCATCCAAGGACTGCCAGCCTGATCAACTGCATCGATTGCCTTTCCGACCCGACACCGATGTGCCGTCGCACGCGGTCCCGTTGCGCCAGATTGGCGTGGGGCGCACGGCATGACAAGCCACTCTTAAGCCATCCGTCGCAGGTTCCATTGCGTTGCCGGGGCATCCCGCGCGCCTGTCGCGGGCCGGTGACCCGAGCAGTTCATGGGCCGCGCGCCCGCAACGATGGAGCCTCAGATGGCGGATATCTACGCACACACGACCCCCGGCCTCACTTCGCCCGCGATCGATGGCAGCATGGTCGTTCCCGACGATGGCGGCGATCTCGCCCACGTCACCCGCGCGCTTTACGTTGGCAGCGGCGGGCAGATCGCGGCACAACTCGCCTCCGGCAGCACGATCACCCTGGCCGCGGTGCCCGGCGGCACCCTCCTGCCCTTGCGTATCCGGCGGGTGATGGCCACCGGCACATCGGCATCGGATCTCGTCGCGCTCTGGTAACCCGTCCAACCACGAACCGATCTGCAACGCCCCGGCCTTCGGTCGGGGCGTTCGCGTTCGCG
Source organism: Meridianimarinicoccus zhengii (assembly GCF_003254465.1). Lineage (GTDB taxonomy): Bacteria > Pseudomonadota > Alphaproteobacteria > Rhodobacterales > Rhodobacteraceae > Meridianimarinicoccus > Meridianimarinicoccus zhengii. The sequence continues at coordinate 10,114 of NZ_QDFI01000011.1, forward strand.
GGGCCCGTCGCCCCTTGTTGTCGCGCGCTTGTTGTTGCGCGACCCGCACTCTATGTGAGGCGCATGAGACATCTCGTGCCCTTCCTGAAGAGCCCGCCCCGCGTTGCCGTCGTCCGCATGTCGGGCATGATCGCCGCAGGGGGCCGCGGTGCGTTGAACGACGCCGCGACGGCGCAGATGCTGGAACGGGCCTTCCGACGGGGCAAGCCCGCGGCCGTCGCTCTCGTCATCAATTCACCGGGCGGCAGCCCCGTCCAGTCGTCGCTGATCGGCGCGCGCATCAGGCGGCTGGCCACTGAAACCGGCCTGCCCGTGACGGCCTTCGTGGAGGATGTGGCGGCGTCGGGTGGCTACTGGATCGCGGCTGCGGCAGATGACATCGTCGTCGATCCCGGGTCCATCGTCGGCTCAATCGGAGTCATCTCGGCGTCGTTCGGGGCGCACAAGTTCATCGCGCGGCAGGGGATCGAACGGCGGATCTACACCGCTGGCCGGTCCAAGAGCATGCTCGACCCGTTCAGTCCCGAAAAGGACGAGGACGTGGCGCGCCTGCGCGGTCTGCTCGACGAGCTGCACACCGTCTTCAAGGACCATGTCACCGAACGGCGCGGCGCGCGGCTGCCCGAGGGCACCGACCTGTTCACCGGCGAGGTCTGGATCGGGGCAAGCGCCGTGAAGACCGGTCTTGCCGATGCGGTCGGACATCTCGTGCCGGTGATGAAGGATCGCTACGGCGACAAGGTACGGTTCATCCGCTACGGACAGCGGCGCGGGTTGCTGCAACGGTTCGGCGCCGCCGTGCTGGACGACGCATTGTCCCGGATCGAAGAACGCGCCCTGTATGCGCAGTACGGGCTCTAGGTGCTGGTCAAGATCGTCAGCCTGTTCCTTGTCGGCATGGCGGTTCTCGCCATGTTCGGGCGCCTGCGCATGCCTAGGATGCCCCGCCTGACCGCCGCGAAATGCACGCGATGCGGCCGACCGCGCATCGGGCGCGCGCCCTGCCCCTGTTCCAAAGGAAAGAGCTGACATATGGATTGGCTGTTGGTGGCCCTCGGGCTTGCGATCCTGCTGCTCGCCGGCGATGCGCTGGTGAAGGGGGCGGTGAACCTGGCCCTGCGGCTGGGCATTCCCGCGCTGATCGTCAGCCTGACGGTGGTGGCATTCGGCACCTCCGCGCCGGAGTTGCTCGTGTCGGTGCAGGCCGTCCTGCGGGATTCGCCGGGCATCGCCATCGGCAACGTGGTCGGATCGAACACCGCGAACATCCTGCTGGTTCTTGGTGTGCCGGCGCTGCTGAAGGGTCTGGGGCGCGCCGATGACGACAGCCGCCACACCTACGTGCTGATGCTGGTCGTTTCGGCGGCCTTCATCGCTCTGTGCGCCCTGGGGCCGCTGACCTGGTGGCACGGGTTGGTCCTTCTGGCGATGCTCGCCTTCATGCTGGGCGACCAGTTCCGGCGCGCGCGTGCCCACCGGGCGGCCGAACGCGCCGCGGCGGCCGTCGACCCGGAGGAACTGGAAGGTGCGGATCCGCACATGCCGATCTGGCGCGTCGTGCTGTACCTCGTGCTCGGGCTCGTCGGTCTTCCGCTGGGCGCGGACATGCTGGTGGACGGAAGCGTGGCGCTCGCCCGCGATTTCGGCGTGAGCGAGACGGTGATCGGCCTCACGCTCGTGGCCGTCGGCACCTCGGCGCCGGAATTGGCGACGACGGTCATGGCCGCTTTCCGGAACAAGGCGGACGTGGCCATCGGGAACGTCATCGGGTCGAACATCTTCAATCTGGCGGCGATCATGGGCATTACCGCCCTCATCGCGCCCGTGCCGGTCGACCGGGAATTCCTGACCTTCGATCTGTGGGTGATGCTCGGCGCGTCGGTTGCGATCGCACCTTTCGTTCTGCGCGACTGGCCGCTCAACCGTGTGGCCGGCGCCGCCTTGACCGCGGCCTATCTGGGCTATGTCGCCAGCTTGCTGATCTGAAAGGGGCAAGGCACATGACCCAACGCGCGCTGGTCACGGGCGCCGCGCAGCGGCTTGGTCGCGCCATGGCGCTGGCCCTGTCCGAGGCCGGGTACGACGTGGCGATCCATTACGCGGCTTCCGGCGATGCCGCGGAAGGGCTTGCGCAGGAAATCCGGTCGACGGGACGGCGGGCGGCGACGCTTCGGGCGGACCTGCTGGACGAGGCACAGACCGCACCTCTGGTAGCGCGCGCGGCAGACGCGCTTGGCGGCCCACTGACCGTGCTGGTCAACAACGCGTCCATCTTCGAATACGACAACATCCAGACGGCAACCCGCGAAAGCTGGGACCGCCACGTCGAAAGCAACCTGCGGGCACCGTTCGTACTGACGCAGGCCTTCGCGGCGCAATGTCCACGCGCGCAGCCGGATGCGGCGGGCGAACCGCGCGCGGCCGGTCTGGTGGTCAACATGATCGACCAGCGGGTCCACAAGCTGACGCCGGAATTCATGACCTACACCATCGCCAAGATGGGTCTGTGGGCCCTGACCCGGACGGCGGCGCAGGCGCTGGCCCCGCATATCCGTGTCAATGCCATCGGCCCGGGTCCGACGCTGCAAGGCGCACGGCAATCCGCAGAGCATTTTTCGGCCCAGCGGTCCGCGACCGTGCTGGAACGCGGCGCGAACCTGTCGGACATCACCGCCGCACTCATGTACTTCGTCAACGCACCTGCCGTGACGGGGCAGTTGCTGTGCATAGATGGCGGACAACACCTGGCTTGGCAGACCCCCGATGTCCTCGGCCGGGAGTGACGCGGGGGCCGGTCTTGTCCACGCCCCCGTCGGGGGGTCACGAAACCGTAACAAAATGTTTAGATCTTTCAGCTTCTTATCCGGTCCAAGAAAATTATTCCGTATATTCAGATGCTTGAGTAATGGCCTAAAAAACAGGCAAACCGACGAAGTGCCGTTTGGACAAGGAAAAATCCGGCTGTCCAAAAACTTGTCCGCAGAGTTATCCACAGAAAGCGTGCATATGTTTACCCTTGTCCTCCGCGCGGGATCGGGGCAGCGACAGGGGGGAATCGCGCACTGACACAATGACAGACCAGACCGGACAGACAGGCCAGCAAGAGGCCGCCACGACGACAGCGGGCAATGCGCGCGGCGACGGGTTGCGCGGTCATGACTGCATACAGGCCTATCTGAAGACGCTCGACAGCTCGCCCGGTGTCTACCGGATGCTCGACGCCGAAAGCCGGGTGCTTTATGTCGGCAAGGCCCGGAACCTCAAGGCGCGCGTATCGAACTACGCGCGCCCGTCGGGACATAGCCGCCGCATCGCGCGGATGATTTCCGAAACCGCGTCGATGATGTTCCTGACCACGCGCACGGAAACAGAAGCGCTGCTGCTGGAACAGAACCTGATCAAGCAGCTCAAGCCGCGCTACAACGTGCTATTGCGCGACGACAAGAGCTTCCCGAACATCCTGATCACCAAGGACCATGCCTTTCCGCAGATCCGCAAGCACCGCGGGCGCAAGTCCGCGAAGGGCAGCTATTATGGCCCCTTTGCAAGCGCCGGCGCGGTGAACCGGTCGCTGAACCAGTTGCAGAAGGTGTTCCTGCTGCGCACCTGCACCGATCAGACCTTCGAGACGCGCACGCGCCCTTGTCTCCTGTACCAGATCAAACGCTGCGCCGCGCCCTGCACCGGAGAGATCGACCGCGAAAGCTATGCGGCGCTTGTGGCCGATGCCGAGCGTTTCCTGTCGGGCAAGTCCACCCGGATGCAAGAGGATTTGGCCGCGCAGATGCAGGCCGCCGCCGAAGCGATGGAATTCGAACGCGCCGCGGCGCTGCGCGACCGCATCCGCGCGCTGACCCAGGTGCAGAGCGCCCAGGGCATCAACCCCCGTGGCGTGGCCGAGGCCGACGTGATCGCGCTGCACATGGACGGCGGGCAGGCCTGCGTGCAGGTGTTCTTCATCCGCGCCAACCAGAACTGGGGCAACCGCGACTTCTATCCCCGAACCGGCAGCGGCGCCGACGAGGCCGAGGTTTTGGAGGCGTTCCTCGGCCAGTTCTACGCCGACAAGCAGGCACCACGTCTGATCCTGCTGTCCCACGGCATCGAAAACGAAGACCTGATGACCGACGCGCTGAGCCAGAAGGCAGGCCGCAAGGTCGAAATCGCGGTGCCGCAACGGGGCGAAAAGGCGGAACTGGTCGAAGGTGCCGCGCGCAACGCCCGCGAAAGCCTTGCGCGCAAGATGGCCGAAAGCGCCACGCAGACGAAACTTCTGGCCGGTCTGGCCGAGGCCTTCGACCTGCCCGCCCCGCCGAGGCGGATCGAGGTCTACGACAACTCGCACATCCAGGGCACCAATGCCGTGGGCGGCATGATCGTTGCCGGACCCGAAGGGCTGATGAAGAACGCCTATCGCAAGTTCAACATCAAGGGCGCGGACCTGACCCCAGGCGACGATTTCGGGATGATGAAGGAGGTTCTGACCCGGCGGTTCGAACGCCTGATGAAGGAGGATCCGGACCGAAAGACCGAAAACTGGCCCGACCTTCTGCTGATCGACGGCGGCGCCGGGCAGGTCAGCGCCGTGGCCGGGATCATGGCCGATCTCGGCGTGGACGACATTCCGATGGTCGGCGTGGCCAAGGGAATCGACCGCGACGCGGGGAAGGAAGAATTCTACCGCCCCGGCGCGCGCCCCTTCGCCCTGCGCCACAACGATCCGGTGCTGTATTTCGTTCAGCGGCTGCGCGACGAGGCGCACCGCTTCGCCATCGGCGCCCACCGGGCCAAGCGCGCCAAGGCCATCGGGGCGACGCCACTGGACGACGTGCCGGGCGTCGGCGCGGGGCGCAAGCGCGCGCTTCTGGCGCATTTCGGCTCGGCCAAGGCCGTGTCGCGGGCGAACCTTGCCGATCTCAAGGCCGTGGACGGCATTTCCGACGCGCTGGCAGAGACGATCTACGACTTCTTCCACCGCGGCTAGCTGCGCCAGCGGCGCGACGGGTGCGCGAACTACCGGCCGCAACCTGTTGCATTGCAATGACGACAGCCCGGAAAAGCACGCGACGCCGAAAGAATTCGCTTTTGGGCCGCCGGCGGCTGTGTCTAACGTCCGCGTGAATGCTCGCGACACGGGGCGGGCTGAAAATTCGAAAGGCAATGACAATGCGATTTCTGTTCGCCACCATCCTGGCACTGTTCGCCGCAACGCTCAGCCACGCCCAGTCCTACAGTCTCGAAGTCGGCGATGTCGTCTCCATCGAGGTGCTGGAAGACTCGAGCCTGAACCGCAATTCGCTCGTTCTGCCTGACGGAAACATCACCTTTCCCTTTGCCGGCACGGTCCGGGCCGCGGGCCGGTCCGTGGCGCAGGTTCAGGAAAGCCTCACCCAGGCGCTTGCACCGAATTTCGCTGCACCGCCGACCGTGTTCGTGTCGATCGCGCAGCTCAGCAGCCCGCCGACGCCGGGTTCCGACATCACGGTCTTCGTGATCGGCGAAGTCAACGCGCCGGGCCAGAAGGAACTCGAACGCGGCATCACCTTCCTTCAGGCGCTCGCATCCACGGGCGGCTTCACGCCCTTTGCCGCCACCAAGCGCATCCAGTTGCGCCGCACCGATCCGGGCACCGGCGAAGAGGCGATCTATACCTTCAACCTGCGCGCGGCCGGCGACGGCGCCCGCATCTCGGGCAACGCCCAACTGCGCGACGGAGACGTGATCCTCGTTCCCGAACGCCGCCTGTTCGAGTGACGGAGGTCCGGTTCGTGCGGCAACGCAATGTAATCATCGCGGCGGGGCTTGCGGGCACGGTCGCCACGCTTTCGGTTCACGCGCAGGAAGCCGCGCGCACCGTCACGACCGCTCGGATCTCGACGGAACTGGAATTCAACGACAACTACGACCTGCGTGACGATTCCGCCGGCGACTCGGTGCTGTGGAATACGACCATCGGGGCCGGGCTGCGCGCGAGCACGTCCGTGGACCAGCTGGCGTTCGACGCTTCCGGCGTTCTGCGCGTGGCGGATCTTCCGGGTAGCGGAACGGACACGTCCGCAGACAACCCCATCGTGTCGCTCGCCTATGATCGCGCCGTGGATGACAGCGAGATCGGGTTCTCCGTGGTCGGTCAACGGGCAGATCTCGATTTCTTCGACCCGTTGAGCGATCTCGACGAAGACGGGAATTTCGACGATACGTCGGGCGGCGGCACGCGCAACAGCGTCCGGCTGCGCGCGAACATTGCGCTCAACCAGGATGGACCGATCAGCCTGACGGGCTTCGGAAGCCTGAGCGACATCAGCTACGAAGACACGTCCGATCCCGACCTCAACGACCGCCGCAATGCCAATCTCGGCGCAGAGGTCGGGTTCCGCCTGTCACCGATCCTGCGCCTGACGACCGGCGCCAGCGTCGGGCGGGACGATATCGACGACGACACCGAAACCGAACGCAATCGCTGGCGTGCCGATGTGGGGATGGTGGGCCAGATCAACCAGCGGGCCACGCTGACCGCCCGCATCGGGTATTCGCGGGTCGAGACGGACCGAACCACGCGCGACGAGACCGAAGAGGGCATCGTCGGCGATGTGAGCGTGGTGTTCGACGAACGGCGCGGCCAGACCAGCCTGTCCTTCGCAACGACACTGGACGAGAACGGCGAACGCTACACGCTGTCCTACGGCAAGACCGTTGCCTGGGACAACGCGGAGATCACCGCATCCCTTGGCGTTTCGACCAACGAGGATACCGACCCGCGCGCGGTCGGCAGCATCGACTACCAGCTTACCGGACGCGACACGCAGCTCACGCTCGGCCTCACGCAGAACGCCGCCACGGACGACGACGGCCGCAACGTTCTGAACACCAATGCGCTTGCACGGGTGGAACGGGTCCTGACCCGTACCAGCTCGATCGGGCTGACGGTGCAGGGCGGTCTGCAGCGTATCGATGACGACAGCGACGAAAGCACCGAACGGCTGAACGTCACGGCACAGTTCAACCACGCCCTTACGGAAGACTGGAATGCGAATTTCGGCTACCGGTACAGGTATCGCAGCAACGAGATCGACGAAGAGTCGCTGTCGAACTCCGTTTTCGTCGGGCTGGAACGCAGATTTCAGGCAAGCCGTTAATCATCCAACACGTCTGCGTGTAAGCAGCCGTAAATTCCAGTGCATCCGAAACCGAGCTTGTGTAGGATGCGCTGGATTTCTGGTTATATAGGGTGTCGTTCGGATGAGCCTTCAAGAAAATTTCAAGGGATCGCGCCTTTTCCGCGGTCCGATCTCGGTGAACCCGCTCGGATTCGCGCTGTTCGTGCTGTTCATCGTCAGCGCATTCACGGTGTTCCAGTTCGGATTGAAGTCGCTTTTCTCCGCGTGGGCGACGCCCGAGTACAGCCACGGCCCCCTGATCCCCGTGATCTCGCTGTATCTTTTCCTGCGCGAATTGCGCAAGGCGCCCCCGGTAGACCCGCAGGCCCGCGTCGTGCGCTGGCCCGGGATCGTGGTCGCGTCGCTGGGGCTGGGCCTCGGCCTCGTCGGCAATCTCGTGGAAATTCCGGACATCGTCGCCTATGCCCTTATCGTCTGGGTCATGGGGCTCGTGCTGGTCTGCTTCGGCTGGGACCGGGGCAAGACGCACTGGGCGCCCGTTCTGCACCTGATCTTCATGCTGCCGCTGCCGCAATTCCTGTACTGGCAGCTCACGATCTTCCTTCAGGGCGTGTCGTCGGTGATCGGTGTCTGGTTCATCGATGCGGCGGGTATTCCTGTCTACCTCGACGGCAACATCATCGATCTGGGGGTCTACAAGCTCCAGGTGGCCGAAGCATGTTCGGGCCTGCGCTATCTTTTCCCGATCCTGTCCTTCAGCTATCTGTTCGCGATCCTGTATCGCGGGCCGATGTGGCACAAGGCGGTGCTGCTGCTATCGGCGGCTCCGATCACGGTGTTCATGAACTCGTTCCGGATCGGCGTCATCGGCATCCTCGTGAATTTCTACGGGATCGAACAGGCCGAGGGTTTCCTGCATTTCTTCGAAGGCTGGGTCATCTTCCTCGCCTGCGTCGGCATCCTGTTCGTGATGGCCATAGCACTGCAACGACTGACACCGAATCCGCTTCCGCTCAGCGAAGCGATCGATCTCGACACCGAGGGGCTTGGCCCGATTTCGGCGCGCGTGCTGGCGATCCGCCCCTCCGCGGCGCTCGCCGCCGGGGCCCTGATCGGCGCCGCGTTCAGCGCCGTACTGGTGCTGTTTCCCGCGCCACCCACCGCACTGCCAGACCGCACCCCGTTCATGCTCTTCCCGCGCGAGGTCGGGGGGCGCTACGGGGCCTTCGAGTCGCTTGATCCCGCCGTGGCCCGGACGCTTGCGGCCGACGATTACATCGCGGCCAGTTTTCGCGGCACAGACGGGTTCGTGAACCTGTTCGTGGCCTATTACGATGATCAGGCCGATGGCAGTGGCATCCATTCGCCCGAAGTTTGTCTGCCCGTTGGCGGCTGGGAGGTGTTCAGCATCGCCCCCTACGAAGTGACGATACCCGACACCGTCTATGGGACATTCGAACTGAACCGGGCCGTGATTCAGAAGGGCGTGAACAAGCAGCTCGTCTATTACTGGTTCGAACAGCGCGGCAAGCGCATGACCAACGACTTCCTCACGAAGATCGCCGTCGTCTATGACAGCTGGACCAAGGGGCGCCGCGACGGCGCGCTGATCCGCTTCGTGACGCCGATCAGCGAGGACGAAACCGAGCAGGCGGCAGACGCACGGTTGCAGGCCTTCATGGCCGATGCGCTCCGCGTGATGCCCCGTTACGTGCCGGAGTAAATGGTTGCATTGACCGAAACCGAACGCAAAGGACCCGCGTCGCAACGCTACATGTTCCACGGACTGCCGCTCACCGTCCTAGTGATCGCGGCAGTCTGCATACTGGTCGAACTGGTGCTCTTCGCGGCGGATACGGGGATGTGGGCTGACCGCAGCTTGCGGAGCAAGGTCTACGTACTCGGCGCGTTCTGGAAGCCGCTGCTGCTGGACTCACAGCCTCTCTTCGCGGCCCAGCCCGTCACGATGTTCGGCACCTACGCGTTCCTGCATGGCGGCGTCATCCACATGGCCGTGAACATGGTGGCGCTCCTGAGTTTCGGAACGGCCATCGTGAACCGGGTCGGGCAGAAACGGTTTCTCGTGGTCTATGCGGTCTCCGCGCTTGGCGGTGCGGTCGGGTTCGGGCTGTTCTCGGAAAGCGGGGCGCCCATGGTCGGTGCGTCCGGGGCGCTGTTCGGGCTTCTGGGTGTGTGGATCTGCTGGGATTATCTCGACCGGCGGTACCATGGTGATCCGCTCTGGGTGACGCTGCGCGCACTGGTGTTCCTGGTGGCCTACAACCTGGTTTTCTGGCTTCTGCTACAGGGGCAGCTTGCCTGGGAAACCCATTTCGGCGGGTTCGTGGCCGGCTGGTTGCTGGCCGTGTTCTGGGGCCGATCGGTGCTCGACCAGAGCCGCCGCCGCCGGGGACTTGCCCGGCGCACGTCTTCCGCCCAAGGCACCTGACATTTGCGCGGCCCGGACCGCGCGAGGGCTTCAGCGTCGGCCGGTCAGCACGGAGACCACTGCGAACATCGCGGTCGCAAGCGCCACGATGGTCGGCCCGGTCGGGGTATCCGCCTGATAGGACAGCGCGATGCCGCCCAGTGCCGCGACGGCGCCGGTGCTCGCCGCCAGCATCGCCATCGCTTCAGGCGACCGGGCAAGCGGGCGGACCGTCGCCGCGGGCACGATCAGCATGGCCGAGATCAGCAGCGCCCCTACCACCTTCAGGGCCACGGCGACGACGATGGCCAGCGCCACTGTCAGCAGCAGCGTTTCGCGAGGTGCGTGAATGCCGCTCGCCTCGGCCAGGTCGGCGTTCAGCGTGGCGGTCAGCAGCGCCGACCAGCGCCACGCGAGAAGCCCCGTCACCAGCGCCGCACCCCCCCAGATCACCGCCAGGTCGCCCTTTCCGACTGCAAGGATATCGCCCAGAAGCAGCCCCATAAGGTCGACGCGCGCGCCGGGCAGCAGTGACACGACGACCAGCCCGACCGCCAGCCCGCCATGGGCGAACACCCCGAGCGCCGTGTCGATCGGATAGCCGCGCGCCGACAGCCCGGTGACCGAGAATGCCAGCGCCAGGGCCACGACCAGCACGCCGGCGAAGATCGACACCGACAGGACCAACGCCAGCGCGACGCCCAGAAGCGCCGCATGGGCCGTCGCATCGCCGAAATACGCCATTCGCCGCCAGACGATGAAACATCCGAGCGGCCCGGCCGCCAGCGCCACACCCAGCCCCGCCAGCGCCGACCGCACGAGGAAATCGTCAAGCATCGCCACCGCCCGCGATGTCGTGGGCGCATGAAGCGTCATGGTCGTGCCGGTGATCGTGGTCATGGCGATACAGCGCGAGTGTGCCCTGCGTCCCCATGCCGAAAAGTGCCCTGTATTCCGGCGCGCTCGCCACGATTTCCGGCGTGCCGTGGCAGCAGACATGGCCGTTCAGGCAGACCACCCGGTCCGAGGCGCGCATCACCACGTGCAGATCGTGGCTGACCATGACCACGCCGCAGCCCAGTTCGCGACGCAGATCCTCCACGATGCGGTAGAACGCGGCGGTGCCCGGTTGGTCGAGCCCGCGCGTCGCCTCGTCCAGCACCAGTAGATCCGGCGCCATCAGCAGCGCGCGGGCCAGCAGCACGCGCTGAAACTGCCCACCCGACAGCGCCGACATCGGCTGCGCTTCGACCTCCGGCTCCAGCCCGACCCGCGCCAGCGCCGCCGCGCGCGCCACCGCGGCGTGGCGACGGGGCAGCGACAGGAACCGGCCCACGGGCATCGGCATGGTCGCGTCGATATGCAGCGTTTGCGGCACATACCCCAGGCGCAGCCCCGGCGCGCGCAGGATCTGCCCCGCATCCGGCTTGAGCGCGCCGATCAGCACCTGCATCAACGTGGACTTGCCCGACCCGTTCGGGCCGACCACCGTGACGATTTCGCCCCGGTCCACCCGGAAATCCACAGCATCAAGGACACGCCGCCCGTCACGGGACAGTGACACGCCCTGCGCGTCGATCAGAGCCGCGCGCGCAGGCGCGGTCATTTCCTGGCTGAGAGCTTCGGGCATGGGGGGCCTCGGGCGCGGGTGCAGCCGGTGTTGTCCCGCAGCTCGCGGTCCCTGTCCAGCCCCGTTCGGCCAGTGCCGGGCGTCAGTCGTTCCCAAGCGCGAAGACCTTGCCAGGGTTCATGATGTTGTCCGGGTCCACCGCGCGCTTGATCGCCCGCATCATCGACAGCGCGCCACAGCCCAACTCGCGTTCCAGGTATTTTGCCTTGCCCTGCCCGACCCCATGTTCGCCCGTGCAAGTGCCGCCATGGGCGATGGCGAGGTTCGCCAGCCAGCCGGTGAACGCCTCGGCCCGCGCGACCTCGGCGGGATCGTCAGTGTCCACCTGCACCAGCACGTGGAAATTCCCGTCGCCGACATGGCCAAGGATCGGCGCGGCGAAGCCCAGCCCGGCCGCGCGATCCTGTGCTGCGGCCACACAGGTCGCAAGCTCGGATATCGGCACGCAGACATCGGTGGACATGCTCTTCAACCCCGGCCGCAGCCCGTGGCAGGCCCAGTACGCATCGTGCCGCGCCTGCCAGAGTCGCGCGCGGTCCTCCGCCTGCGTCGTCCAGTCGAAGCCGTTCGCGCCAAACTCGGCCGCGATGTCGCCGAATGCGGCGGCCTGCTCTGCCACGCCCGCCTCCGACCCGTGGAATTCAAGCAGCAGCAGCGGCGCTTCGGGCAGGGACAGATGCGAATAGGCATTCACCGCGCGCACGGTCAGCGCGTCCAGCAGCTCCATGCGCGCCACTGGCAGCCCGTATTGCAACGTGGCGATGGCCGCGTTGCAAGCCGCATCCACGTCGGGAAAGAAACAGGTCGCAGCCGACATGGCCTCGGGGATGCCGTGAAGCCGCAGGGTCAGCTCGGTGATCAGGCCGAGCGTCCCCTCTGCCCCGACCATCAGCCGCGTCAGATCATACCCCGCGGATGTCTTGCGCGCGCGCTGCGCCGTGCGCACGATTTCGCCCGAGGGCAGCACGGCCTCCAGCGCCAGAACGGCGTCGCGCATCGTGCCATAGCGGACCGCGTTGGTGCCCGACGCACGGGTCGACGCCATGCCGCCCAGGCTGGCATCCGCCCCCGGATCGACCGGGAAGAACAGGCCCGTGTCGCGCAGATGGGCGTTCAGCGCCTTGCGGGTCACGCCGGGCTGGACGGTGCAGTCCATGTCCGCCGCATGCACCGCCAGCACCTTGTTCATGCGGGTGAAATCCACGCAGACCCCGCCCGCGGGCGCGTTCACGTGCCCTTCCAGCGAGGTGCCCGCGCCGAAGCCGATCACCGGAACTTGGTGCGCGGCGCAGACCCGCACGATACGCTGCACCTCGGCGGTGGTTTCCGGCCAGACCACGGCATCGGGTGGCTGGGTCGCCATCCATGTCGCGGTGTGCCCGTGCTGGTCGCGGATCGCCGCCCCAGTCTGGCAGCGCGGCCCGAAGTCCTGCGCGAGCGTATCCAGCGCGGCGGCCATGCGCGCCGCATCGCGCGGCGGCAGGGTCATGTCCAGTCCCATCGCGGTTCCCTCCCCGAATGTCCCCGGATACCTCTGCCCGTGCGATGGCGCAACGTGCGAGGCCCGGTGCAGGAAAGCCACATGGCGGCCATGCGCCGTGCGGCGATGGTTGCGCGCGTCGGTTCGTGGTAAACGCGGGGCAACACCCGGATTCCCCGGGCATCTCAATCCGAAAGTCCCATCGCGATGCACCCGCTCACCCCCCATGGCCAGTCCGTGGTCGCAGATATCTCCAACCGCTACGGCGTCAGCCAGGACGCCGTCATCACCCTGCTGATCGCCGTGAACAACGGCGGCGGCACACAGGCCCAGTTCTCGCACCCCGAACTGGGCGGCATGGGCCAGTGGTCGTCAGGCGGCATGACCATGGTCGGCGACATGTTCAACAACGGGTTGAAATACACCGTGTCGAACATCTGCGGCGAGTTGTCGTCGCAGCTGGCGCAAAGCCAGATGTTCCCGCCCGCGCCGCAGCCGCAATACCGGCCCGCCTCCAGCCAGTCGCAAAGCCAGTCCTCTGGCGGTTATGGCGGCACGAGCTTTTCCATGCAGGGCGGGTATGGCGGCGGGTCGTCCTGGCCGTCGGAGCTGGGTTCACCGTCCTCCACCGGATCGCAGAACAACCTGCGCTACGCGGTCTTTCCCCATGTGCGACGGCTCGCGATCGACGTGAACGGGCAGATCACGGTCTATGACATCGGCGATCACCAGATCGGCGGGTTCTCGCAACAGCAGGGCGGCGACCAGTCGATCACCTTCACCAGCCAGTACGGCACCGTGCGCGTGGCCGACCTGCCGGTGGTGTCGCCGGGCAGTTCGTCGCCCGCGCCGCAGCCCACACCCGAACCGGTCCAACAACCGACCCCGCAGCCCGCCCCGCAGCCGGCGCAGGCCAACGCACCGAGCATGAGCAGCGACGAGGTTTTCTCGCTGATCGAGAAACTGGCCGACCTGCACGCCAAGGGCATCCTGAGCGACGCGGATTACGAGGCGAAGAAGGCCGAGCTACTCGCGCGGCTCTGACGCGGCGCGGGCTCTTGCCGGTCGGGCGCTGGCCCTGTTTCTGGCAGCCGCCGGCTTGGCGTGCCGTCACATCCCCGGCGTGAGCGCCGCGCGCAGCAGCGCCACGGGATGGGCGCGCAGGCTCAGCCGCAGGCGCAGGTAGTCTTCCACCACCTCCTCCCCCAGCCTTGCGGCGGGCAGGTTCGGGGGCGGCTCAAACCCGCCTTCGCCGTCCATGTCGTCGAATAGTGGCAAGGGGCGCGCACCGCCGATGGCGCGGGCCTGCCACAGGGCATCGCGGCGCGACAGCCCGAGGGACGCGAAGGCATCCGCCTCGGCCAGCGCGGTGATGTCGCGCGGGGGCACGCCCGCCTTGCGCCAAACATCATCGACGCCGCGATAGCCGTTGCCGCGCGCGGCGACGATCCATTCGGCACTGTCCGCGCCCACGCCCTTCACCTGCCGGAACCCCAGCCGCAGGGCAAGCCCGCCGCGCTCGTCCGGCTCCATCGCGTTGTCCCAGCCGCTGGCGTTGATGCAGACGGGGCGCACCGTGACCCCGTGTTCGCGCGCGTCCCGGACGATCTGCGCGGGGGCGTAGAACCCCATGGGCTGGGCATTCAGCAGCGCGCAGGCGAAGATGCCGGGGTGGTGGCATTTCATCCACGCGGACGCATAGACCAAGAGCGCGAAGCTCGCCGCGTGGCTTTCGGGAAAGCCGTAGCTGCCGAAGCCCTCGATCTGGCCGAAGCAGCGCGCGGCGAAATCCGCGTCATAGCCGTTGCGCGCCATGCCGCGCAGGAAGCGGTCGCGGAACACGCCTACATCGCCATGTTTCTTGAATGTGGCGAGCGAGCGGCGCAGGCGGTCGGCTTCTTCGGGGGTGAAGCCTGCACCGGTGATGGCGATCTGCATCGCCTGTTCCTGAAAGAGCGGCACGCCCAGCGTCTTGCCCAGCACCTTGCCCAGCGCGTCCGACGGCAGGGTCACGGCCTCCTCGCCGTTGCGGCGGCGCAGGTAGGGATGGACCATGTCGCCCTGGATCGGGCCGGGGCGGACGATGGCGACCTCGATCACCAGATCGTAGAAACAGCGCGGCTGCATGCGGGGCAGGAAATTCATCTGCGCGCGGGATTCGACCTGGAACACGCCCAGGCTGTCGGCGCGGCCCAGCATGTCGTAGACGATCGAGTCCTCCTGCGGCAGCGACGCCAGATCGAACCGGCCCAGCCCGTGCCGCGCCAGAAGATCGAACCCCCGGCGCAGGCAGGACAGCATCCCGAGGGCAAGGATATCGATCTTGAGAATGCCCAGCGCGTCGATATCGTCCTTGTCCCAGCAGATCACGGTGCGCCCATCCATCGCCGCGTTCTCGATCGGGACCAGTTCGTCGAGCCGTCCCTCGGTGATGACGAATCCGCCCACGTGCTGGCTGAGGTGCCGCGGGAAGCCTTCGATCTCGTTCACCAGGTCAAGCGTCAGCCGCAGGCACGGGTCGGTGGGGTCCAGCCCCAGTTCGCGCAGCCGGTCATCGCCCGGCGCACCGCTGCCCCAGCCCCAGACCTGCCCCGCCAGCGCGGCGACCGTGTCGGGGCTGAGGCCCATGGCGCGCCCGACCTCGCGCAGCGCCCGCTTGGCGCGGTAGTGGATGACCGTGGCGCAGAGCCCCGCCCGGTCGCGCCCGTAGCGGTCGTATATGTGCTGGATCACCTCCTCCCGCCGTTCGTGTTCGAAATCCACGTCGATATCGGGCGGCTCGTTGCGCGCCTCGGACACGAAGCGTTCGAACACCATGGTGCCGATTTCCGGGCTGACCGAGGTGACGCCCAGCGCGTAGCAGACCACCGAATTGGCCGCCGATCCGCGCCCCTGGCACAGGATGCCGCGGCTGCGCGCGAAATCGACGATGTCGTGGACGGTGAGGAAATAGGGCGAGAAGGACAGCTTCGCGATGAGGTCAAGCTCGTGGCGCATCTGGGCCGCGACCCCGGCCGGGACGCCGCCGGGATAGCGCCGCGCCAGTCCTGCCTGCGCCAGCCGTGCGAGCCGCGCATCGGCGCTGTCGCCGGGGTCGGCTTCGGACGGGTAGTCATAGCGCAACTGGTCGAGCGCGAAGCGGCAGCGCGCGGCGAGATCCGCGGTGCGGTCCACCGCCGCGGCGTGCGGCCCGAACAGTCGGCGCAGGTCGGCGGCGCTGCGCAGGCGGGCTTCGCCGTTGGACAGCGCCGCACGACCCAGCCGATCCACGGGCGTGCCGGTGCGGATGGCGGTCAGCACGTCGGCGAGCGGACGGCGACGCGCGACATGCATCCGCGGCCCGGCACTGGCGACGGTCGGCACGCCGAGGCTTGCGGCGAGATCCGCCTGCGCGTTGAATCGCACCGCGTCGCGCCCGTCATGGGCGGGCACCATCAACAGCCAGACCGCACCGGGGAAGCGGCGCGTCAGCCGTTGCGCCCGTGACAGCCACCCCCCCGCGCCGCGCGGCAGCGAAAGCGCCTGTGGCGGGTGAAGCACAAGCTCCAGCCCCGCGCCCAAGTCGCACAGATCGTCGAGCGCCAGGTAACAGTCGCCCTTTGGCGCGCGCAGCTTTCCCAGAGACAGAAGCCGGGAAAGCCGCCCCCACCCGGCCCGATCCCGCGGCAGCGCGGTGACGGTCAACCCGTCATCGAGGCAAAGCCGTGCGGCAGGCAGGAGCCGCGGGGCCGTGGTCAGCAATGGCGCGGGCCGGTGCGGGTGGCCTGGCGGCACCGGCGGCCCCACCGGGCCGTCGCGCGCCACGGCCATCGCACGCGCCGCCACGTCCGCCGCGATGTCGCGCGCCGCCACATGTGCCCGCGCCAACCCCGCGACCGTGTTCACGTCGGCGAAGGCGATGGCCTCGATGCCCAGTTCCGACGCGCGCGTCACGTATTCCTCGGGGTGGGAGGCCCCGGTGAGGAAGGTGAAGTTGGACAGGGCATCAAGTTCGGCAAATGGCGGCGGCACGCGATTCTCCCGGCATCCCGGCTACAGTATATTCTTGTTTTGTTCCCGCCCCAAGGCGCGGGTCATCACGTGGCGGGTGGGACCGCGTCATGCCCGAGCGCGGCGGCAAGTGCCGCGAAACTGTCCGCGACGCCTTCCCGCCGCGTGCGGCCCAGAAAGGCGTCGAGCGCAGGCCAGCAGCGGATCGCCCGGTCAGTCACGGGGTCTGCCCCGGCGACGTAAAGCCCGGACTGGATCATCAGTTCCGCCTGTTCATAGGCCCCGAGCACCGCACGGGCATCACCGATCACCGCGTTCTCGGAATCGCTCGCCGCGTCGGGCAGACTTCGCGACACGGATTTCAGCAGGTCGATGGCGGGATAGCGCCCCCGCTCCGCGATCCGCCGCGACAGCACCACATGGCCATCCAGCGTGCCCCGAAGGGTGTCGGCCACGGGCCCTTCCATGTCCGACCCGGCAACCAGCACGCTCAACACAGCCGTGATGTCGCCCGCGGCCCCGGCCCCCGGCCCGGCCCGTTCCGCCAAAGCCATGATCTGCTGCGGCATGGAGGCCGGAAAGCCGCCCGGACCCGCAACCTCCCCGGCGGCGAGGGCGATATCGCGATGCGCTTCGGCGAAACGGGTGATGGAGTCGACGATCAGCAGCACGTGCAGGCCACGGTCGCGGAAATGTTCGGCCACGGTCATGGCGCTGAGCGCACAGCGGCGTCGCAGCATCGCCGACTGGTCCGAGGTCGCCGCGACCACGACCGCCCGGCGCATCCCGTCCGGCCCCAGCACGCCCTGCACGAAATGTCCCAGTTCACGTCCCCGTTCGCCCACCAGAGCAACGACGACCACGTCCGCGGCCAGGTTACGCGCCAGCAAACCCAGCAAGGTGGACTTGCCAACGCCCGATCCGGCGAAAAGCCCGACCCGCTGCCCGCGCGCGATGGGCAGGACGGTGTTGAAGGCGGCAAGACCCGTATCGATCCGTCCGCCGAGCCCCCGCCGCGTGGCGGCAGGCGGCGGCGCGGCCACGACCGGTTGCGGATTGCGGCCCGGAAACAGCGGCGCTCCGTCGAGCGGCTGCCCGTCCGGATCGACGATCCGGCCCAGCCATGTCCGGTCGGGTGACAGGCGCGCGGGGCCGAGCACCAGAACGCGGTCGCCCATGAACAGGCCGGCGGGCGGTTCGGCCGGCAGCACCTCGACCACACCCGCGGGCCCACCGCTGATGCGCAGCACCTCGCCCTCCAGCCGCCGGGCGGTGCGGCTGACGATGCGGACCCGGTCGCCGAGGCCAACCTTGTCGGCCAGGCCCGCGACGGTCACGGTCAGGTCTGCCAGACCGACGACGCGACCCACGGGATAGACCGTGTCGATGGCGCCGATGCGGGCGGCGAGTTGTGCGATCTCCGGCGCGGCCATGGCTGAACTCCTGTCCTGACAAAACCCTTTCTAAACGAATCGCAGTTAAGCCGAGGTTGAAGCAAATCGTGGGAGAAGCCCCGATGTACAAAGATTTACAGTTCTTTAACACGGCGTCCGCGCTGGCCCGGCACGCGTCGGACCGCCAGCATGTCATCGCCCGCAACATCGCCCATGCGGATACGCCGGGCTATGCCGCGCAGGACATCCCGGACTTCGCCGACGCATGGCGACCGGCGGGCAGCAGCACCGTGGCGCTGAAGGCGACGCGCCCCGGCCATGATCCCGCCGTGGCGCGGGTGGCGCAGCTCGACCTCGCACCGCGGGAAGTCAGCGGCGATGCCTCGCCCAACGGCAACACGGTGTCGATCGAAACGGAAATGGTGAAATCCAGCCTCGTGCGCCAGCAGCACGATCTTGCGCTCGCGGCCTATCGCGGCGGGCTCGATCTGCTGCGCAGCGCGCTCGGGCGCCGGTAAGGGAGACGCAACATGAGCGATCTGCGGGACAGTCTTGCCATCTCGGCCAGCGGCATGCGCGCACAGGCCACGCGACTGCGGCACGTGGCCGAGAACATGGCGAACGCGGACACGCCCGGCTATCAGCGCAAGCTGGTGACCTTCGAGACGGTGGCGGGCCGTACCGAAGAGGCCGGGCAAGTGCGCACCGGACCGGTCCAGCTTGACCGATCAGTCCCTGCGCAGATCTACGATCCGTCGCACCCGCTGGCCGACGGCGACGGCTACTACCGCGGCTCCAACGTCAATTCGATCCTCGAAATGGCCGACAGCCGCGAGGCTCAACGCAGCTACGAGGCCAACCTGCGCATGTTCGACCATGCGCGCAAGATGACCACATCGCTGCTCGACCTTCTGAAGAGATAAGGGAGACCATCCATGATGTTCCAGGCAAACGGGGCGCTGCAATCCTATCTGCAGGCGAAGCCCGCAACCCGCCCGAACCCAACCGATACTCCGCCGCTGGGCAATGCGGGCGGCACCGCCGTCGCGGATTTCGCGGCAACGCTCGCAGCGACCGACCCGGTGGCGCAGCAGACCATGGTCGCGGGCGGCGATCCGCAGGCGTTGGTGGAGGCGCTCACCCAGACACAGCTTGCGATGGATACCGCCGTCGCCGTGCGCGACCGGGTGGTCGAGGCCTACCAGGAAATCCTGCGGATGCCGGTCTGATCATGCCCGAGGCGGTTTTCTACGACACGTTGCGCGCGGGTCTCTGGATCGCGGTCCTGATTTCGCTGCCAATCCTGACGGCGGCGCTGGTCGCGGGGCTGGTGGTCGGCCTGTTCCAGGCCCTGACCTCCATCCAGGAGATGACGTTGACCTTCGTGCCGAAACTCGCCGCCATCCTCGTGGTCTACTGGGTCAGCATGAGCTTCATGACCCGCACGCTCACGACCTTTTTCGACGGGACGATCATCCCGCTGATCGCCGGAGGCTGACATGGAAAACGCCACATACGCCACGCTGACCCGCCAGAGCGGGCTGCGCCAGGAACTTCAGGTCATCGCGCACAACATCGCGAACACGGCCACGGACGGGTTCCAGAAAGAAGGGCTGATCTTCTCCGAGCACGTGCAGCGGCTGGAGGATGCGGACACATCGCTGTCGATGGCGCGCGCCAATGCGCGGATGATCGACCGCAGCCAGGGGCAATTGACCCGGACCGGCGGCACCTTCGATATCGCCATCGAGGGTGAGGGCTATTTCATGGTCGAAACCCCCGATGGCAACCGGCTGACGCGGGCGGGATCGTTCCATCCCAACGGCGAAGGTCTGCTGGGCGCGTCCGACGGGGCGCTCGTGCTCGACCCGGGTGGCGTTCCCATCTTCATCCCGCCAGGCGTGCGCGACGTGCAGATCGGCCGCGACGGATCTGTCAGCGGCGACGGGCAGCCGCTCGGGCAGATCGGCGTGTTCGACCCCGCCGCGGACGCAAGCCTGACCCGCTCCGGCGACGTGCGCTTCGACATCGACGGCCCCGTGGAAGCGCAGGAGAACCCGACGCTCGCGCAGGGCTTCCTCGAAAGCTCGAACGTGGACCCGGTCCTGGAAATCGCCCGGCTGATCGAAGTGCAGCGCGCCTATGAACGCAGCCGCGACATCATCTCCACCGAGGACGAACGCATCCGCGCCGTTCTCCAGACACTCGGCCAGTAGACCGGCCCATCACACGGAAAGCAAAGGGGACCGCCCATGCGTGCGC
Organism: Meridianimarinicoccus zhengii; assembly: GCF_003254465.1. Taxonomy (GTDB): domain Bacteria; phylum Pseudomonadota; class Alphaproteobacteria; order Rhodobacterales; family Rhodobacteraceae; genus Meridianimarinicoccus; species Meridianimarinicoccus zhengii. The sequence goes on from NZ_QDFI01000011.1 coordinate 30,416, forward strand.
TCAAGATCGCCGCCACCGGCATGACCGCCCAGCAAATGCGGGTGGAAGTGATTTCGAACAACCTCGCCAACATGAGCACGACCGCCTACAACACGCGGCGCGCCGAGTTCGCGGACCTGCATTACCAGCAGCTCCAGAGGCCGGGATCGATCAACGCCGCCGACGGGACCGTCGTGCCCACCGGCGTGCAGCTCGGCCTCGGGGTGAAGCCCACGGCGGTGGCGGTGCACCTGGCGCAAGGCGCGCTGACCCAGACAAGCGGCGATCTCGACATCGCGATCGAAGGCGCGGGATACCTGGAGGTGACCATGCCCGATGGGGGCGCGGCCTTCACCCGCGACGGCGGGCTGAAACGCTCCGCCGAGGGGCAGGTCGTCACGTCCGACGGCTATCCGATCGCGCCCGATATCGTGATCCCCGATGACGCGATCAGCCTGACGATCAACGCGGATGGTGAAATCTACGCCTATTTCAGCGACCAGGTCGAAGCCGAGCTTCTGGGCCAGTTGACGCTGGCAGGCTTTGCCAATCCCCGCGGACTGGAGGCGCTCGGCGGGAACTTGTTCCGCGAAACCGAAGCTTCGGGCCCCGCCAACGTGGCGGATCCGGGCACGGACGGGCTGGGCACGCTGCGGCAGGGCTATCTGGAGAATTCCTCGGTCGATGCCGTACGCGAGGTCACCGAACTGATCGAGGCACAGCGCGGCTATGAACTGAATGCCAAGGTCATCACCGCCGCCGACCAGATGATGGCATCCACTTCGCAGATCCGCTGACGCCATGGATGCCGCCCCCCCGTTCCGGTCCAAACGCATCATTCGGCCCTTTCTCGGGGCCGCGCTGGCGCTGGTGACGTGCGCGTCCGGTGTCGCGGCCCATGCCGACACGCTGGCCGCGGCACGCAACCTGCCCGCGCATTCGGTGCTGACTGAAGGCGATCTCGTGCGCGACGACACCCCTGTGCCCGGTGCCCTGCACGATCCCGCGCAGGCGATCGGCCGCGAAACGCGGGTCGCCATCTATGCCGGCCGGCCCGTTTTCGGCGGAGATCTCACCAGCCCCGCGCTGGTGGAACGCAACCAGATCGTGCCCCTGACGTATTTCCACGCGGGGCTTGCGATTTCGACAGATGGCCGCGCGCTGGACCGCGGCAGCGTGGGCGACCGCATCCGGGTGATGAACCTCGCATCGCGCAGCACCGTCATCGGCCGCGTCGGGTCCGATGGCAGCATCAGCGTCGCCCCGAACTGAACGAGAAAGGACATTCCATGCGCCCGATCCTGCTCCCGCTCGCACTGTTGGCCGCCGTTGCAGGCTGCGGCCGTCTCGACCATGTCGGGCGCCCGCCGACCTTCTCGCCGGACGATACCAGCCGAGAGCATCTTGCCATGTCATCGCGCGGGCTGCCGCCGACACTGGAACGGCAGCGGATCGTGGACCAGGCATCGCTCTGGACCGGTGCGCGGAATTCCCTGCTGGGCGACCGACGCGCGGGGGAGCGTGGTGATATCCTGACGGTGGTCATCGAGATCGACGAACGGGCCGAGATCTCGAACTCCAGCGCAAGGTCGCGGGCCGCGGGCGAAAACCTCGAGGTGCCGCAGCTTTTCGGCTTCCCGCAGCGCCAGAACATGCCAGACGGCGCATCGGCCGAGAACCCGGTGTCGATCACGTCGTCCAGTTCGTCCGAAGGCGACGGTTCCGTGCGGCGGCGCGAGAAGCTGACCCTGCGCGTCGCGGCCACCGTGACGGACGTGATGCCGAACGGCGTCATGCGCCTCGAGGGCTCGCAGGAGGTGCGCGTGAACTTCGAACTGCGCGAGTTGCTGGTATCAGGCTACGTGCGGCCCGAGGATATCACCCGCGGCAACCAGATCACCTACGACAAGATCGCCTCCGCGCGGATATCCTATGGCGGGCGCGGCCAGATCAGCGATGTGCAGCAGCCGCGCTGGGGCCAGCAGATTTCCGACATCATCCTGCCCTTCTGAGGATACCCGATGCTGAAATTCCTTCCGATCGTTCTGCCTGTGCTGGGGCTTGGCGCGGGCGTGGGGGCGGGCATATTTGTGCCGCCGCCGGCGCCCCTTCCCGCCGACTGCCCGGCACCCGAATCCGAAGCGGCGCTCGATGCCTCGACTCCACCCGACACGCCGGTGGAATACATGAAGCTGAACAACCAGTTCGTGGTGCCGCTGGTGGATGGCAACGACGTGACGTCCATGGTGATCGTGTCCCTGAGCCTCGAAATCGCGCAGGGCCGCCAGGAAGACATCTACAACATCGAACCCAAGCTGCGCGACGCGTTCCTGCGGGTGCTGTTCGATCACGCGAGCCTTGGCGGATTCGAAGGCAATTTCCTCAGCCATCTCGGACTCGACACCTTGCGGCTGGCGCTGCGCGAAATGGGGCAATCGACGGCGGGGCCCGTCCTGCGCGACGTGCTGATCGTCGACCTCGTCAAACAGGCGATCTGAGCAGCGCCGGGAGGGGCATCCGCCCTTCCCGGAGCGGGCGCGAACGCCCGACGAGGGGCAACGCGCCGGGCGTCGGCGCCGTAGGTCGAGTGCCGCAGGTTCCGCGTGATTAGCCAAACGGGTCGGAATCGTCACGCAGCCGCCCAATGACCCGGTCGCGCGCCACGGCGCGGGCCGCAGCCCGCGCCAGCCCGTCGCGCGCGGCGCGCAGCCGGGCCCTTTCCGCGTTGAGCGCACGGATCCGCTTGTCACGCCACACTGCCCGCCGCGCAGCACCGCCCGAGCGTTCGAAGGCCGTCGGCTCACATCCGGCGGTTTCGGCGCGCAGCGCCGCGATCTCGTCGGCCAGCGCCGCGTCCCGCCTCCGGTTCTCGGCCAGGGCGGCGACCGCGTGGCGCTGCACGAGATCGGCCAGCGCGGCAAGGCGCGGCAGGCGCGGATCGGGGGCCGGTCCACGCCGGGTCATGCGCCACCCCCGGCGCGCACATGGTCGCGCATCCGGTCGGCGAAGCGGATCGCGGCCGCGACCGCCTCGTAATGGTCAGGCCGGATCTGTGCGCCGATCTCCACCGTGCCGTGCAGCGCCCGCGCGGTCGGTGCATCCCGGTGGATGGGGACCCCCGCATCCGCCGCGGCCGCGCGGATGCGGGCTGCAACCTCGTCGACACCCTTGGCCACGCAGACCGGTGCCGATCCCGGCGTCCGTTCCCAGCGCAGGGCCACGGCATAATGCGTCGGATTGACCACCACCACGTCGGCGGTCGGAACGTCGGTCATCATCCGGTTCGTGGCGATGTCGTAGCCGCGCTGCCGGCGCTGCTGCTTCATGTGGGGATCGCCCTCGGTCTGCTTGGCCTCGTCGGTCAGGTCCTTGTGGGACATGCGGTTCTTGCGGTGATGTTCGGCGCGCTGCCAGAGCATGTCCACCACCCCGATGGCCAGCGACACGACCAGCACCACCGCCATGAATTGCAGTCCCATCCGCCCCAGCAGCACCATCGCCTGCCCGGGATCGAGCAGCGCGCTCGCGGCCATCACCTCGATCTGCCCGACGAGGAACAGCGCCAGCACGCCCGAGAAGACCAGCAGCTTCACGAAGCTCTTGGCGAATTCGAACAGACCGCCACGGCCGAATTTCTGTTTCGCGTTCGAGATCAGTCCGATCCGGTTAAGCTTCGGTGCGAGCTTCGATCCGGTTACCGTGAACCCCTGCTGCGCGAGGATGCAGGTCAGCACCAGCGCCGCCGGAATGACGAACCACGGCAGCAGTACCCAGGTCAGCCGCGCCATCAATCCGCCCGCCAGCGTCGCCCCACCATCGGCCAGCAAGAGCGGCGCCAGCCCGTCGGCGCGGTCCAGGAGCACCATCAGTACCGTGCCGAGCGATTGCAGCGACGCCCCCCCGAAGGCCAGGGCGGCGAGCAGCACGCCGCCATAGGCCGCCGCCGTCATCAGGTCGACGGAGCGTGGGACCTCCCCCTTGCGCCGCGCGTCTTCCAGCTTCTTGGCGGACGGGTCGTACGGCTTTTCACTGTCGTCGTCGGATCCTTCGCTCATGGCGCCACTCCGAACGGATCGGCAAGGCGCAGGTGCAGCAGGCCCAGCCAGGCGGGCAAGAGGATCGGCGCCGTCACGAACAGCAGCACCAGCCCCGCGGCGGTGATCGCGGGCGCACCGACGAAAGCCACCATGAGCTGCGGCATCGCGCGGTTGATGACCCCGAGTGCGAGATTGTAGATCACGGACCCGATCACGAAGGGGGCCGCGAAGGCGAAGGCACTGCCGAACATGCCCGCCACGCGCGCCGTCGCCCATTCGGCCAAGGTGGCCGCGGGCAGCCGTCCGCCCATGGGCAGCGCGTCATAGGACTGGATCAGCGCCTCGGCCACGCGCACATGTAGACCCGTCATCGCCGCGAGCGCCAGTCCGGCCACCATCAGCAACTGTGCCATCGCCGGCTGGGGGTCCACCGCGTCCCCGCCCAGAAGCTGCGAAAGGGACACCGCCTGCGCGGCGATGGTGCCCGCCACCTGCAAGAGCCAGATGAAGAGCCGCACCGAGAACCCGAGCGCGAGTCCCGCCACGGTTTCAACGCCGAGAAACCGCAGGACCCCGCCGGGATCGGCGGGTACGTCCGGCGCCAGCCCGGCCACGGACGGCGCAACGACAGCCGTGAACGCCAACGTCAGGCCAAGCCGCACCCGCACGGGCACAGCCTGCGCGCCGAACGCAGGCAGCAGCGCCATGGCTGCACCTACGCGAATGAAGACCGCGGTGGCCAGCAGGGCGGCCTCTTGCCCCAGCCCCATCAGTGCCAGCAGCGCCGGTGTCACGCGGGCACCACGCCCAGGATCGCGGGGCGCGCGTCGAGGCCCAGTTCCTCGAAGGACAGGACCGACAGGGGCAGGCCGCGCGCCGCCACGACCGTGCGCAGAAACCGCCGTCGCCGCGTCGAGGTCACGAGCGCCGGCGCCGCTTCGGCGCTGGCCTTCGCATAGCGTTCGGCGATGGCCGCGGACAGGCGGTTGAACTCGTCGGGCGGCAGGGCGACGTCCGGAAGGCCGCGGTCGCTGTCCACCTGGTGCGCCTGGAACCGCGATTCCCATTCCGGGGCGAGTTGCAGCAGCGGCACGGTGCCGTCGGCGCGGCGATGCGCGGCCACGAGCTGGAATCCCAGCCGCTGGCGCACATGTTCGCAGACGGCCTCGGGCAGTCCATGCATCGGCCGCGCCTCGGCGATCGCTTCGAGGATCAGGGGCAGGTTGCGGATCGACACCCGTTCTTCCAGCAGCAGCCGCATCACGGCGAGCAGCAGGTCCTGCGGCACCTTGTCGGGCACCATGTCATCGATCAGGCGGCGGTTCGCCTCGGCCCGGGCGGTATCGGTCAGGCGCGCCATCTCGTCGAGCAGCCGACGCAGGGTCTTCAGCGTCATCAGGTGGCCGAGATTGGCCTTCAGCACCTCTAGAAGGTGGGTCGCCAGCACCTCGGACGCGGTGACGACCGTCGCGCCCGCGATGGCGAACTCGTCCTGCCGCGCCGGGTCGATCCAGCGCGCGGGCGCGCCGTAGACCGGTTCGCGCACCGACAGACCCTCTTCCGGAAGGTCACCGTGATCCGGCAGCAGCGCCAGCACGCGGTCGGGTTGCAGCCGGTCGCGCACCCGTTCGGCGCCGTGGATGCGGATGACATAGGTCCCGTCGGGAAGGCTTGCGTTGTCGGTTAGCCGGATCTCCGGCAGGATCAGGCCGTATTCCTGCGCCACGTGATTGCGCATGCTGACGATCCGGGCCTCCAGGCCGGTGGCGGGATCGAGAACCATCGCCACGATGTCCGCGGCGAATTCCACGTGAATGTCGTCCACGTCCAGCAGATCGCCCATCCGCGCCTCGGGGATGTTGGCTTTCGCTTCGGCGGCGGCCGCGGTTTCGGCTCGGTCGGATTCGCGTTTCGCGGCCCGCAGGCCCATGGCCGCCGCCGCACCAAGCCCAAGGGCGCCCAGAAGGAACGGGACGAAGGGCAGCCCGGGGACAAGCGCGAACAGCGCCATCAGGACGGCCACGGTCCCGAGCGCGGCGGGATACCGCCCCAGTTGCGAGAAGATCGCGAAGTCGGTGGTCCCCGACGCCCCGCCCCGCGCCAGCAAGAGCGCCGACGCGATGGAGATGATCACGGCGGGGATCTGTGTGACCAGCCCGTCGCCCACGGTCAGGATGGCATAGGTCTCCGCCGCATCGCCAAGCGCCATGCCGTGGACGAAAACGCCCATCGCCAGCCCCATCACGATGTTCAGAAGCGTGATGAGCAGCCCCGCGATGGCATCGCCCTTCACGAACTTGGACGCCCCGTCGAGCGAGCCGAAGAATGTCGTTTCCGCCTGTTCCGTGGCGCGACGCTCCTTGGCCTCGTCGTGGGTGATGGACCCCGCCGCCATGTCGCTGTCGATGGCCAACTGTTTGCCCGGCATCCCGTCAAGTGCGAAGCGCGCGCCGACTTCGGCCATGCGGGCAGCGCCCTTGGTGATGACCATGAAGTTCACGATCAGCAGGACGCAGAAGACAACGACACCGAGGAACACGCTGCCGCCCATCACGAAACTGGCGAAGCCGCTGATGACGTTGCCCGCCGCGTCCGGCCCCGTGTGCCCCTGCCCGATGATGAGCTTGGTGGACGACACGTTGAGCGACAGCCGCAGCATCAGCGATGCAAGCAGGATCGTCGGGAAGGACGAGAAATCGAGCGGCCGTTCGATGAACAGCGTCACCGTGAAGATCAGGATCGCCAGCGCGAAGGACAGCGCCAGCCCCATGTCCAGCACGAAGGCGGGCATCGGCAGGATCATCATCACGATGATCGCCATCAGGGCCATCGCCATGAGGATCGTGGGCTGGAACAGAAGCTTCCGGTCGATGGTCGGCATGGCCTACCCCCCCCACAGGCTGCGAGCGGGCCGATCGGCCAACAGCCCCCCAAGCCCCGGCCCATCGGGGACGAGCGACCCCATGCTGACCGGCGCGCCCCCGCCCTGCAGCAACTGGAACCGGTTCTCCCGCACGGGCGCCTCGGCCCGCGCGACGAGCGGCGGCATGTCGGGCATCGGACCCGGCGCTGGCAGCGGCCCGGCACCGAGTGCCGCCAGATGGCGCCGGAACACCCCACGATAGCGGTTCGCATGGGCCGGCGTGCGCGAATGGTAGTGGCCCACCGCTGTGATCCAGTCGCCGCTTTCGGCGTAAAGTTCGCGCAGGAAACGCGCCGCGTAGGCCGCATTGCGGTCCGGGTCGATCATCTCCGACAGCGACGCGAAAGCATCGCCGTGCCAGCGGAAATTGACCTGGAAGCATCCCAGGTCCGTGCTGTCTCGGCCCGAGGCGATCGCTTGCTGCGCGGCGGCCAGGGCGGCATCGCGCGTATCGAAGAACGCGCCCGCGCCTTCGACGTTCAGCACCCATGGCCATGGCGCGAAGCGCCCGCCGGTCTTTCGCCCGCTTTCAGACAGCGCCACCGCCAGAAGCACGGGCAGCGGGACGCCGGACGCCGCCGATGCGCGCCGGGCGGCGGCTTCGCACAGCGCGCCCGCATCGCCGCGTGCGGCCCACGCGCCCCCCGGCCAGCCCGCGGCCACCCACAGGGCCGCAATCAGCCCGATCCATCGTCCCGTCCGCTGCATTCTGCCCGCCGCAATTCTTGCTGCCATGAACCGGGCTTAGCGCGGTCATCCTTTCCAATCGGTTGATGCCCGCAGCGATGGTGCGGAATCCCGGACCCGTTCCGCTGCGGAAAGTCTTGGACGGCTCAACGCTGACGGGTGTAGGCTTTCAACCAAGGGACACGTTCGGGGGGAACCGATGTCGAATATCGCCGGCAAGGCCTATGCGATGAATGTCGTGACACCCAGCCATCCATGGAAGACATGGACCAACCGGCTGATCTTCATGGTGGCGCGCGGGGTTCCCGACGTGCTCAGCGGCCTGCTGGGCCTGTCGCTGATCCATTTCGCGCGCTGGGTCATCATCAAGCCGCACCAATGGCCCGATCTTGGGCAGGGCAAGGAACGGGTGCGCAACGACTACATGCTGTTCTGTTCCAACTTCAACGGGACGTGGGACCAGTATATCGACGCGTTCTCCGACGGCATTCCCAACGGGCTCAACCTGTTCTGGTACTCGGCCACGAAATACCCGCAGTCGATCCCGGTGACGCCGTTCAAGGATTACATCACCCATAACCAGCTGTTCACCGACTACTATTACAACGCCACGCCCGGATCCGCGCAGCGCGACGTCAAGGCGGCGCTGCGGGTACGCCGGGCGATCGACCGGCTGGCTGCGGCCCATGCGAGCCAGACGCCGGAGGAGTTCGCGCAGACCTTTCAGGCGGAGCTGCTGAAGGTGCAAGGCGATCTTGGTGATCCGGGCTTCGGGCCCGTGGCGAGCCTCGACACCGAGCATGCCGACATGAACCGGATGCGCGCGGTGCAGAACGCCGCCGCGGTCTTCGATTTCGAGCGGAGTTGAGCCATGCCGAATTTCGACACCGGCCACCTCTTCCTGACCTTCCTCGCCCCGATCAAGGCGGGTACGACCACGGATCTGACCGGTCAGGTCATGTCACACGAACAGGCGCTGCGGATCACGCTGGGGCTGCTGCCCACGGCACTGCAATCGCCCGCGACGATCCGGATCGGCGAGAACAGCCCCTTCGCGCGCAGCCTGCAGACCCATCTGTGCCGCTTCGTGGTGATCGAGGACACGATCTATAACGGACGCGATCCGAAGGACGCGCTGGTGATGTCGCTGCGCGGGCAGGACCCGATCCACCCGCAGGCCGTGGACCGCCTGAACAGCGCCTACCTGCTTTTCGCCGCCGATATCGACGCGGTGATGGAAGAAGGCGCCCCCCTGCCCGCGACGCTGGACGAAAAGCAGCAGGGCCGCGTCCGCGATGCCTGGGCCAAGCGCCTTTGGGACCGGATGGAACCGGAATTGCGGGCGGTCTACGACAATTGCGTGGGCTTCGACAGCGTGCGGACGGGCGACGATTTCGCCCGCTACCTGAAACGTTGCCAGGTCGACACGACCATGCCGTTCCACGACTATTGGACCAGCCCGCCCAAGCTGTCGCCGCTGCCGGTCAAGCCGCTGGCCGCCATCGCCATCGTGCCGCTGGCGGCGACGGTGCTGGCGTTTCTCGCGCAGCTTCTGGGCTACATGACGCCCCATGCGGGCTGGGTCGCGTTGGTCGGGCTCGCCGTCAGTGTCGCCGTGCTGGTGGGTGTCTACCGCTATATCGTCGCGCGCGGGCAGAACCCCATGCCGCCAGCCGACCATGGTGATCTGCCCAGCGTTCTGAAATCGCTCTACCTGCAACAGCATTTCGCGGATTTCGTGGTGGACCGGCAGGGGGCGGATGCCGACACGCTCCATGCGGCGTTCGGCGATTTCCTCGCTACCCACAAACCCGGCGACACGATGCAGCCCACCCAAACGCCCGGCGTGATCTCTGCCCGCCACGGCACGTCCTGAGGCACCCCGATGACACGCCAACTCAATCTCGACGATATCCAGGGCAACATCACCCGCGCCTATGGGCGGTTCTCGTTTCCCTTCGCGCGCTATGTCTTTCTCAACCTGCCCGACCCGGTGTCGGGGCGGCGTTTCGTGGACATGCTGCGCCCGCGCGTGACAACCGCCGCGCGCTGGACGCCGGACACGAAGCCGAAGGTGACACTGAATGTCGCCTTCACCTATCCCGGCCTGCGCATGCTGGGCCTGCCGACGCGCACCTTGCAGGGCATGCCCGAAAGCTTCGTGGACGGGATGAAGGCCCGCGCCTTCATCCTCGGCGACCGCAGCCCCGACCGGCCGGAGGTCGAGGATCACGGCTGGTGCAACCACTGGGACCCGATCTGGAAAGCCAACCGTGCGGGCGATCCGGCGCGCGACGTGCATGTGTGGATTTCCATGAACGCCCAACTGGCGCGACTGGGCAGCGACAAGCCGGTGCCGGAACTGGAGGCCCAGACCGACTGGCTGCGCGCCCTGTGCGCCGAAACCGGGGTGCGCATCCTCGACGGGCACGGGCGGGACGGCGCGGGCGAATACCAGCCCGCATCGGCCGTGTTCACCGAGATCGGCGGCGCGCGTTTCCCCACCCCGCGCGAACATTTCGGCCTGACCGACGGGATCGGCGACCCGGTCTTCGATGGGCAGTACCCGCCCGAACAGGAAAAGGACGCCGTGATCGGTCGCGGCAAGTGGATGGGGCCTTCCACCGGCTGGCAGCCGCTGGCCACCGGGGAATTCCTGCTCGGCCACCCGGACGAAAGCCAGGAACTGCCGCCCACGGCCATGCCGCCGGGCGTCATGCAGAACGGCAGCTTCATGGTCTATCGCAAGCTTCATGAAAACGTCGGCAGCTTCAACGCAGTTCTGGATGCCGAGGCCGAGGGTTTCGCGCGCGTCATGGGCGTGGACGCGGCCGAGGCGCGCGAAACCGTGCTGGCCAAGATGGTCGGGCGCTGGTCCGACGGCGTGCCGACGGCCACCGCGCCGACCTTCGCCGACTGGCTGCGCGTGCGGGCGGAAACCGGCATGGACGACCCGGAACCTGCCAAGGCGCTGACCGCGCAGCGCAATTACCTGAAAAGCCGGGCCGCCAGCGATTTCCGCTATGGCGACGACATGGGCGGGTTCAAGTGCCCGAACGGCGCGCATCTGCGGCGGGTGAACACGCGCGATTACCTCGACCCGCTGAACCAGCCGGGCAAGCCCAACAAGAAGGCCACGACGCAACTGAACAAGCGCCGCCGCATCCTGCGCCGTGGCCTGCCCTATGGTCCAAACACCGGCGCGCACAAGGATGACACGACCGAACAGGGCGTGGCGATGATGATCATCGGCGCGAGCATCTTCCGGCAGTTCGAATTCGTGCAGCAGCAATGGATCCAGTACGGGCTGGATTTCAACCAGGGCAACGACACCTGCCCGCTTCTTGGGGACCACAGCCTGCACAAGCGGTTCACGATCCCGTCGGACCCGAAATCGGGCAAGCCGCCCTACGTCATGGGCGGGCTAAAGACCTTCGTGGAAACCCGCGGCGGCGATTACTTCTTTCTCCCCTCGATGACGGCGCTGCACATGATCGCGCTCGGCATCGTGGACCCGACCTGAGGCGCGGCGCATGATCGTGAACGCGGTGCAGTCGGCCGGGTTGCGCTTCGGCATGTGGGGCGCGGGGCTGGCCGGTTTGGGGCGGCTGGGCGCCGCCGGGCTGTCGGCCGCGCGCGCGCCGGGCGGGTTCAAGGCCAACGCGGCGGCGCTGCTGGGCGATCCGGCACGGCAGATGCAGGGGATGGCGGTTCTGCGGGCCTTCGCGCCGAACCTGCGGCTCAACCGCGAACTGGTCGCAGCCTATGCCAACAGCGGCACGGTGATCGTCACGCGCCACGCCGACGTCATGGACGTGCTGTGCCGGGACGACGATTTCGAGGTCGTCTATGGCCCCCGGATGCGCGAACTGACCGCGGGGGAGAACTTCTTTCTCGGGATGCAGCCGGGCTGGGACTATCGCCGCGACACGTCCGCCATGCGGCTGGCCATGCGCGACACGGACGTGCCCGCGCGGATCGCCCCGCGCGCCGCGGACCTTGCCGCGCAGGCGGTGGCGGATGCGGGCGGGCGGATCGACCTGCCCCCGGACCTCACGCTCATGGTGCCTACGGACATGGTCACGGGCTATTTCGGCCTTACCGGCGTGAACCCGGCGGACCTGCAGGGCTGGGCCACCCGGCTTTTCTGGTATCTCTTCGGCGATCTGGCCGCGGACCCGACCCTTGGCGCAGGCGCAATGGAGGATGCGGAAAGCTTGCGCGACGCGCTCGACACCGCGGTCGCCGCGCGCAAGGCGGCCGGGGGGGATGGCGACGACCTGATCTCCCGCTGTCTGGCCTTGCAGGCGGCCGGGGTGCCGGGGATGGATGACCTTGGCATTCGCAACAATCTGCTGGGGCTGGTGATCGGCGCGATCCCGACGATTTCCAAGGCCTGCTGCCTTGCCATGGACGAATTGCTGCGCCGCCCTGACGCGCTGCGGCGCGCGCAGGCGGCCGCACGCACGGGGGATGCCGCGCAACTCGCCCCGCATCTTTGGGAGGCGCTCCGGTTCAACCCGCACAACCCGGTGATCTACCGACGCGCCACCCGCGACACGGTGATCGCGCCCGGAACCCTGCGCGCGCGGCGTGTGCGCAAGGGCGACATGGTGTTCGCCGTGACACTGTCGGCGATGCACGACCCCGCGGCCATCGACGCGCCCGCGCAGTTCCGGCCCGCGCGGCCCTTCACCGATCACATCATCTGGGGGACGGGCATGCACACCTGTTTCGGCGCGCAGATCAACGCCGCCGTCATTCCCGCGATCCTGATGCCGCTGCTGGCGCGCGCCGGATTGCGGCGGGCGGAGGGCGACGCCGGGCGCTGCGACACCGGCGGGACGCCCTTTCCGCAGCATATGACCCTGATCTTCGATCCCGAATGACCGAAACGGCGCGGCTGATCACCCTGCTGCCCAGCGCGGATGTGGACCTTGCGCGCTGGCTGCTGGCGCGCTGGGGCGTGCCGTTCCGTGAAGAGCCGCACGCGCCGGTGTTCCACATTCTCGCATTGCGCTGCGCGGGCGCGGGGCGCATGGACAGCCCCTTGTTCCTGTGTGGTTCGGACCGTTTCGCGGGGGTGGACGCATTGGTCGCGGGGCTGGATCACCGCGCCCCCGAACCCGCCCGCGTGCTGCCCGACCCGGATCGCGACCCGGACCTGCACGCCGAGGTGATGGCCCTGCAGCACGACCTGCGCTGGGAGATGGGGATGGGTACGGTCCGCTGGGCCTATCACCATTTCCTGCGGGATCGTGCGCTGGTCTGGGACAGCTTCGCCACCGGTGTGCCCGCGTGGGAACGGCTGGCGCTGCGCGCCGGCGCCTACGCGCCCGTGCGCGGGCGGCTGATCGCTGCGCTGGGGCTGTCGGACGCGGTGGCGGCAGACGCACTGGAAACCGTGCGCGCGGGGTTCGACAAGGTGGAGGCGCGGCTTGCCGACGGGCGGCGGTACCTGTGCGGCGACCGGCTGACGCTGGCGGATCTTGCCTTCGCCACGTCGGGCGGCCCGATGGTGCTGGCGCGCGGCTATGGCGGACACCTGCCACCGCTCGACACCTGCCCGCCGGACATCCGCGCCGTCATCACCGATCTGCGCGACCGCCCCGCGGGGCGGTTCATCCAGCGGCTTTACGACGAGGACCGGGCCCCATCGGCACCGTCATCCGCGCGGCCCTGATCGTCGTGACGATGGGCGATGGCGTCGGCCTTGCCCGACAGATCGCGCTGAAGATGCACCGTCGCGCGGCCGATCATGTGCGCCGCCACCGGCGCCGTCAGCAGCAGAAAGGCGATGATCGCCACCACCCGCGCCGTCACAGACCCGTCCGTAAAGACCAGCGCCGTGGCGATCAGCGACAGAATGCTGCCCAGCGTGCCCGCCTTGGTCGAGGCATGCATGCGGTTGAGCGTATCGGGCAGATTGTACACCCCGAGCCCGGCGATGAACACGAAGGCCGAACCGCCCAGCACCAGAAGCCCCGCGATGATCTCGGTCATGTCTTCGCCTCGCCTTCGGGCGCAGGCGCCGCGCGGCTGCCCGGCGGCTGCGTGCCCTTGTCATAGGTTATCGTTCGGTCCCGATGCAGGCCCCGTTCGGCGAAGCGCGCCAGGGCGACGGTCGCCAGAAAACCGATCAGCGCCACGACGCTGGCGATGTCGAGAAACGACCCGACACCGGTCTTGACCGCGTAGAGCGCGCAGAAAGCCACGATCGAAACCGACATCATGTCGAGCGCGACGACCCGGTCCGAAAAGCTTGGTCCCTTCGCCAGCCGCACGAAGGCCAGGATCAGCGACAGCATGATGAGCGCGAACCCGGCGGTCAGGCACATCGACAGGAAGGAGTCAGGCGTCATCTTCGAATACCCTTCTGACCATGCGCTCCATCCCGTCCTTCAGGCCCTGCACCTCCGCCTCGGGATCGGCGGCGAACATGGCATGGATATGGAGCGTCTTGCGATCCTCGGACACATCGAGGCTGAGCGTGCCGGGCGTAAGCGAAATGAGATTGGCGACCAGCAGGATTTCCACGTCGGACTTTACGTCAAGCGGCATGTCGATGATCCCCGACTGCGTGACCCGTCCGGGCAGAAGAACCGCGGCGGCGACACTGATGCTCGACTTGATCAGGTCCCATGCAAAGAACAGCATCAGGTGCATGATCCGGAATGTGCGCACGAAATACATGCCCGGCTCGCCATAGAGCGGTTGCGCGAGCCACAGCGCCCCGAAGCCCAGCACGAACCCGGACACGAGCGCGGAGGCCGACCCCGTATCGGTCAGCACCATCCAGACGAAGGCGAGAAAGAGGTTGATGGCGAACAGGTTCATGGCGCCCCCCCGAGCACGGCATCGACATAGGCCTGCGGATCGAGAAGCTGCGCCGCGGCGGCTTGAACCAGCACGATCAGCCCGTTCGGAAAGAGCCCGATCAGGATGCTGGCCAGCCCCAATGCCGCGATGGGCAGCAGCAGATGCAGCCGGACCGGGGCCAGATCGGCGGTGCGCGGTTCAAGCCCTTCGGGATGCGCGGCCCAGAACACGCGGGCCCAGACGATCATCAACGACCAGATCGTGAGCAGGCTGACGATCAGCACCAGTGCCACCATGCCCCAGTTGCCCGCCTCCAGCGCTGCCTGCACGAGCAGGACCTTGGCCCAGAAACCGGTGAGCGGGGGGAAACCGGCCAGCGTGAAGGCCGGGACCAGGAACAGCAGCGCCACCAGCGGCGCGGTCTTGTAGACGCCGCCCATGCGCGACATCTCGGACGATCCGCACAGCCGCGTGGCCACGCCCGCGACAAGGAACAGGTTCACCTTAACGATGATGTTGTGCACGAGATAGAAGATCGCGCCCGCCAGCGCGAGCGGCGTGCCGATGGCCAGCCCGAGGATCAGGAACCCGATGGAACTGACGATCTGGTAGGACATGACCCGGCGCATGTCGGTCTGCGCCAGCGCGCCAAGAATACCCGTCACCATGGTCAGGGCCGCCGCGACATAGAGGATCGGCTGGGTATAGGCCGGATCGTTGTCGAAGATCAGCGTGAAGGTCCGGAACAGCGCATAGACGCCGACCTTGGACAGCAGGCCCGCGAAGATGGCCGACACCGCGCTGGTGGGCGTGTGGTAGGATGCAGGCAGCCAGAAGAACAGCGGGAACACCGCCGCCTTCATGGCGAAGGCGACCAGGAAGAACATCGACAGGACGGTAACGAGCCCCTGCTGGTCGCTGTTGTCCACCGCCAGCCGCAGGTCGGCCATGTTGAGCGTGCCCGTGGCCCCGTAAAGCAGCCCAAGCCCGCACAGGAAGATGATCGTCGAGACAAGGTTGAGCACGACATACTTGACCGCGCCGTCGATCTGCTGCCGCGTGCCGCCAAGGATCAGCAGCCCGAAGGACGATATCAGCAGCACCTCGAACCAGACATAGAGGTTGAAAAGATCGCCCGTCAGGAACGCGCCGGTCACGCCCGCAAGAAGCAGCTGGAAGATGGCGAAGAAACCCATTTCCTCGAGGTCGTCGTCGATCTCGCCGCAGGCATAGACGGCCACGGCCAGCCCGACCCCCGCAGTCAGCAGCACCATGATGCCGGAAAACAGGTCCGCGATCAGCGTGATGCCGAATGGTGCGGGCCAGTCCGACATCTGCCCGGTCACGACGCCTGCGGCGATAACCTGATTCATCAGCATCAGCGCGAAGACCAGTCCCAGCGCCGAACCGGCGACCGCAACCCAGCGGCCGATCCCCGACCCGCGCAACAGGTAGGCGGCGACCGCGGTCAGGACCGGGGTCATCAGCGGCATGGCAAGATACCAGCTCATGCCTTGTCCTCGTCCGGCTTCGCCTCGGACAGGCGCATCTTGTCGATGTCGATGGTCCCGAGCAGCCCATACGCCTTCAGCGTCAGCACGAGCGCGAAGGCGAACAGCCCGAAGCCGATCACGATGGCCGTCAGGATCAGCGCTTGCGGCAGCGCGTTGGCGACGTCGCCCGCAGGCTCGTACGCCCCGTCCGGCACAAGCGGCGGGGTTCCCCCAACCGTGATTCGCCCGGACGTGAAGATCGCGAGGTTGACGGCATTCGAAATCAGCGTGAGCCCGAACAGGAAGCGCAGCAGGTCACCCGCCAGCATCAGGTACACTCCGGCCGCGACAAGGCAGCCAAGGGTCATGGCAAGAAGCGTTTCCACGTCTCAGATTTCCTCTTCCAGCGCGAAGACCAGGGTCAGGATGCCGCCCATGACGACCAGATAGACCCCGATGTCGAACAGCAGCACCGTGGACAGCGCCAGCCCCTTGCTGTCCCCGGACGCTCCGATCATCAGCCATTCGCCGGTGAAGATCGGATCGCCAAGCAGCCCCGACGACAGCCCGGCCAGCGCCGCGACACCCAGCCCGGCGGCGGCGATCTGCTGGGGGCGCACGCGCAGCGCCGCGCGCGCCTCGGACGTGCCGCAGGCGATGGCATACATCACGAACCCGGTCGCGCCGATCAGCCCGCCGATGAAGCCGCCGCCCGGTTCGTTATGGCCGCGCAGAAGCATGAACATCGAAAACAGCAGCAGGATCGCCACGATCAGTCGCGTGGCGGTTGTCAGGATGAGCGAATTCATTGCGATCCTTTCGTCTTGCGCTGGCGCAGCAAGGCGTAGGCCGAGATCGCCGCGATGGCCACGACCGAGATCTCGCCGAACGTGTCGAAGGCGCGGAAATCCACCAGGATCACGTTGACGATGTTGCGGCCATGGGCCTCGGGGTAGCTGTTGGCCTCGAAGAATTCGGTCAGGCGCAGGTCGAGCGGGACCGAGGTCACCGCGATCACGACGCCCGCCACGATGGCGCCCAGCGCGATGGAGACCGCCGCGTGGGCACGCCGGTGAAAGAACGGAAGCCGCTGGGGCAGCGTGGGCAGCTTGAGCGCCGCGACGGAGAACAACACGACGATCAGCATTTCGACGAGGATCTGCGTGATCGCGACGTCGGGCGCGCCGAACATGATGAAGACCAGTGCGACGCCGGTGCCCGTGACACCCAGCCCCGTGATCGCCGCGATGCGGGAATTGGTGACGACGGCCAGCAGCGTGCCCGCGATCGTCAGGCCGAACACCACGACATGCACGCCGTCCACCCCCGACAGGCCCACCGTACCGATATCCAGCCCCCGGATCAGGATCGCCGACCCGATCAACAGCGTGATCGTCGTGAACACCGCCATCAGGTAACGGCTAGCGATGCCGGGTTGCAGCAGGTCCGTGACGACCCGCGCCCCCGTGCCGATGGCGGCCAGCAACCGATCCCAGAGCGCGTCGAAATTCATCAGCCGGGACTCGGCGGCGACGATGCGTTCTCGGATGCGGTCCTGGAAGACATAGATCGCCACCCCGGTCGCGAAGGTCAGGATGCTGAGTATCAGCGCAAGATTGAAGCCGGCCCAGAGATACAACTCCTTGGCCATGTCCGGGTCACCCAGGATCGCGCCGACGATCGGATCGGTCACATGGACCTGAAGCCCGTGCGGCGACAACCCGAAATAGAGCCCGAGCACACCCAGGACCAAGGGCCCTGCCAGCATGGGCAGCGGCGCCTCCCGGATCGGGCGATCCAGCAGTGGCATCTTCCCGTCCGACCCCCAGAAGGGCCGCAGCGCCACCACCCCCGCGACGGCGAACATGAGCGCACTGGCCGCGAAGATCGCGCCGGTGACGATGATCGGGGAGGCGGGACTTTCCAGCCCGCCCTTGTAGAGCAGTTCCTTGCCGATGAACCCGATGAACGGCACCATCCCGGCCATGGACAGCGCCGCAAGCCCGCCCGCCAGCGCGGTCAGCGGCATCCGTCGCGCAAGACCGCCCAGCCGCCGCGCATCGCGCGTGCCGGTGGCATGATCGACGCAGCCGATGGTCAGGAAGAGCGCCGCCTTGTACAGCGAATGCACCACGAGGAACGTGGCTGCGGCCGTAACGGCATAGCCACCGGGCGCCGCAAGGAACAGCACGAGCGCCCCCAGCGCCATAAGCGTGGTGTAGGCCAGCGTCTGTTTCAGGTCGTTCTGCCGTAGCGCGACGATGGACGCGAACACGGTCGTGAACGCCCCGAAGATCACCAGCGTCCAGAGCCATGTGTTCGTGCCGGCAAGGTTTGGATGCATCCGTGCCAGCAGGTACACGCCACCCTTCACCATGGTGGCAGAGTGCAGGAAGGCGCTGACCGGCGTGGGGGCGGCCATGGCATTGGGCAGCCAGAAATGGAACGGAAACTGCGCCGACTTGGTGAAGGCCCCGCACAGCACGAGGATCAGGATCGGGATATAGAGCGGGCTGTCACGAAGAACGTCGCCCATCTCACGCAGCGCCGACAATTCGAACGTGCCGGTCTCTGCCCCGATCAGCAGGAACCCGGCGAGCATCGCCAGTCCGCCCGCACCGGTCACCAGCAGCGCCTGAAGGGCGGCGCGGCGCGACACCTCGGATCCGTGGCTGAAGCCGATCAGCAGGAACGACGTGATCGTGGTGAGTTCCCAGAACACGAACAACACCAGCAGGTTGTCCGCCAGTACCAACCCCAGCATCGCCAGCATGAAGCTGACGAGATAGAGCGAGAACCGTCCGTGTTGCGGGTGCCCGGCGAGATAGCGGCCGGAAAACAGCATGACCGCGATCCCGATACCCGAAATCAGGAGCGAGAACGTCAGGCTGAGCCCGTCGATGACGAAACTGAAATCCACGCCGAGCGCAGGGATCCAGCCCCAAGCGTAGCGCAGCGTCTCGCCGGCGGCGACGGCAGGCAGGAAGGTCGTGAACACCGCGAACAATGCGGCTGCGATCAGCGGCGGCAAGAGGCTCGCGGCGGTCCAGAATGAGGCGGGGTGTTCGCTGTGGTCGGCCAAGGTGCACTCCGTTAATTCCGCGCAGACTAGAAAGCGTTGCGGGAAAAGGCCAGAGCCACGGAACCGGATTTTGCGCTGCCGCCCCGCCGCAGCCGGGAAAACCCGCGAAAAACCGTGCCGCGCCCCGCGCGCCACCGATGGTGCGCTACGTGTTCGCACATCATAGGGCGGACGCGGATTTTCCGGTGTGACCTTTTGCAAGGAGTTCGCTACAACCGCCATCGACGGACGCGCATTGTGCGGTTTGGCGGGTCCGGTGACCAAGAGGTGAAGCGTGCAGGTTGAACAAACAGCCCTGCCCGGCGTCGTCGAACTGACGCCGCGGCGGTTCGGGGACGATCGGGGTTTCTTTTCCGAAGTCTATAACGCCGCGGCGTTGGCACAGAACGGGATCGACGTGACCTTTGTTCAGGACAACCATTCGCTGTCGCGCCAGGTCGGCGTGGTGCGCGGTCTGCATTTCCAGGCGCCGCCCCATGCGCAGGACAAACTGGTGCGTGTCGGCAGGGGCCGGGTGCTGGATGTGGCCGTCGATATCCGCAAGGGGTCTCCGCATTTCGGAAAATGGCTGGCGCTAGAACTTTCGACAGAAGCCGGCAACCAGCTTTTCATTCCGAAGGGGTTCCTGCACGGGTTTGCCGTTCTCGAACCGGACAGCGAGCTTCTGTACAAATGTTCGGACTATTACGCGCCGGACTGCGACGGCGCTGTGCGGTTCGACGACCCCGACCTCGGCATCGACTGGGGCATCGACACGGCATCGGCCATCCTGTCCGCCAAGGACGCGGCGGCCCCCCTGTTCCGGGACTTCGACAGTCCCTTCGTTTACGAGGCCTGAGACATGAAGATACTCGTGACCGGCGGTGCCGGGTTCATCGGATCGGCGGTGGTACGGTTGGCGGTGGCGCGCGGGCACAGCGTGGTGAACCTCGATGCGCTGACCTATGCCGCCTGCCTCGACAACGTGGCGCCGGTGGCGGACAGCCCGCTTTATGCCTTCGAGCATGCCGATATTCGCGATGGCGCGGCGATGGCGCGGATCTTCGCGGATCACCGGCCCGACGCGGTGATGCATCTTGCCGCAGAAAGCCACGTGGACAGGTCGATCGACGGACCCGGTGCCTTCATCGAAACGAACGTGAACGGCACCTACGAGATGCTGAACGCCGCGCGGGCCTACTGGGTGGATCGCGGACGGCCCGCGGATTTCCGCTTCCACCATATCTCCACCGACGAGGTCTATGGCACGCTGGGCGCCACCGGGCAGTTCACCGAGGACACACCCTATGCCCCCAACTCGCCCTATTCGGCCAGCAAGGCGGCATCGGATCACCTGGTGCGCGCCTGGGGCGAAACCTACGGTCTTCCTTATGTGCTGACCAACTGTTCAAACAATTACGGACCCTATCATTTCCCTGAAAAACTGATCCCTGTGGTGATCCTCAAGGCTCTGGCGGGGGAACCGATCCCGGTCTACGGCGCGGGCGAGAACGTGCGCGACTGGCTCTATGTCGAGGATCACGCCGACGCGCTACTGACCGTTCTGGAACGCGGCGCGAACCATCGCACCTACAATATCGGCGGCGAGAACGAGGCGCGCAACATCGAGATCGTCGGCAAGATCTGCGCGATCCTCGATGCGAAGCGGCCGAAGAACACGGCCTATTCGGAGCAGATCACCTTCGTCGCGGATCGGCCCGGCCATGACCTGCGCTATGCCATCGACCCCACGCGCATCCGCACGGAACTGGGCTGGCGACCGTCCGTTACCCTCGACGAGGGGCTGGAAAAGACGGTGCAGTGGTATCTCGACAACGAAGCGTGGTGGCGAGCGCTTCAGGGACGCGGCGGCGTGGGCGCACGTCTGGGGACATCGGCATGAAACTTCTGGTCTTCGGCAAGACCGGGCAGCTTGGCACCGAGTTGCAGCGCCGGGCGGGCGATGTGGCACTGGACGTGCGCGACTCGACTCAGGGCGATTTCACGCAACCCGATACCTGTGCACGGATCGTGGCCGACAGCGATGCCGACGCCGTGATCGTTGCGGCAGCCTATACAGCGGTCGACAAGGCCGAACGCGACGAGGACCTCGCGCGGGTCATCAATGCCACCACGCCGGGCGCGATTGCGCGCGCTGCCGCGGCGCGGCGCTTGCCGCTGGTCCATATCTCCACCGATTACGTGTTCGACGGCACGGGCGAGCAGCCATTCTCCGTCGATACGCCGACCGGACCGCTCGGCGCCTATGGGCGCACGAAACTGGCCGGGGAGATCGCGGTGCGCGATGCGGGCGGGGTCCATGCCATCCTGCGCACCTCATGGGTCGTTTCCGCCCATGGACACAACTTCATCAAGACGATGCTGCGTCTCGGGGCAGAACGGGACCGTCTGACGATCGTGGCCGATCAGGTGGGCGGGCCGACCCCCGCCGCGGCGCTGGCGGATACCTGTCTCGTCGTGGCCGACAGGCTGCTGCGCGATCCGTCCGTCACGGGCACCTACCACGTGACCGGCGGACCGGATGTCAGTTGGGCCGATTTCGCACGCGAGATCTTTCGCCTGTCCGGGACCGTCTGCGACGTCGTGGACATTCCCACGACGGACTACCCCACGCCTGCGCGGCGCCCGTTGAATTCGCGGCTGGACAACAGCCTGACCGAAGCCGTGTTCGGCCTGCCCCGCCCAGACTGGCGCGCGGGCCTGCATGATATCCTGCAAGACCTCGGAGCTCTGCGTTCATGACCGATACGTCCAAGACTGCCCGCAAGGGGATCATTCTCGCCGGGGGATCGGGGACGCGGCTCTACCCAATTACGCAGGGCGTGTCGAAGCAGCTACTGCCGATCTACGACAAGCCTATGATCTATTTTCCGATTTCGGTTCTGATGCTGGCGGGTATCCGCGAAATTACCCTGATCACCACGCCGCAGGACCAGGAGCAGTTTCGCCGCACGCTGGGCGACGGGTCGCAATGGGGCATTTCGCTGACCTATATCGTGCAGCCGTCGCCCGACGGGCTGGCGCAGGCCTATCTTCTGACCGAGGACTTTCTGGCCGGCGCGCCCTCGGCCATGTGCCTTGGGGACAACATCTTTTTCGGGCACGGTCTGGTAGACCTGCTGGCATCGGCGGATTCCAAGACGGTCGGGGGCACCGTGTTCGGTTACCGCGTGGCCGATCCCGAGCGCTACGGCGTGGTGAAGTTCGACGCGGAAGGCCGCGCCGAGCAGATCATCGAGAAACCGCCCGTGCCGCCGTCGAACTACGCGGTGACGGGTCTCTATTTCCTGGACGGCAGCGCGCCGGAACGGGCGCGCAAGGTCACGCCGTCGGACCGGGGCGAACTGGAGATCACGACGCTGCTGGAAATGTACTTGCATGACGGGTTGCTCGGTGTGGAAAAGATGGGCCGCGGCTATGCCTGGCTCGATACCGGCACCCATGGCAGCCTGCTGGACGCGGGCAACTTCGTGCGCACCCTGACGCTTCGGCAGGGACAGCAGGTCGGATGCCTCGAAGAGATCGCGTTCCAGCAAGGCTGGATCAGCAAGAGTGACCTTAAGGCGGCTGCCGAAAGCTATCGCAAGAACGACTACGGGCGTTATCTCGCCACGCTGGCCGAGGGCTGACGCGCCGGCCATCGGTCGTCGATTGTCAGCGGGTTCGTGTCGGCACCGGGTTGTCCGGCGTTGCATCGCGCTTCACGGAAAAATCAATGCGGCAGCACCTGGACACGGCCCCAACGGGACGCGAATTACCGCGCCCTGCAACCAGGTGAAGTACGTCATGGAATGCGCACATGGCTCAGGAATAGCTGCGAACAAGCGCTGTCGCCACGAGTGTCCAGCCATCTGCGACCACGAAGAACGCGAGCTTGAATGGCAGTGCGACGATGGCGGGCGGTACCATCATCATCCCCATGGACATCAGGATCGCAGCCACCACGAGATCGATGATCAGGAAGGGCAGAAAGATCAGAAATCCGATCTCGAAGGCGCGGGCGATTTCGGACAGCAAGAAGGATGGCACGAGTATCGACAGCGCCGCCGAAGCGGACGCCGCTCTGGCCCCCGAACCCGGGCCCTCCGGCACTGTCGCGCCCGTTGGTTCAGGATTGCGCAGATCCGCCAGTGCAGAGAACGTTCCGGGATCGACACGGTTCGCCATGAAGCCGCGCAAGGGTTCCAGGGCGCGCGTGAACCCTTCCTGAAGTGAAATCTCACCAGCCGCGAGCGGCTGCCCCCCGCTTTCCCATGCCGCGGTTAGAACAGGATCCATGACATAGTATGTCAGGAAAAGAGCAAGGCTGACGATCAGCATGTTCGGTGGGGCCTGCTGAAGCCCGATGGCTTGGCGCAAGATCGACAGCACCGTCACGATGAACGGAAAGCATGTCACCATGACCGCTATTCCCGGCACGAGGCTTAGGACCGTCAGCAGAAGGAAGATCTGGACGGCGCGACCGCCGATCTGATCGGGATCCAGAAAGATGGCATCGAGCCCCGGCAGTGCGTCCTGGGCCTGCGCACCCAAGGGCACAAACAGGGCCAACGACAGGGCCGCGAACCCGATCGCGATCCGACCGTGCAGGACGTTCCGGACCACGCGCGCGCCTTCTGATGACCCCTTGCGCAGCGCTTCAGAAAGCCTGCGCATCATCCGCGACCTCGGTCAAGCGGACGGCAAGCTGGCCGCCGGAACCGTCTTCGATCTCTTCGAGCTGCCCGCGCGCGATCAGCTTGTCGCCGACATACAACTCCACGGGGTCGCTGACCGAACGGTCAAGCGGCAAAAGGCTTTCCGGTGCGAACGACAGCAACTCCTCTATGGTTGGCCGTGCACGCCCGACGGTGACTCGCACTTCGATGGGCAGCTTCACGAAGGGCTTCCGCGGGGCTTCCGTGGGCCGGGTCGAGTTATCCATGAACCTTCATTCCTTCTTCATCGTTCGCGTGTGCGGCAAAGAACTGCCGAACTGCCAACTCGATCTCGGCGAGAGCAGTTGCATGATCCACCGCCACCTCCCCCTTCTGGGAGCGGATGAAGACCTGCCCATCGGCAAGGGTCGGCTCCTCTACCACCGAGAGGGGAAATCCTGGGTCCTTTGGCAGAATCTCGTCAAAAAGCGGCAACGCGCCCGGTGCGACAAGCAGCGTCACGGGCGCGCCGGCCGCTTCTGCCGCAACCTCGCTGATCTGGGTCCAGACCACACGCGGCAGCACGTGCCGCGCGTACTCTGGAAGAATTCGCGCGAAGGTCGTTGTGACGAGTTCTTCAAGCTGACGCAGGACATGTCCGCGTGCTTCATGATAGGTGAACGACAGGTCCCCCAGGTTAGCAGCAAAATCGGCGGATATTGCCTTTCTTTCCGCGGAAAGCGCATTCGCGGAGTCGTCCCAGCCGGCCTCGTACCCCCTTTCGAAGGCGCTCAGCCGTTCTGCCTCCACAGCGCGGGCATCCGGCTGCGGGTCGGCTTGCGGGGTGGTCCCGAACATATCGAAATTCTCTGGAACGAAGGCACGCACCATCACGCCTTCTCCCCGAGTTTCTCGTCTTCAAGCCAATTGCGCAGGATCTCGAGCGTGTCGGGTTGACGGGCTTCGATCATTGTCTTCAGGCGCGTGACGGGATCGCCGGTATGACTCGCCGAACCGTCTGCCACCTCGGAAACGGCCGAGGGCAAGGCCATGATGCCTGGCATCGTCTCGGACCCCGCGGCGGTCGGCGCACCCGCCGGAACCGGTTCAGCCCGCGCAGTGCTGTTCCCAAGTGCAACCGGCGCCATGGCCTGCGAGACAGCAGCGTCGTCCATATCCGCCGGGAGGGGTCGCCGGCGGCTTGCCAGGATCGGACGGATCACGAACACCGCGAGTATGATCGTGACAAGAGCAAGAACCACCAGCTGAACGAGGCGCATCGGGTTCTCGGCGAGGATTTCCGCGAAGCCGCTCCGCGCCGCCGATGTCCCGCGTTCGACCGTCGGCTCGAATGCAAGTGCCTTGACGGTAATTGTGTCGCCCCGCGCCTCGTCAAAGCCGACAGTGGCTGCGACCAGTTCGCGCACGTCGCCGAGCTCGGCGTCGATCGCTTCCGGCTCCGTACCGATTGCGCGTCGATTCACGAGGACAGCCACGGTCAGGCGCTTCACGGCACCCGGCATCCGTTCGATATCCCGGATCACCTCGGAAATCTCGAAATTCGTGACCGTTCGTGTTTCCGCGTTCTGGCTTTGCGAGCCGGCAGCGCCGTCCGCAGCATCGCCATCCGGCAGGTTGCTTGCAACGGTCACCGCGTCGCCTCCGGCATTGCTTTCCGAGGTGGTAATTTCCTCGACATTGGTGCTGATCGCTACGCGAGATTGCGGGTCGACCCGCCGTTCGCGGATCGTCTCTGCGTCCGTCACCGGACTGATCGATACTTCCACGATCGCATTTTCAGGGCCGAACCGCGCTGTCAGCAATCGTTCGACCGCATTGCGCAGCGATTCCTCTTGGGCCCGGGAGCCAGAGCCGAGATTGCCGGGCTCGGCTTCGTCCCCGATCAGCTTCCCGGTCACGGCATCGACAACGGCGACACGGTCCGGTGTCAGCCCCGGCACGGCGGACGCCACGAGAAATCGGAACGCTTGCGCCCGTGCGGCTGTCAGCCCGCCGGCTGCCGCGGTCACCGTGATGGATGCGGTCACATCGGTATCGCGCCGGAAGCTTCCCCCTGGCGGTTGCGCGATGTGCACCCGGACCTGCCGGATGCCCGGACCTGCCAGTATCGTCCGCGCCAGTTCGCCTTCCTTGGCGCGCCAGTAGGCTGCATCGAACATCTGCGACGTCGTTCCGAACCCGGACAGGCCATCGAGAATCTCGTACCCGGCACCGGACCCCGCCAGCATGCCGTCCGCCGCCAGCTGCATGCGCAGGGCATCCCGCCGCGACGCGTCCACGAAGATCGCGTCCCCGCGAACTTCGTACCGTGCAGCGGCCGCGTCCAGCGCCTGGATCATTTCACCCGCCTGACGCCCATCGAGACCGCCATAAAGCAACGCCATGTCGGGTGTCGCCGCCATGCGCGACAGCCCAAGAAGTCCGAGAAAGACACCAAGGGTCGCGACCGCGACGATGACGCGCCTGCGCGGCGACAGCGCCCTCCAAAGACCGAGCATCTCGTTCAAGAATCGCTCCTCTCGCGTGTTCAACGTGTTTTCCCGAGAAATGACTGATGCGGATTAACAGTCGGTTAGCCGACTCGGTGCTATCGACGTGACAACGATGAAGGGAGTTGCAGGATGGCTGAATCCCGCGTTCAGGAAGAGACACCGGAGGCAACGGGCGCGAGCCAGCGCGCACCCCTCGTGCTTGCCACGATCACTGCCTTAGCCCTGGGAGCAACAGGCTACATGGCCGTGGGCAACGGCCTCGTACCAGGATTGCCGGCAGACCGTGGCACGATGGCTGCGGGTTCCGAAGGTACCGCTACGCCGCCGGGCGTGGTGTATCTCGAAATGGAGCCATTCATGGTGACGATACCGCGCACGGATCCGGTGCGCCAACTTCGTCTCGAACTCCAGTTGGAGGTCCCGATGGGCGCCGAGGCCGAGGTCCGCGCCCTGTCACCACGGCTGGAGGACACGATGAACACCTATCTCAGGTCGATCGACCTGACCGATATCGAGGACCCCGACACCCTCCTGCGCATGCGGATGCAACTGCTCAGGCGATTGCAGGTCGCCGCGGGCGACGGCCTCATCGAAGACCTCCTTGTCACGCAATTCCTGATTTCATGAGGTAATCTGCATGGAGTTTATCGCAGACCTTCTTCTGATTGCGGCTGCCCTTGGCGCAGCTTTCTACTGTTTCATTCTGTCGCGACGCCTGTCGACGCTCAATTCCGCCGAAGGTGGGATCGGTAAGGCCATCGCGACCCTGTCAGAACAGGTCGAACGGCTTGAACGAACCCTCGAAGGGTCGCGTGAACGTGCCGAGGACGTGGACAAGCGCTTGCGCTCCGCCATCGAAGAGGCCGGAAGGGCCGAGGCAGCCATTGTCGCGGCACTTGCCGCATCCCCACCGGTACGCACCGCGCCAAAGACGCAAGGCCCGCGACCGGAACCGCAACCGGCGTCGTTCAGACGAAGGCTCTTTTCCGATGCAGCAGCGGAGAGGGAAACATGACCCGCAGCCGACACCAGTCACGTACACGCAACGGCAACGTCACCGCCGTCCTGATCGGCCTGTTCATCTTGTCGGCGGGAATCCGGCTTACCGCTGGTCCTCTGCCTGCACTGGCGCGCGATGTATCCGACACGGATTTCTCTGCCCTGTCCCGATATCCGGAACGTGATTTCGCCAGCGGCGCGAACGTTCTGGAATCGCTTCTTGCCGAGGTCGAAGCCCGCAAGGCGGAACTCGCAACCCGAGAAGCGGAACTGGAGCGGCGTGAACAGGAGGCTGATACGCTTGCGCTCAGCATCCTTTCCCAACTGAACGAGCTCGAGGCTGCGGAAGAGCGCCTTGAACGGATGCTCTCGCTCGCGCGCACGGCAGCAGAAACCGACATTGCGCAGTTGGTGAGCGTGTACGAGGCGATGAAACCAAAGGACAGCGCCCGGATTTTTTCCGAGATGACACCGGATTTCGCTGCCGGGTTCCTCGCGCGGATGCAACCCGAGGTCGCAGCACGTGTCATCGCCGAGTTGGAAGCGGAGAAGGCCTATTCGATCAGTGTCGTCCTGGCCGGAAGAAACCTCTGAGCGCGGATGCCGCGCGATTGCACTTGAGACAGGAGCAGACCGATGCTTGCAGTTGCCGGAATTGCGGCGGTTTTCATCATGGTTTTCGGCGGTTACCTGCTTGCGGGCGGCAAGATGGGAATCATTCTCAAGGCCTTGCCCTTCGAGTTCGTGATGATTGGCGGTGCCGCAACAGGCGCCTTTCTGATCTCGAACGACGGATCGACAGTGAAGGCCGTCTTTCGCGACATCGGGCAGGTTTTTCGCGGACCGCAATGGAAGAACGCTGACTACCGCGATCTGCTGTGCCTCTTGTCGGAACTGATCCGGCTGGCGCGGCAGAACCCCGTGGAGCTTGAACGCCATATCGAGGAACCGGCGTCATCCACGCTCTTCGAACGCTACCCGAAGATCCAGTCAGACAAGGAAGCGGTGTCCTTGATCGCCGACACGTTCCGATCGGCTTCGATGAATTACAGCGATCCCCACCAAGTAGAGGATCTGCTCGAAGGACGGCTTCGTGAAAAGTTCCAGCACCGACTTCATACAAGCCACGCGCTTCAGACAATGGCCGATGGGTTGCCCGCGCTCGGGATCGTGGCGGCCGTTCTGGGGGTGATCAAGACAATGGCATCGATCGACCAGCCTCCCGAAGTTCTCGGCAAGCTGATCGGCGGGGCGCTTGTCGGAACGTTTCTCGGTGTCTTCCTCGCTTATGGTCTTGTCGGTCCACTAGCGGCGCGCATTCGCGCCATTCGGGAAGAGGATCAACATTTCTACCAGATCATTGGCGACGTCCTGATCGCGAACCTGCAAAAGCACCCGACCAACATTTGCATCGAAGTCGGAAGGCAGTCCGTCCCCGCCCATGTGCGTCCGTCATTCGGCGACTTGAGCGACTCGCTCAAGGAAGCACGGAGCCGCGCGGCATGAAGCAGGCGAGCCACCTACTTATTCTCATGTTGCTCTGTCTCACGCCAGGATCGTCAGCGGCGGATACGCGCGTGCGCTCAGGCGAACATGACAGTTTCACGCGACTGGTCTTCTACCTTCCGGCAAAAGTCGATGACTGGTCCGTACTGCGAACCGACGACGGCTACGTGATAGGCATCGAACCTGCGCCGGTCGCGCTGGATACATCGGAAGTGTTCAGTTTCATTCCGCGTACACGCATCCGCGACATCGAACTTCGCGACGGCCGGGTCTGGATCGGGTCGGATTGCGACTGCCACCTGTCGCTCTTCCGCGCACGCCCAGACATCATCGCCGTTGACATGCGCGACGGCCCGGACCCGGCCGGAACGCCTGAACAGGCGGTCACCGCTTCTGACCGACGCCGCGCCGCCCCGTCACTCCCCCGCCTGTTCGGCGCCGACACGCCGCAAGACAATTCGGTTCCGTCGCTGGTCGCGTTCATGCCGGCGGTTCCGCCGTCAGATCAGATCGATCCGAACGCGCTCGCCACCGCTGTGGCCCGCGCGACGTCCGGGGGACTGCTGAACCGGAGCGATCTGGATACCCGTTTGGAAGGTCAGGGCATCGAGACACGCAGTGCGCTTGATCGCGCGGAACCGGACGATGCGCGCCTCGCGCAGTCGGCGCTCTGTCAGAGCATTTCCTTGCTTGACGAATTGCTGGAGATCACGCCTTCGACTGCGTGGCAACGGATCGAGACGGAGGCCGAAGCCGACGACGGGCAGACCGCGCGCGCATTAGCCTACCTGTCACTCGGCTTCGGCGCAGAGGCTGCCGTTGCATTTTCCGAAAGCGCATTGCCTGCCGGATCGGGCTTGCTGCTGGCACGGATCGCCCAATCCGTCGACGCACCGGCGCGGTCGGCCGCCGGGGATCTTCAGCCCGTTCGGCACTGCGATGGCGTACCCGGCCTTATTGCCACGCTTGCCTCACCAGAAGAGGTGGAGTTGACAGAGGACGGCAGCCGCGCACTCGTGGCGACGCTGTCGCGCCTTCCACCGCCATTGCGCGCGCACCTCGCAGCACGGCTGGAAGCAAGACTCGCCGCAGCGGGATTCTCGGAACTCGCGCAATCGGCGCGTTTCACATACCAGCGCACGGGCGATGGCCCTGACCCTGACAACCCGCGGGCAGTCGCAGGATCGTCTCGCGCCGATGATCGGCCTGCACTGCCGGACACGCCGTTCTTCGACCCAGATGTGAGCGGAGATGTCATCGATACGATCGCTGCCGGTCGGTTCGCACAGGAAGACCGAATTCTGATCGAGGCATGGATACAGGAAGCACCAAGTACGGCAGAGGCCGATGCGGCAACGGGTGTCTACGTGTCGGCCCTCAACCGGGCTGGTCGGCCGCTAGATGCACTGTCGCATCTCGACGCGCGCATGGGGCGGCGGGGCATCATGCGCCCGGACATCGAGGCCGCTATGGTCGAGACGCTCCGCGCCGCGGCAAGTCAACTCGGTCCCGGCGCCTTGATCCTGCTGGATGCCCGACTGACGGAACGACCGTGGTATGAGCAGCTGCCCGAGGAGGTGCGGCGCGCATTCTCGTCGCGTGTCGCCGCAGTCCGCTCCGAAATCCTGGGGGCACGAAACGGTGACGAACCTCCGCAGTTGCGACCGGCCGCAGGCGAGGTTGGAACCGACACCGGCACAGGCACCGGCGCGATCAGCGAGTTTCCGGACGGCACAACGATATCGCCGAGACGGCTCGCGGCGGATGCCGCGATCGCCTCGGCTGCCGACAGCATCGCCCGCTCAGCGCGACTACGCGCCGAGGCGGCAGAACTGGCCCAGGTCCTGATGCGCGCGACACCGTGAAGCTGTTTGCCCGAAATGCGGTCCGCAACAAGTTTCCTGCCGCCAACACACCCCCGAGCGCCCACCATTTAACCTGACGCGAGCTTCGACGCCGCGTGCGAGGATACGAGGCGGCAAATGCGAGTCTCGTCTTCGGCGGTTGCCCGCGCCGCACAGCCCGGCCTATACCGGCGCTGGCCCGGTCGGCGGGTGGATCGGGCACGGGATCGGAGCGGACGCATGGCTGCGGACAGCGACAGGCAAGGCACGACGCAGGGGAATCCGTGGACCCGACGCGCCATCCTTGCACTACTTTGGATACCGTCCCTCTTGCCCTATGCGCCGCGGATCGCCGTGATCGCCTGGATCATGGCTCGGGTCTTTGCCCCGATCGCGGGATATGACCGGCGCATCCGCGAGAACCTCGCCCACGTCCTGCCCGACATGCCCGTGTCGGAGGTACGGCGGTTGACCCGCGCAGTTCCCGCGAATACGGGCCGCATGCTGGGCGAAATCGCGGCGGGAAAACCCTTCATCGATCGCGTTTCGCGCATTCCCATGACGGGACCCGGGCTGGACGCGCTGGACGCTGCGCGCAACTCCGGCCAGCCGATTATCGTGGTCAGCGGGCACTTCGGCAATTTCGATGCCGCACGCTGTGCGCTGGGCCGCCGCGGCCACGAGATCGGCGCGCTCTACCGGCCCGTCGACGATCCCGCCCTCGACCGGATATTCCACGACGCGCTCAGCCGGATCGCCGCACCCGTATTTCCGCGCGGGCGCCGGGGTCTTGCACAGATGGTAAGGTTCCTGCGCGCCGGCAACACGGTCGCGATCCTGCTGGACCAGTATGTACACGGCGGCGCTGTTCTGCGCTTTTTCGGCAAACCCGCGCCAACGTCGCTGTCGGCCGCAGAGATGGCACTGAAATACGGCGCGCTTCTGGTTCCTGTCTACGGTATCCGGCGCGGTGCGACGTTCGATATCGTCGCCGAGGCGCCGATCCCGCACAGCACGCCCGAAATCATGACGCAAGCAATCAACGACAGCCTTGAAGCGCGTGTCCGGTCGGACATGGATCAATGGCTGTGGATTCACCGGCGATGGAAACCCGATCTCGATCGGTCCGCAGAGCCGGCGTGACGCATCCGTCAGGATACACTGGAACTAGTCGAGCCGCGCGGCGGAGAGTATGGGCCCCTGCCCGGCCGCTTGCACGAGAACCGCGCCGGGTTGCGGTTCGGGCGGCGCGGGGATGGCGAATTCCGCGGGCGACTGTCCGTCCCAGGTACCCAGAACCGCCCAATCCGTGACGACATTCGCATAGTGGAGCGTGTGGCCCGCGTTCTCGCCGCGGCTGATCTCGATCTCGCGCAGGGGCGCATAGCGCACCACGATCACCTCGGCCGCGGGTTCCATCGCGGCGAGGGGCGTCAGTCGCACCCGGACACCGCCATCGTCCCGCGCCTCGATGTCGATCCGCATCACCGCGGGCCGGTCCTGTTCCGCTGCGATTGCGTCGTGTATGCGGCCTTTCTTGGTGCCCGCGATCTCAACTCGCCCGGCCACGATCATCTGCGGCGTATAGATCATGCGCTGCCCGGCGGCGTGGGCATAGGTCTTCTGACGCTTGGTAAACGCGGCCTTGGCAAACCGGTCCGTCCAGCCGATGTAATCCCAGTAATCCACGTGCAGCGC
Source organism: Meridianimarinicoccus zhengii (assembly GCF_003254465.1). Taxonomy (GTDB): domain Bacteria; phylum Pseudomonadota; class Alphaproteobacteria; order Rhodobacterales; family Rhodobacteraceae; genus Meridianimarinicoccus; species Meridianimarinicoccus zhengii. Next base: position 62,633 of record NZ_QDFI01000011.1, read on the forward strand.
GAGCGGCAGGACACCGGGATCTTGCGCCAGTTCCGCCAGAAACGCATCGGCGGGCGGGCATGCCGCGCATCCCTGCGACGTGAACAGTTCGACCACCACGGGCGCGTTCGACTCTTCTGCCAGGCCAGGTCCGGCTGCCGCAGACACCGCCAATGTCAAGCCGAGAACCCTCCGGACCAGTCCCCGCCTGAGTTCCCGCGCGCGCCGTCTCATCCCCTGGCCCCTTCTGTCGTACCCCAACGCCGCTCATATCTAGGCGATGGACGGCAACCCTGCCAATCACCCTTTCGAGACCCGCTGCATTGCGTTTCGGTGTGCGACGGTATACAATAAGTCGCACCCGCGTGCCCTTGATCGGCTTCTGCCGCAGGGGCATACCGATCCCAGCTCAACTCCGCTTCATTCCGGGAGATCACACGCCATGACGATAATCGTTGGTCAGGACACCGCCAAGACGCGCAAGACGCTCACGGCGGGGAACCAGACAGTCGCCTATTACTCGATCCCGGCGGCCGAAGCCGCCGGGCTGGGCGACTTCTCGAAACTGCCTGCGGCGCTCAAGGTCGTGCTGGAAAACATGCTGCGGTTCGAGGACGGCAAGACCGTCACGGTGGACGACATCAAGGCCTTTGCCGACTGGGCCGAGCAGGGCGGCAGGAACCCGCGCGAGATCGCGTATCGCCCCGCGCGCGTCCTGATGCAGGATTTTACCGGGGTCCCGGCCGTGGTGGATCTTGCGGCCATGCGCGACGGGCTCAAGGCGCTGGGGGGCGACCCCGAGAAGATCAACCCGCTGAACCCGGTGGATCTCGTGATCGACCATTCGGTCATGATCGACGAATTCGGAAATCCGCGCGCGTTCCAGATGAACGTCGACCGCGAATACGAACGCAACATCGAACGCTACACGTTTCTCAAGTGGGGCCAGAAGGCGTTCGACAATTTCCGCGTGGTCCCGCCGGGCACCGGCATCTGCCACCAGGTGAACCTTGAATACCTCGCGCAGACGGTCTGGACCGACAGCGACCAGAACGGCGACACGGTGGCCTATCCGGACACGCTCGTCGGGACGGACAGCCACACCACCATGGTCAACGGCGCGGCCGTCCTGGGCTGGGGCGTCGGCGGGATCGAGGCGGAGGCCGCGATGCTTGGCCAGCCGATCTCCATGCTGATCCCCGAAGTCGTGGGCTTCAAGCTGACCGGCGCGATGACCGAAGGCACCACGGCAACGGACCTTGTGCTCAAGGTCGTGGAAATGCTGCGCGCCAAGGGCGTGGTCGGCAAGTTCGTCGAATTCTACGGAGACGGGCTCGACAACGTCCCGCTCGCCGACCGCGCGACCATCGGCAACATGGCCCCCGAATACGGCGCGACCTGCGGCTTCTTCCCCATCGACGCAGAGACCCTGCGGTATCTGGAACAGACCGGCCGCGACAAGGAGCGCGTGGCGCTGGTCGAGGCCTATGCCAAGGCCAACGGCATGTGGCGCGATCCGGGATACGCGCCTGTCTACACCGACACGCTGGAACTGGACATGTCCACGGTGGTGCCCGCCATTTCCGGGCCCAAGCGTCCGCAGGATTTCGTCGCGCTGTCCGACGCCGCCAAGACCTTTGGCGCCTATGTGAAGGGCCAGCGCAGCAAGGGTGCGGATGCCACCCCCGTCGAAGAAATCCGCTGGGAAGGCGAAGGCGGCCAGCCCGAACCCGCGGACATTCCCGGCGACGAAGGCCACCACAAGCGCGGCTATGTCAGCGCCAAGGACGGCAGCTACCAGTTGCACGACGGGTCCATCGTGATCGCGTCGATCACGTCCTGCACCAACACGTCGAACCCCTACGTGATGATCGGCGCCGGGCTGGTGGCACGCAAGGCGCGCGCGCTCGGCCTCACCCGCAAGCCCTGGGTCAAGACCTCGCTCGCACCCGGAAGCCAGGTGGTGTCGGCCTATCTCGAAGCGGCCGAGCTTCAGGACGATCTTGATGCGATCGGGTTCAATCTCGTGGGCTATGGCTGCACGACCTGCATCGGCAATTCCGGCCCGCTCGCACCCGAGATTTCCGAGGCGATCAACAAGTACGACCTGATCGGCGTGTCGGTCCTGTCGGGCAACCGCAACTTCGAGGGCCGGATCAGCCCCGACGTGCGCGCCAACTACCTCGCCTCGCCGCCGCTGGTGGTGGCCTACGCGCTGGTCGGCGACATGAATGTCGACATCGCCAAGGATCCGCTGGGACAGGACAAGGATGGCAACGACGTCTACCTGAAGGATATCTGGCCGTCGCAGAAGGAAATCGCGGAACTGGTCGAACAGACCGTCACGCGCGAGGCCTTCCAGTCGAAATACGCAGACGTGTTCAAGGGCGACGACAAGTGGCAGCAGGTCGAGACCACGGACAGCCTGACCTATGACTGGCCCGCATCGTCCACCTATGTGCAGAATCCGCCCTATTTCCGCGACATGGCCGCCGAACCGGGCACGATCAGCAATATCGAGGGCGCGAAGGTTCTGGCGATCCTCGGCGACATGATCACCACCGACCACATCAGCCCCGCGGGATCGTTCAAGGACACGACGCCTGCGGGCAAGTACCTGGTCGAGCGTCAGGTCCCGGTGCGCGAATTCAACTCCTACGGTTCGCGCCGCGGCAACCACGAGGTCATGATGCGCGGCACCTTCGCCAATATCCGCATCAAGAACGAGATGCTGGACGGTGTCGAAGGCGGCTACACCAAGGGCCCCGACGGGACCCAGATGTCGATCTTCGATGCCGCCATGGCCTATCAGGATCAGGGCATCCCGCTGGTGATCTTCGGCGGCGAGCAATACGGCGCGGGCTCCAGTCGCGACTGGGCGGCCAAGGGCACCAGCCTGCTGGGCGTGAAGGCCGTGATCGCTGAGTCGTTCGAACGCATCCACCGGTCGAACCTTGTCGGCATGGGCGTCATCCCGTTCGAATTCACCGGCGGCGACACGCGCAAATCGCTGGGCCTGAAGGGGGATGAAACCGTGGCGATCCACGGGCTGGAGGGCGACCTGAAGCCGCTGTCCGAAGTGTCCTGCACGATCACCTATGCCGACGGGACGGAAAAGACCATCCAGCTCAAGTGCCGGATCGATACCGCCATCGAGAAGGAATACATCGAACATGGCGGCGTGCTGCATTACGTACTGCGCAACCTCGCCAAGTCCGACAGCGCGGCCTGATCCGCCCGACATCGAAAGGAGAACCCGCGCTTCGGCGCGGGTTTTTTCACGTCCGAAGCGTGGTGGACCTATTCGGACGCAGCTGCGATCGCCGGTCGGATCGTGTTTTCCAGAACGCTCTCGGTGATCGGACCGGCGAAGCGAAGCACCACCGTCCCATCCCCGTCGATCACATAGGTCTCGGGCACGCCGTAAAGCCCCCAGTCCAGCGCCATGCGCCCCGGCCCGTCCGCGCCGATGGCGGTATAGGGATCGCCCAGTTCGGCCAGGAAACGCAGCGCCTTGTCCGGCTCGTCCTTGTAGTTCACGCCGTAGATCGGGATGCCCTCGTCGGCGAGCTGTTCCAGCTTCGGGTGCTCCACCCGGCAGGGCGCGCACCAGCTGGCCCAGAAATTCACCAGCTTCACGCCCGGCGCCCGCAGCGCCGCATCGTCGAACGGTGTCTTGTCGCCAAGCGGCTGCAACGCCACGGGCGGGGCCGGTTCGCCCGCCACCGCGGACGGCAGCGCATCGGGATTCTCGCGGAACATACCCGTGTAGAACAGCACCGCAAGCCCCGCGAAGATCAGGGGCGGCAGCGCCACCAGCGGGGATACCCTAGCCATCGGCGCGATCCCGGCGGGCTTCCACCGACCGCAGTTCCCTGCGGACGCGCGCGCCTTCCCGCAGGCTGGCCCAGACGATCCCGCCCAGCAGGGCCACCGACACGACATAGGCCGAGATAACCTCGACCGCGTACTTCCCAAGTTCCGGCATCATGCCATCCGCTCCCGGTTCAGCAGGGCCTGAAGACGGCGCCTGCGGATCTCTGTCCGGGTGCGTACCAGCACCAGCGTCAGGAACAACAGTACGAAGCCTGAAATGCTCGTGATGAGCGGCCAGTAATAGATGTCGGAAATCGGGTTGTCCTGCGTCACCGTCAGCGATGCGCCCTGGTGCAGGCCCTGGTTCCAGAACAGCACCGCGTAGCGCGACAGCAGCGCGAAGACCGACCCGACAAGGCACAGCACCGAGGTCAGGTCCGCTGCCGTGTCTGGGTTGTCGATCGCGGCCCAGAGCGCGATGTATCCCAGATAGAACAGCCCGAGGATCAGGAACGAGGTCAGCCGCGGGTCCCACGCCCACCACGTCCCCCACATGGGCTGGCCCCAGATGGCGCCCGTGGCCAGCGCGATCACCGTCATCACAAGCCCCACGGGCGCCGCGGCCTTGGCCGCCAGCGCGCTGACATGGTGGCGCCGCACGAGCCAGATCAGCGACGTCACCAGCATCATGAGCCACGCGTTGATGCCCATCAGCGCGGCGGGCACGTGGATATAGATGATCTTGACCGTCGATCCCTGTCGGAAATCGTCAGGGGTGAAGAAGAAGCCCCATATCAGCCCGACGGCAAGGCACAGCGCGGCCAGCCCGCCGACCCAAGGCAGGGCTGCGCCGCTGACCTGCATGAACTTTTTCGGATTGGCATATTCCCAAAGCGACATGCGTCGAGAAATAGGCACGCTGTCCTTGTGTTGCACGTCACAATCCTCCCAATTGTCAGCGCAAATTGACGCGGAGCGCCGCCGCCGCCGCGAAGGGCATCAGCGCGGCACAGCCAAGGCTGATCCCGGCAAGCAGCGCCAGCGGCGTGGCGACCGGCATCCCCTCGGCTCCGCGGCGGGCAACTTCGGCCCCGAAGATCAGCGTCGGCACGTAGAGCGGCAGCACCAGCAGCGACAAGAGCAGCCCGCCACGGCGCAATCCCACGGTCAATGCCGCCCCGAACGCGCCGATCACGCTCAGCGCCGAGGTGCCCAGCAACAGCGACGCCAGCAGCCAGCGATAGCCGGGCACGGGCAGGTTCAGAAGCACCCCCAGCACCGGCGCCATCAAGGTCAGCGGCAGACCCGTCGTCAGCCAGTGCGCGAAGGCCTTGACCGCGACCGCCCCTTCCAGCGGCAGGGGCGCCGTCGCCAGCAGGTCTAGCGATCCGTCCTCGAAATCCAGCGCGAAGATCCGGTCGAGCGACAGAAGGCAGGCCAGCAGTGCCCCCAGCCACAGGATGCCCGGCGCGATCCGCGACAGGACGGCGGTGTCCGGCCCCACGCTGAGCGGCACCAGCACGACGACGACAAGGAAGAAGGCCAACCCGAGCCCGAAGCCGCCGCCCGCGCGTGTGGCCACAGCCATGTCACGGCGCAGCAAAGCGATCACAGGAAAGCCTCGTCGCCCGTCGGCGCGTTGCCGGTGCGCACGCCGCCCGGCTGCGGGCGGAACGGCGACAGGTCCAGCACCCGCGCATCGGTCAGGCCGAGGTCGATATGGGTCGCCATGATCGCCGCGCCACCGCCCGCCAGATGCACCCGCACCGCCGTCTCGAACAGCCCCACGCTGGCCGCGTCCAGCGACACGGTGGGTTCGTCGAACATCCACAGGGGCCGGCCCGTCACCATCATCCGCGCCAGGCCCAGCCGCCGTTTCTGCCCCGCCGACAGGTTCTGCGCCGCGCGGTCCGCAAGCCCGTCCAGATCGAACGCCGCCATGGCCGCGCCGATCCCGCCGCCTCCGAACACCTGTGCCCAGAATGTCAGGTTCTCGGTCACGGTCAGCGTCGGCTTCACGCCATCGGCGTGCCCCGCATAGGCGATCACGTCCTCGCCACAGGCCACCGAACCCGCCAGTGGCGGCTGCAGCCCGGCCAGCGTGCGCAGCAGCGTCGTCTTGCCCACGCCGTTGGGGCCTCGCAGGATCAGCGCTTGCCCGGGCGCAAGCGTGAATCCGACCCCCGACAGCACGCAAACCCCGCCGCGCGCGACCGCCAGACCGGACACGTTCAGCATGGGCCGCACCGCATCTTCTGTCGAAAAACATCCTTGGGGATTCGGGGGCAGACGGCCCCCGCGCGCCGCCGCCGCGCGCGCATCACGCGACCGGCCGCACGGCCAGCCCGACGCGGCGCCCCTCGGACAACAGAACGTTGTAGGTGCGGCAGGCCGCCGGGCTCGCCATGACCTCGACCCCGATCCCGGCAGCCTCCAGCGCCGCGCGCAGATCGGCGGGGATATGTGCGATCTCGGCCCCGGTCCCGATGAACAGCACGTCGACCTCGGTCGCCATGTCCAGCAGCGGCGCGCGGTCATCATAGCCACCCCAGACCGCCGGGTCGCGCCCCGGGGCCACGATCAGCCCACCCGTGACGACCTTGCCGCCGACCCGGAAGAACCCCGGCCCGTAGCCATCCACCGGCATCCCGTCGCCGAAACGCACCTCGTTCAGTCGCATGGTCCCCCCGTTGCGGCCTTAGGCCGGATCGTCGCCGAACTGCGTGCCGGGCTCGCCCCCGGTCTTCGACCAGTCACGCTTCACGCCCAGTTGCAGGACGATGTTCTTCGCCACGTAGAGCGAGGAATAGGTCCCCACCACGATGCCCCAGGTGATCGCGAAGACGAACCCGCGGATCACGTCGCCACCCAGCGCCAGCAGGGCGATCAGCGCCAGCAGCGTCGTCCCGCTGGTCATCAGCGTCCGGCTCAGGGTTTCGTTGACGCTCAGGTTCATCACGTCCACCAGCGGCATGGTCTTGAACTTGCGCAGGTTTTCCCGCAGCCGGTCGAAGATCACCACCGTGTCGTTGATCGAATAGCCGATGATCGTCAGCAGCGCCGCGATGGTCGCAAGGTCGAACCGGATCTGCAGTACCGAGAAAATCCCGATGGCGAGGATCACGTCGTGGAACAGCGCGGCGACCGCGCCCACCGCGAACTGCCATTCGAAACGCAGCCAGATATAGACCATGATGAGCGCCATCGCGACGGCGACGGCGATGAAGGCCGTGCGCACCAGTTCTCCCGACACCTTGGGACCCACGGATTCGACCGATGCCAGCACCACTTGCGGGTCGAGCCCCTGCAACGCGGCTTCCACGGCGGCGATGGTGTCGCCGGTGACGCTTTCCTGCCCCTCCTGCGCGGCAAGCCGGATCATCGCCACGTTGCGGCTTTCGCCGAAACTGGGGTCGAAGACCTCGGTGATGCGCAGATCGCCCAACGCCAGCGGATCGAGCGCCGCACGATAGGCGCCCACATCGACCGCGTTCGGGCTTTCCGTGCGGATCGAGGTGCCGCCGGAAAAGTCGATCCCGAAATTCAGCCCCATCACCATCCACGCCACCAGCGACAGCACGACCGCCACCACGGAAATGGCCGATGTGATCCGGCGATACCGGAAGAAATCGTAGCTCGTCTGTTCGGGAACCAGCCGAAGGCGCATCGCTCAGACCTCGATCGTTTTGGGGCGGGCGCGGTCGAACCACGTCACCATGATGAGCCGCGTCACGAAGATCGCGGTGAAGACCGAGGTGATGATGCCCAGCCCCAGCGTCACCGCGAAGCCGCGCACAGGCCCGGACCCGAGCGTGAACAGGATCGCCGCGATCAGGAAGGTGGTGATGTTCGCGTCGAGGATCGCGGACAGCGCCTTCTCATACCCCTGCTCGATCGCACGGGCGGGGCCACGCGCCGTGCGCAATTCCTCGCGGATGCGTTCGAATACCAGAACGTTGGCATCCACCGCCATCCCGATGGTCAGCACGATCCCCGCGATGCCGGGCAGGGTCAGGGTCGCCCCGATCAGCGACAGAAGCCCGAAGATCAGCGCCACGTTCATGACCAGCGCCACGTTGGCGAACAGGCCGAACAACCCGTAACTGAGTCCCATGAACACCAGCACCGCGACGAAGGCCACGATGCACGCAAGCGCCCCGGCCTCGATGCTGTCCTGCCCCAGTTCCGGGCCGATGGTGCGTTCTTCCAGGAAGATCAGTTCCGCCGGCAGCGCACCCGCCCGCAGCAGCACGGCAAGCTGCGTGCTGTCTTCAACCGTGAAGCGCCCGGTGATGATGCCCGATCCGCCGGGAATGTGGCTCTGGATCGTGGGGGCGCTGATGACCTCGTCATCGAGCACGATGGCGAAGGGGCTGCCGATGTTTTCCGCAGTGTAATCGCCGAACTTGCGGGCACCCGTGGGGTTGAAGCGGAAGTTGACCGCCGGGCGGCCGTTCTGGTCAAAGGCGGGCTGGGCATCGGTCAACTCCTCGCCCGACACGACGACGCGATCCTCGATCACGTAGAACACGCCCTGCTCGTCGAGAGACGGAAGGATCACGTTGCCCGGCCCCGGACTGGCCCCCGGGTCGGTCGTGCGGCTGACGACCGGCTGGAAGGTGAGCCGCGCCGTGGTGCCGATCAGCGCCTTCAGTTCCGCGGCGGACCCGATGCCGGGCACCTGAATCAGGATGCGTGTTTCGCCCTGCCGCTGGATCGTGGGTTCGCGGGTGCCGACCTCGTCCACGCGGCGGCGGATAATCTCCAGGCTCTGCTGGATCGCGCGGTTGTCCGTCGCCTGCCGTTCGGCCTCGGACAGGGCCACGACCAGCAGATCGCCCTCGCCGCGCACCTCGATATCCGAAGCCCCTGCGCCGGTCAGCGACACGATGGGACGCGACAGATCGCGGACGACGGCTACGGCGCGGTCCATGCCATCGGCGTTGCCGATACGCACATGCAGCTCGCCCGCCGGGCCGTCGACCCGCCGGATCGGCCCCACGGCATCGCGTTCCGCCCGCAGCGCGTTGCGTACATCGGGCCATAGCCCGCGCATCCGGTCTTCGTAGACATCGGCGACCTGCACTTCGGCCAGCAGATGCGCCCCGCCGCGCAGGTCCAGCCCAAGGTTCACCAGCCCCGAGGGAAGGAAGGACGGCCAGCGGCCCAGATCGGCGGATAACTCGGGCGTTTCCGCCCCGGTGCTTTCGACCACGCGCGCGGCGTCATTATGGGTCTCGACACGGCTGTAGAACAGGTTCGGCATGGCCAGAAGCAGCCCGCAGGCCACCAGACCCCAGATCACGACCCGTTTCCAGATGGGAATTTGCAGCATCACGCCTCCGCGGCACGCAGCGGGGCCGCATGACCCCGACGAGGTCCCCGCCTGCGCGGGGACGGGACATCACTTCGCCGGTTCGGTCTTGCTCAGAACCTGCGCGATGGTGCTCTGCACGACGCGGACCTTTACGTTCTCGGCCAGTTCGACCTCGATCTCGTTGTCTTCCTTGACCTTCGTGACCTTGCCGATCAGCCCGCCCTGGGTCACGATCTGGTCGCCCCGACGCAGGGCCGCCACCATCTTCTGGTGTTCCTTCACCTTCTTCTGCTGCGGCCGGATCAGCAGGAAATACATGATCGCGAAGATCAGGATCAGCGGCACGAAGCTGGTGAAAGCCGCCATCGGGTCGCCGGCCTGCGCCATCGCGGGCGCGGCAAGCAGAACAAGCGGAAGGGCTAGAACAGGGGTCGATCGCATCGGGTATCCTCGTGTGACGGGGGCTGGCCCCTCTCAATTGGCGCGCACCCTAGGGCCGGTGCCGGGATAAGGCAAGCAGACCGCCCGTGCGCACTTCGGGTCAGATAGGGGCGATGCCGCCGGCGCGCTACCCACCCGGGGCGCGCACGCCATCATGGGCCAGAACCGGCGCGATCCCCTCGCCTGTCAGCCGTGCATGGGACTGGATGGCGAAGCGGTCGGTCATGCCCGCGATATAATCGCACACGATCCGCGCCAGCGCGGTCTCGTTCCGCGCCTCTGCCACGTCCTTGCGCCACTGTTTCGGCATCAGGTCGGGCCGGTCCATCAGCAGCGGGAACAGTTCCATCACCACCTGCGTCACCTCCGCCCGCATCTTCACCACGTCGGGCGCCCGATACATGCGGTGAAACAGGAAGTCGCGGATCACCTTCAGATCCCGCCAGACGGGATCGGAAAACCGCACCATCGCCCGACCCGCGCCGCGCACATCGGCAGGGCTTTGCGGGTTTAGTTCCGCAAGACGTGCGCGGGCCTGCGCGATCACGTCTTCCACCAGAAGACCGAAGAACCGCCGCAGCGCCTCGTGCCGCCTGCGATAGTAGTTCAGATCGACATAGCGCCGGTCCACCGCCGCGAAGCAGGCATCCAGCAGCGGCAGCTTGGCCAGTTCGTCGGTGGAAAACAGCTCCGCCCGCAGCCCGTCATGCAGGTCATGGCTGTTATAGGCGATATCGTCCGACAGGGCCGCCACCTGCGCCTCCAGCCCCGCGTGGGTGTGCAGTTCCAGGTCGTGCCGCGCGGTGTATTCGGCCAGCGCGTAATGCAACTCGCCCGACCCGTCGGCGGCCAGCAGCGGGCCGTTATGCTTGGCGAGCCCCTCTAGCGTTTCCCATGTCAGGTTCAGACCGTCGAAATCCGCGTAATGCCGTTCGAGCGAGGTGACGATCCGCACCGCCTGCGCGTTGTGATCGAAGCCGCCATGGGGCGCCATCAGCACGTTCAGCGCGTCCTCGCCCGTATGCCCGAAGGGCGGGTGGCCGAGATCGTGCGCCAGCGCGACCGCTTCGGCCAGCGCCTCGTTCAGGCCCAGAACGCCGGCAATGGTGCGCGCGACCTGCGCGACCTCGATCGAATGGGTCAGGCGGGTGCGAAAATAATCGCCCTCGTGTTCGATGAAGACCTGTGTCTTGTGCTTGAGCCGCCGAAAGGCGCTGGCATGGATGATCCGGTCGCGGTCACGCTGAAACGCGCTGCGAAACGTGCTCTCGTCCTCGGGGAACAGCCGCCCGCGACTTGTGGCCGGATCGCAGGCATAGGGCATCGGCGTCGGCGCCGGTATCGGGGGCATGGCAGCGGCCTTTGGCTTGTTGCACGCGCGTCGCCTGCATATATTCGTCCCAACGCAATGACAAACGCTCTGGAGCCGATATGGACCTGACCCTGCCCCCGAAGGTCACGCCGCGCGCCTTTGCCCGGCTGGCCGAGATCAACGACGCAACCGACACGCCCAAGGCGCTGCGCGTCGCGGTCGAAGGCGGCGGCTGTTCGGGCTTTCAGTACGACATCCGGCTCGACGATCCGGCCGATGACGACATGGTGATCGAAGGGGATGGCCAGCGCGTGGTGGTCGATGCCACGTCGCTGCCGTTCCTGGAAAACGCCGTGATCGACTTCACCGAGGAGCTGATCGGCGCCCGTTTCACGGTCGAGAACCCGAACGCGTCGTCAAGCTGCGGCTGCGGGGTCAGCTTCTCGATGTGATCGGGTCAGATTCCCGGCACGATCGGCACGCCCCCGCAGGCACCGAGGATGGTCAGAACGGCGAGGGTAAGGGCGATGCGCATCAGGCGATCCTTTCTGGTTGTTCGCCCACGCTAACGGGGGCGCCGCGGGATGGAAAGCGGCAAGCGACCGGGATCAGGCACCATGCTCGATAAGCTCGCCGAGGCGGGCTTCGACATCGCCACCCGCAATCACGCGCTCGCCATCCTGCAAGGCGACTTCCCCGAGGTGCTGCCGGAACTCGCCAACGCATTGACCGATTTCCGTATCCCCGCGCGGGACATCATTCGCAGCGGCGGCGGGCAGGCTGCAAGCACGATGCGGCTGCGCGATGCGCTCTATGCGCGAGGCTGGAACAAGCACGAATTCGTCACACGCACGATTGTCGATGGCGTGGAGCGCGAGGCGAAATCCCATGAGATCGACCATGTGCGCCGGGCCGCGGCAGGCACCATCGCGCTGGAAATCGAATGGAACAACAAGGACCCGTTCTTCGACCGGGACCTGGAGAATTTCCACCGCCGGCACGCGCAGGGGGCGATTTCCATGGGCGTGCTCATCACGCGCGGGGCGGAATTGCAGGCGGCGCTGACGGGGATCGTTGAACGGACCGTGGCCGAGGCAGGCATCACCGACCAGTCGGACCTCACGGCCTGGGGCATGAAGACCCGCACCGACCGGCAGCGCGGCAAGCTGGGGCGGTTGACCGAACAGGGCACCCCCTTCGCGGCAGCTTTCGCGAAATCCTTCGTGGCGGACAAGTTCGGCACAGCGACCACGCACTGGACCAAGCTGCGCGACCGGATCGACCGGGGCGTGGGCAATCCCTGCCCGCTCCTGCTTCTTGGCCTGCCGCCCGGCTGCGTGACCAGCTATTCGGCGGCGACTGACGAATTGAACGGATAGGTCGCCCATGTGGGCTTGTAATCGTCGTCGGCCTGGTTGCCCCAGACGGTCCAGCCCTCGCGCAGGCCGCGCCCGAACAGCTCCAGATACGGACCCCAACTGCAGGATTCGATCAGGTCATACTGTTCGTCTGGCTTGCGGGAATGTTCGCGCTTGCGAGTCTGCATCATGTTGACCTGACGCCGCCCGGGCGGCAGCGTCCGCACGCTGCGCCCGCGCGTGCCGAACAGCAGGATCTCGGTCACGTTGCGGAAATAGAACCCCACGCCGCGCCCGTCGGACCCGCCATCCTTGCGCACCTTGTGCCAGACGATGTTCGACTTGTACTCGAACCCCCAGGCCGACAGCACCCTCAGGCCATCGGGCAAGAGCGCATTCGGCACCCACAGGTAGCAATGCGCGCGGTCCATGAGGCTGTCGGCCACCGGCAGTGCGCAGATGTCGTCTGTCGTCAGGGTGGGGTAGCGGCTCAGCCGCTTGTGTTCCGGCGCCACCTTGCCCGTGCGATTGACGAACCGCCACGGCGGATCGGCCAGAACCGTTCCAAAACGGTCCTGTTTGAGAAAATCACGCAGGTCTTGGGCCGGGTTCTGCTCCATCATCCACATATCGTCCCATCACGCCGCCCCCGTCAATGGCGGCCTGCAAGAACAATGCGCGAACGAGGGTAAACAATCAATTCCCGATCACGCCTGTTCCTGCAACGACTGCACCCCGATCACATGGTCGCGCCGCGCCTTCATGGCCAGTGCCGCGGCATGGGAGGCGGCGAGCGTCGTGAAATAGGGGATGCGGTCCATCAGCGCGACGTTGCGCATCGACCGGCTGTCCTCCACGGCCTGCGCGCCTTCGGTGGTGTTCATCACCACGGCCACGCCCTTGTCCTTCATCACGTCGACGATATTCGGGCGGCCCTCGTAGACCTTGTTAACGCGGTCGCTATCCACTCCGTGCTCGGCCAGGTAGGCCCGCGTACCCTCGGTCGCCAGGATGTCGAACCCGATCTCGCGCAAGGTGCGCGCGGTCTCCACCAACTGCGGGGTCTTGTCCGCGGGCTTGATCGACAGGAAAACGATGCCTGACAGCGGCAGGTCGCTGCCCGCTCCCATCTGCGCCTTCAGGAATGCGATGTGGAAATCCGCGTCCGATCCCATCACCTCGCCGGTGGAGCGCATCTCGGGCCCGAGCAGCGTATCGACGCCCTGGAAGCGGGCGAAGGGCAGCACGGCCTCCTTCACGGCGAAACGGTCGCTGGGCATCGGGGGGATGGTGAAATCGGCCAGCCGCTCCCCGGCCATCAGCCGCGCTGCGATGGCGGCGATGGGCGCGCCGACGGCCTTGGCCACGAACGGTACTGTGCGCGAGGCGCGGGGGTTCACCTCGATCAGGTAGATCTCGCCCTGGCCCTGATCGTTCGGCTTGATCGCGAACTGCACGTTCATCAGCCCGACCACGCCAAGCCGCAGCGCGAGCGCCCGCGTCTGTTCCTCGATCCCCGCGATGATGTCGGCGGGCAGCGAATAGGGCGGCAGCGAACAGGCGCTGTCGCCGGAATGGACCCCCGCTTCCTCGATATGCTGCATGATGCCCGCGACATGCACGTCGGTCCCGTCGCACAGCGCGTCCACGTCCACCTCGACCGCGCCGGACAGGTAGCTGTCGAGCAGGACGGGCGAGGTGCCCGACACCACCACCGCCTCGGCGATGTAGCGTTCCAGATGGGCGGTATCGCGGACGATCTCCATCGCGCGGCCGCCCAGAACATAGGACGGGCGAATTACCAGCGGGTAGCCGATCGCCTCGGCCGCGGCCATGGCTTGCGCGTCGGTGGATGCGATGGCGTTGCGGGGCTGCCGGAGGCCAAGGTCGTTCACCAGCGTCTGGAACCGCTCCCGGTCCTCGGCAAGATCGATGGCATCGGGCGTGGTCCCGAGGATCGGGATACCGGCGGCTTCCAGCGCGCGCGCCAGCTTCAGGGGCGTCTGTCCGCCGAACTGCACGATCACGCCGTGCAGGGTGCCGTTCGACTGTTCCACCCGCAGGATTTCCATGACGTGTTCCAGCGTCAGCGGTTCGAAATACAGCCGGTCCGACGTGTCGTAATCGGTGCTGACGGTTTCCGGGTTGCAGTTGACCATGATGGTTTCATAGCCCGCATCGGTCAGCGCGTAGCACGCATGGCAGCAGCAATAGTCGAACTCGATCCCCTGCCCGATCCGGTTGGGACCGCCGCCGAGGATCACGACCTTCTTGCGGTCGGTGGGACGGGCCTCGCATTCCACTTCGCCCATCACGGGGGACTCGTAGGTGGAGTACATGTACGGCGTCTGCGCCTCGAACTCGGCGGCACAGGTGTCGATCCGCTTGAACACGGCCTGCACGCCAAGGTTGTGGCGCGCCCGGCGCACCTGGTCCTCGTCCCGGCCCGTGAGGGTGGCGAGCCGCGCATCGGTGAACCCCATCATCTTGAGCCGCCGCAATCCGTCCTCGGTCACCGGCAGACCGCCGCGGCGAACCTGCGCCTCGATATCCACGATCTCGCGGATACGGGCGAGGAACCACGGGTCGAAGCTGGTGGCCGCCTGGATTTCATCGTCGCTCAGACCGTGGCGCATGGCCTGCGCGATGAGGCGCAGCCGGTCGGGGGTCTGGGCGCTGATCGCCTTGATCACCGCGGCATGGCGGGTGGCATCGTCATCGGCACCGGGGATCGCAATCTCGTCAAAGCCGGTCAGGCCGGTTTCCATGGACGCCAGCGCCTTCTGCACGCTTTCGTGGAACGTCCGCCCGATAGCCATCGCCTCGCCCACGGATTTCATGGCGGTCGACAGCTCGGCCTTGGCGCCGGGAAACTTCTCGAAGGCGAAGCGCGGGATCTTGGTGACGACATAGTCGATCGTCGGCTCGAAGCTCGCGGGGGTCACGCCGGTGATGTCGTTATCCAACTCATCCAGCGTGTAGCCCACCGCCAGCTTCGCCGCGATCTTGGCGATGGGAAAGCCCGTCGCCTTGGACGCCAGCGCCGAGGACCGGGACACGCGCGGGTTCATTTCGATCACGACCATGCGGCCGTTTTCAGGGTTCACCGCCCATTGCACGTTGGACCCGCCGGTTTCCACGCCGATCTCGCGCAGCACGGCGATGGAGCCGTTGCGCATGATCTGGTATTCCTTGTCGGTCAGGGTCAGCGCGGGCGCGACCGTGATGCTGTCGCCCGTATGCACGCCCATCGGATCGACGTTCTCGATGGCGCACACGATGATGCAGTTGTCCGCGCGGTCGCGGACGACCTCCATCTCGAACTCCTTCCAGCCGAGCAGCGACTCGTCGATCAGGATCTGCCCGACCGGCGAGGCGTCGATGCCCGTTCGGCAGTAATATTCGTAATCCTCGCGGTTGTATGCGACGCCGCCACCCGTGCCGCCCAGCGTATAGGCGGGCCGGATGATCGCGGGCAGGCCCACATGGTCGATCGCGGCCATCGCCTCGTCCATGGTGTTGGCGATGGTGGCGGCGGGGTTTTCCAGCCCGATCCTGTCCATCGCCTCGCGGAACAGCTTGCGGTCCTCGGCCATTTCGATGGCTTCGCGGTTGGCGCCGATCAGTTCCACCCCGAACTTGTCCAGCACGCCCATGTCTGCAAGCTTGAGGGCGGTGTTGAGGCCCGTCTGCCCGCCCATCGTGGGCAAAAGCGCGTCGGGCTGTTCCTTTTCGATGATCTTCGCCACGATCTCGGGCGTGATCGGTTCGATATAGGTGGCGTCCGCCAGCCCCGGATCGGTCATGATCGTCGCCGGGTTGGAGTTCACGAGAATCACCCGGTAGCCTTCTTCCCGCAGCGCCTTACAGGCCTGCGCACCGGAATAGTCGAACTCGCAGGCCTGACCGATGACGATGGGCCCCGCGCCGATGATCATGATGGACGAGATGTCGGTGCGTCTGGGCATGGCGGTGCGGTCCTGACTTCTGTGCGGGCAAATCGTCGTGGCTTATAGACAAGCGCCCGCCCGACGCAAGGGCGGGGGGATCAGACCAGGCTGCGATACATCACCAGCGCGTCGACGTATCCATGCTGCGGGTGGTGGAACGCGCCGGGCAGGCGCCCCACGGTATCGAAACCGTTGCGCTCCCAAAGCCGGATGGCCCCTTCGTTGGTCGCCACGACGAAATTGAACTGCATCGCGCGGAAGCCGGCGGCCCGCGCCGTGACGAGTGCGTGGTCCAACATGGCCTGCGCCACGCCCTGCCCGCGCGCGTCCGGGTGCGTGACGAAGCCTGCGTTGCACACATGCGCGCCCCCGCCGCCCTGGTTGGGCTTGAGGTAATAGGTCCCCACGGGCCGGTCCGTCTCGGCCATGAACACCCGTTTGTCCGGCGCGCACCAGAAGGCCATCGCCTCGGCGCGCGAGATGCCGGGGTCTACCGTGTAGGTGTCCCCGGCCCGGAAGGCGGGATCCAGCATCGACCAGAGCGCCCCGTCGTCCTGCCCCGGCGCGAAAGACCTGAGCGCGGTCAATATTCCACGACAGCCCGGATCGACTTGCCCTCGTGCATCAGGTCGAACCCGTGGTTGATCTCGTCCAGCGTCAGATTGTGGGTGATCATCGGGTCGATCTCGATCTTGCCCTGCATGTACCAGTCCACGATCTTCGGAACGTCCGTACGACCGCGCGCACCACCGAAGGCCGTGCCTTTCCACACCCGCCCCGTGACCAGCTGGAAGGGTCGCGTCGAAATCTCCGCCCCGGCGGGGGCGACGCCGATGATGATGCTCTCGCCCCAGCCCTTGTGCGCGCATTCCAGCGCCGTGCGCATCACGCCCACATTGCCGGTCGCGTCAAATGTGTAATCCGCGCCGCCCTTGGTCAGGTCCACCAGATACGGCACCAGATCGCCCTCGACCTCGGCCGGGTTGACGAAATCGGTCATCCCGAAACGTTCGCCCATGGCGCGCTTTTCCGGGTTCAGGTCCACGCCGACGATCTGGTCGGCCCCGGCCAGCCGCAACCCCTGGATCACGTTCAACCCGATGCCGCCCAGCCCGAACACGATGGCTCGGCTGCCGATTTCCACCTTGGCCGTGTTGATGACGGCCCCGATGCCCGTGGTCACGCCACAGCCGATATAGCAGATCTTGTCGAATGGCGCGTCCTCGCGAACCTTGGCCAGCGCGATTTCCGGCAGGACCGTGTGGTTGGCGAAGGTCGAACAGCCCATGTAATGCAGGATCGGATCGCCATCGAGCGTGGTGAACCGCGACGTGCCATCGGGCATCACCCCCCGCCCTTGGGTCGTGCGGATCGACTGGCACAGGTTCGTCTTGGGGTTCAGGCAGTATTCGCATTCCCGGCATTCGGGCGTGTAAAGCGGGATGACATGGTCGCCCGGCTTCAGGCTGGTGACGCCCGGCCCGACCTCCAGCACCACGCCCGCGCCTTCATGGCCGAGGATCGCGGGGAACAGGCCCTCGGGATCGGCGCCGGAACGGGTGAACTCGTCGGTGTGGCACAGGCCGGTCGCCTTGATCTCCACCAGCACCTCGCCCGCCTTCGGGCCGTCGAGGTTCACCTCCATGATCTCCAGCGGCTTGCCCGCCGCCACTGCCACCGCTGCCCGTGTCCGCATGATCCTGTCCTTCCCTGTGTGGCCCCGTTCGTGCTGGGGCGACATTGTTCCAAAAGCCACAGGGATTCAACGCCTCCACGCCGCATGCGCACATGGTCTTGCGGTGCGCGCGCCCTGCGGGCAGGTTGCGGCGAAAGAGGTTTCCGATGCGCCATATCCTGCTGTGCCTGCCGATCCCCGCCATGCTGGCCGCCTGCGCGCCAGCGGCGCCCGACGCCGTGACACCGGTCACGTCCGAGGTCACATGCGAAGCCAGCTTCTTCGAGTACCTGCGCGGCGAGCCGATCGCGGTGGTAGACACGCTCCAGACAGGGCTCAACGTGCGCGTGCTGGGACCGGACGATTTCGTGCCGCGCGATTTCGACGCGAACCGGCTGACCTTCACCACCGCGCCGGACGACACCGTCAGCCGCGTGTTCTGCGGGTAGGCAGGCCGTCACAAGCCGCCACAGGCCGGGCTGACACGCGGACTCGACTCCGGCCCGTTCCGTCCCATATGCAGGAACGGAACAAGAACATTATTGCTGCCACAATAATGAACCATCGTCGAATCCTGTCGCTGTGGTTCCCACGCCTGGGGGCCGAACGGCTGCTGCGCCTTGGCCGCAGGCCGCCCGATGACGCGTTGGCCGTGATCACCCTGTCCGGACAGGGTCAGACGGTCGTCAGCGTCACCGCGGTGGCCGAGGCGCGGGGGTTGCGGGTCGGGATGGCGCTTGCGGATGCGCGTGCGATCCTGCCCGATCTCGTGACCTACCCGGTGCATCCGCAGGCCGAGACCGCGTTCCTGGCCGCGCTCCGCCGCTGGGCGGAGCGGTTCACGCCCTGGGTGGGTACCGACGGGACCGACGGGCTGCTGCTGGACGTCACCGGTTGCGCGCATCTCGTGGGCGGCGAGGATGCGCTGGCCCGCGCCGTGGCCGAAGGCTGCGCCGATCTGGGTCTGACCGCACGGCTGGGGCTGGCCGACACCGTGGGCGCGGCCTGGGCGCTGGCGCATTTCGCTGGGCAAGGCGCGGCCGCCCCCCGCAGCGGCGATGCCATCGACCAGGAGGCGCGCGCGACCCGTGCCCGCGCCGGACGGCG
>NZ_QDFI01000110.1 GCF_003254465.1 Meridianimarinicoccus zhengii
CTCCGTTTTCGATCTTGAATCAGAAATGAGACCAAACGGGAATCCCTTGATTGCAGACACGGCCTAGCAGTCGTACGGGCCTTTGGAGGCAGCATTCGATCGCGCCGTGCCAGCAAAATCAGCCCGGCGCACATTCTGTAAGCGCTACTGCGGGTGCGGGGGGTGCAGGTGAAGACGGCCTTTTTGCGCAAGTCATTCTTCTTGACAGGCTGGCGTCGGGTGTGGCGTCCTGACACAGGCCGCAACAGCGCGGATCAAAACTTCAAATCTTAGAGTATGCGCTTCGAGCGCGTGGCAGCAGAGCCTTCAGGTGACAACCGTCGCCAGGGGGCTTTTTTGCGTTGGGAGCCGTCAATGACGAAACCGAAATTGGATATCGGCCTCGTGGTTTCGACAACCGGCTCCTATGGCGCGATCGGGCAGTGCATCTGTGCCGGAGCGGAATTGGCCATGGCCGAGGTCAACGCCGATCCGGACGGCCCGTTCCACCTGCGCGCGATCCGGCGCGATCCAGCCGGAGTGCCGGCCTCCTATGCCGCTTCGGTCGACGAACTGCTGACGGGACTTGGGCTGACGCACGTTCTGGGTTGCTACACGTCGTCGAGCCGTAAGGAAGTTCTGCCGCTCTTCGAGAAGCATGACGCGCTCTTGTGGTATCCTTCCCATTACGAGGGCTTCGAGACCAGCGACAACGTGATCTATACCGGAGCAGCGCCGAACCAGCATGTCATACCCTTGGCGCGGTATCTTCTGGCCAATCATGGAAAGCGCGGATGGTTCGTCGGGTCGAACTATGTCTGGGCATGGGAAAACAACCGCATTCTTCGCGAGGCGCTCATGGTGGCTGGCGGGACAGTTCTGGGCGAGCGGTATTTCCCGGTCGGGGAAACCGAACTTGGGGCGCTTGCTCAGCAGATTGTGGAAGACCGCCCTGATTTCGTCTTCACGACCCTGATCGGAGACTCCTGCTATGAATTCCTGCGATTGCTTCGCGCTGCGGCGATAGCAGAGGGTCTCGATCAGCCCGGTTGCATGCCCGTGGCAAGTTGTAGCCTGTCCGAGGCAGAATTGCCGCTGATCGGTCTGGCAAGTACCGGTCATCTGTCGTCGTCAGTTTACTTCTCGACCATCGTATCCCCCGAAAATGCGCGCTTCACCGCGCAATGGGATTCGCGCTACGGACACCTTGGGCGGGCCTGTGCAGATGGAGAGGCGGCGTACGTGGCCGTACATTTGCTCGCGATGGCTGTGGCAAAGGCAGGGTCGACGGCCCTCAGTGATGTGCGCGCCGCCGCGCGCGGGTTGCGCTTCGCGGCGCCGCAGGGGATCGTCACCGTCGACCCCGACAACCTGCATTGCACGATGCGTCCCCGGATCGGGCGTTCGAGCGAAGCGGGAATCTTCGATATTGTCTTCGAGGAGCGCGGTCCCGTCCGGCCCGATCCATACCTGGTCTGGGCCAACGCAACCGCGGAGGATGCTCGACTGGGGCCCGATCACCTTCGGCGCGTGCCATGAAGGGCCCGGTGAAAACCAATTTTCGGGGCCTTCGCGCGGTCGTCGTCCATGGCGACGACAGAAATCGAAAGGTACTGGCTGATGTGCTTGGTAAGCTCGGCCTGCACCCGGTGCTGATCGACCCCCAAGATGAAGACCTGCCCGCCGCTTTGCTGGCATGCGATGTGATCTTGCTCGACGCGGATGTGAACATAGAGTTTCTGGCCCAGTCGGGTTCTTTGCCTGATGTGCCGTGTATTGCGCTTATCGGGACAGAAACCCCAAGCCAACTGGCGCGAATGGTGCGGCAGGGCTGCATCAGCCACATTCTCAAGCCTGTGCGAAACTCCGGAGTATTCACCGCACTGCTGCTCGCGGTGAACGCGCACGAACAGCGCCAGAAAGTGCAGCGCGAAGTGACCGGCCTTCGGCAGCGCTTGGCAGGACGGAGGGACGTGACGGCGGCCATTCTGGACCTGATGGTCGCGGATAGCATTGATCAAGACACGGCCTACGACCGTCTCCGCGTCGAGGCAATGAACAGGCGTATTCCAGTCGAGGATCTGGCGCGCGAATACCTGACCCGTCATCCGCGGGAACAGGGGGGTAATCGGCACCCGTTCTTAAAGGCCGACAACACTGCAAGAAAACGACCCACCAACAGGAGACTGAAACAATGAAGACGTACTCCAAGCGCCACGTCCTCGCGGCCATGCTGGCCGGAACCTGCATCGCGGGCTTGCCCGCGCTGGCGCAGGACGGCCCGATCAAGATCGGTGTTCTGGAAGACCAGTCAGGGGATTTCGCTGCCGCCACCAATGTGAAGGTCCACGCGATCCAGCTTGCTACGCAAGAAATCAACGATGCCGGCGGGATCGCCGGGCGCCCGATCGAACTGGTGATCTACGACACGCAGTCCGACAACCGCCGCTATCAGGAATTCATGCGTCGGGTGCTGCAGCAGGATCAGGTTGACGTGGTCTTCGCGGGTTTCTCGTCGGCCTCGCGGGAGGCGTATCGTCCGATCGTGAACCAGTTCGACGGGTTGGCCTTCTACAACAATCAGTATGAAGGCGGCGTGTGCGACGCGAACATGATCGTTACCGGTGCCGTTCCGGAACAGCAGTTCTCGACGCTCATTCCTTGGATGATGGAAGAATACGGATCCAACGTCTACACGCTGGCGGCAGATTACAACTTCGGCCAAATCTCGGCCGAGTGGGTGCGGCAGATTGTCGAGGAACAGGGCGGCACAATGGTCGGTGAGGAGTTCATCCCGCTGGGCGTGTCGCAATTCAGCCAGACGATCCAGAATATCCAGGAGAGCGACGCTGATTTCGTCGTGACGCTTCTCGTGGGTGCAGCGCAGGCATCCTATTACGAACAGGCAAATTCGGCCAATGTCGGGTTGCCCATGGCGTCGTCGGTCAATGTCGGGCAAGGTTACGAGCACAAACGTTTCACGCCGCCGAGCCTGGCGAACATGTTTGTTACGACCAACTACATCGAGGAAATCGACAGCCCTGCGTCGAACGATTTCGTCGAGAGGTTCCGGGCGATGTTCCCCGATGAGCCCTACATCAATCAGGAAGCCGCAAACTCCTACATCGGTATCAACCTTTACAAGCAATTGGTCGAACGGGCCGGATCGACGGATCATGACGCCATCCGCGCCGTGATCGCCGAAGGCGACGTGTGCTTTGATGGTCCCTCCGGCAATGTGTGTCTCGATCCCCAGAGCCAGCACATGTCGCACACGATCTACCTCGCCAAGGTCGAGGAAGACCATTCGATCACTTTCCCCACGGTCTGGGAAAACATTGAGCCCTACTGGCTGGGCGACGCCGGGTGCGATCTGACCCAGAACGATCCCAGCGCGCAATACACGCCATCGAGCCCGCCGCCGGCGCAGTAATGCGAACGTTCGGGCGGGGTTTCGTCCTCGCCCGGGCCTTGTCTTCAGCGGAACAGGGGGCGCGGCGCGTGGAGCTTTTTCCGGCGATCTTTTCAATTTTCTACCAGTTCGGTGATGCCTTTGCCTTTCTGGTGATTTCCTGCGCGGGGCTTGCGGTCATCTTCGGGATGATGGGGATCATCAACCTTGCGCATGGCGAGTTCATCATGTGCGGGGCCTATGTCACTGCCGCATCGGCGCGAGCGGGACTGCCATTGCCGCTGGCCATCGCGTGCGGGGCAGTTGCCGCCGGGGTCGTGGGCATGGCGCTGGAGCGAGCGGTGATCCGCCATCTCTACCACCGGCCGCTCGACTCGATTATTGCGACCTGGGGCGTCAGCCTCATCGCCACACAGGGCGTGCTCATAATGCTGGGGCCTACAATGCAGGGCATTGGCACGCCGTTGGGCAGTACGCTGGTGGGGGAACGCTCTTACTCCGTCTACCGGATCGTTCTGTTCGCCTCCGCCGTCGGGTTGCTTGTGGGGCTTTACGTTCTCTTCTACCGGACCCGCTTCGGCGTCATAGCGCGCGCGACGATCCAGCGGCCCGCGATGGCGCGCGCGCTGGGGGTAGATACCCGGCGGGTCTACGGGCTGACCTTCGGACTTGGCGCCGGCCTCGCCGGGCTTGCAGGAGGGCTGTACGCGCCCACCATGACAATGGTGCCGACCATGGGCGCCACGTTCATCGTGGAAAGTTTCGTGACCGTGGTGGTCGGAGGAGCGGATATCTTCCTTGGCGCGGCGCCTGCGGCCGCGATCCTCGCAGTTATCCGGGCGGCGCTGACGGCATGGTATGGCCAGCTCTTCGGGCAGATCGGCCTTCTGGTGGCGGTGATCGTGGTGATCCGCGTTATGCCGGGCGGACTGTCGGCCTTTCTCAAGAGGTGGCAGCGATGAGGCGGCTTGAACTACCCGATGCGTCCGAAGCGCCGGCCCGGCAAGGTTTGCGGCTCTGGCTGTCGCGTCTCGAAGGGCCGCAGACCATGGGGCGCGGGCCTGGCTTCTGGGTGGCGGCGGCGCTGGCGGTCGCGGCGGCTGCGGCCTACCCGGCCTTCGCCAACGATTACGTCGTCGGCAATGCTGCCTATTTCCTTGTTTGGACCTTCATGGCGATGGGGCTGGGCGTGGTGTGGGGATACGGTGGTGCGCTCAGCTTTGGGCAGACCGCGTTCTTCGGGCTCGCTGGTTATACCTATGGCGTCATCACCATCAATATCGGGTCGGCTTTCGGTGCGACTTGGCTGGCGCTGCTTCTGTCGGTCGCGCTTGGTGGGATCTTCGCGCTGCTCATCGGCTATTTCATGTTCTACGGACGTATCAAGGGCGTGTTCATCGGCATCGTGACGCTCTCGGTCACGCTCGTGCTGGAAACCTTCATGGCGCAGACGGCCGGGCCGCAATGGCGGATCGGGGAAGCGCGGTTGAACGGGTTCAACGGTATGTCCGGCATGCCTCCGCTCACCGTGCCGTGGTTCGGCGGCGACGTTCTCCTCTATGCAGGAACGACGCTCTATTACGTCCTGCTCGGCATGGTGGTGCTGGTGTACATGGGTCTGCGGATGCTTCTGAACGCGCCGTTCGGGAACGTTTTGGTCGCCATCCGCGAGAACCCGGAACGGGCAGAGATGCTGGGCTATGACATCCGGCTATACCAGATGCTGGCCTTCGGTCTCGGCGGTGCGCTGGCGGGGACCTCGGGCGTTCTCTACACTGCATGGGGTCAGTATATTACTCCGTCGAGTATGGGCCTGACCTCTGCCGCGCTGCCTATCGTCTGGGTGGCAGTAGGCGGACGCCGCGATATCACTGCGACCCTGCTGGGCTGCCTTTTGGTGATTGCGGGGTTTCAGTCCCTGACAATCTACGGAAGCCAGTATGCCCTGATCGTCATGGGGGTCCTTCTGGTGTTCACGGTCCTCGTCACACCGAACGGGCTGATCTACACGGCCATGGATCGGGTGGGACGACTGTTCGGGGAGGCGCGCCGATGAACCCGATCCTTGAAGTTTCCAAGCTCAACAAGAGCTTCGGCGGTGTGACGGTCGCGCGCGATATCGACTTTGTGCTGGATGCGGGTGCGATGCATTGCCTGATTGGTCCGAATGGCGCCGGCAAATCGTCGTTCTTCCGGCTCCTGTTGGGCGAACACGCGCCCGACAGTGGCGCGATCCGCTTCTCTGGTGACGACATCACGGCCCTGCGGTCCTTCGAACGCATCCGCAAAGGCATCAGCGTGAAGTTTCAGGTTCCCGGCATCTTCAAGGCGCTGAGTGTACGCCAGAACCTGGAGGTCGCGTTCCAGCATCACCTGCATGGAGCGAGCCTTGGCGGCACGATCAGACGGGTGCTGGAATTCACGAACTTGACGGGCGAAGCGGCGACGCACGCCGGCGTGCTGTCGCACGGCCAACAGCAATGGCTCGAGATCGGCATGGCGGTCGGGGTGGAACCGAAACTCCTGCTGCTGGACGAACCAACCGCGGGCATGTCCCCCGACGAAACCCGCAAGACGGGCGAGATGCTGCATGAACTGAACGCGCGTGGCATCACGATCCTCGCGGTCGAGCACGACATGGCCTTCGTCCAGCAGATTGCCGACAGCGTGACCGTGCTGCACATGGGGGCAATCTTTGCCAAGGGGAGCATCGACGAGATCACCGAACATCCCGGCGTGCAGGAAATCTATCTGGGGGCTGCCGATGAGTGACGCTTCACTTTTGGACGTCGATGGGGTGTGCGGCGGCTATGGCGGCGAACAGGTCCTGCAGGGGGTGGCGTTCAACATGAAACCCGGCGAGATCGTGGCCATAATTGGCCGCAACGGCGTCGGAAAAAGCACGCTGATGCGCACGCTGACCGGACTTCTGGCCCCGAGTGCCGGGTCGATCCGCTTCAATGGGGTGGACATGACACGCGAACCGGCGAACGTGCGCGCGCTGCGGGGCATCGGCTACATTCCGCAGGGTCGCGACGTCTTTCCAGACCTGACAGTCCGTGAGAACCTTCTCGTGGGCGAGGTGGCCGGGCAAGGACGGGAGCCGCCCGATTACGACACGATCTACCGGTTCTTCCCGATCCTGAAGGAACGCGAGCGCCAACGTGCAGGAACCCTCTCGGGCGGCCAGCAACAGCAACTCGCGATCGCCCGTGCCATGATCGGGCATCCCAGCCTGATGCTTCTTGACGAGCCATCCGAGGGCATCCAGCCTTCGATCATCAAGGACATCTCGCGCAACGTCCGGGAACTGAATGCTCAGACCGGTGTGGCGGTGCTTCTGGTCGAACAGAACCTCGACCTCATCGTGTCGATGGCGCAGCGTGGTTACGTCATGGAAAAGGGCCGGATCGTTGCGAGCCTGGGACCTGATGAAATCCGCTCGCGCGAAGCGGTGCGGGCCTATCTTACAATCTGAATACACAAGAGAACACGCAGGAAGGAGCAACGACATGGACTGGCTGGAACAATCGCTCATGGGACGCAACGGCGTGGCGCAGGGCAAGCCCGGTGCGCGGCACGCCATCACCATCGCTGACCAGGGTACATTCCACTACGTCTACGGCCCCTATGTCGATCCGGTGCTGGAGGTCGATCCCGGCGCCGTGGTTTCGGTGGAAACCCATGACGCTTTCGAGGGCAAGATTACGAGCGAGACCGACAAGCCATCGGAGATCCTCAACTTCCCCTATCTCAACCCGCAGACCGGCCCGATCTTCGTGCGGGGGGCGGAAAAGGGCGATGCGCTGGCGGTGCGGATCTTGTCGATCACGCCACGCGGCCCGCAGCCCGTGGGCACGACCTGCCTGATCCCGGAATTCGGTGGGCTGGTCGGCACGGGCAACACTGCCATGCTGAATGCGCCGCTCGCGGAGAAGGTGAAAAAGATCAAGGTGGACACCGACGGCGTCTACTGGTCCGACACGGTCACGCTGCCCTTTGAGCCGTTCATCGGCACGATCGGCACCTCGCCCGAGATCGAGGCGATCTCGTCGCTGCAACCCGATTACTATGGCGGTAACATGGACCTTCCGGACGTGGCGCCGGGCTCGATCATCTACCTGCCGGTGAACCGCGACGGCGCGCTGCTGTATCTTGGCGATTGCCACGCGATCCAGGGTGACGGGGAACTGTGCGGCGTGGCGCTGGAAATGCCCGCGACAGTCGAGATCCACATCGACCTGATCAAGGGGCACGGCAACGCATGGCCGCAGCTCGAAACCGAGGACGCGATGATGTTCATCGGCTCCGCCCGCCCGCTGGAGGACGCCTCGCGCATTGCATACCGCGAACTGGTGCGCTGGGTGGCGTCGGAAACGGGGCAATCGGAGGCGGACGCCTACATGTTGCTGACGATGTGCGGCAAGGTTCGGTTGGGGAACATGGTCGATCCAAAATACTCGGTCGGCGCGTCGGTTGCCAAGAAATACGTGAAATAGGGGAGTCGGGCATGGATCTGGGACTTGAGGGAAAAAAGGCGCTGGTGACAGGCGGCAGCAAGGGGATCGGGCGGCGCTGCGCCGAGATCCTCGCTGCCGAAGGGGCACAAGTGGCGATCTGCGCACGCACAGAGGCCGAGGTGAAGGCCGCTGCGGCGGAAATGGGCGTGCTGGGCGCTGCAGTGGACGTGTCCGACAAGACAGCACTGGAGGCGTGGGTGAAGGCCAGCGCTGATGCCATGGGCGGTATCGATATCGTGATCGGCAACGTCTCCGCGCTCGCGGTGGCCGACGACGAGGCCGCGTGGCAGGCCGGGTTCGAGACCGACATGATGCATTGCGTGCGCATGGTGAACGCTTCGATGCCGTGGCTCGAGGCGTCCGAGGCCGCGTCGATCACGCTGGTCTCGTCGGTATCTGGACGGGAGATCGATTTCACCGGTCCGGCTTACGGGGCATTCAAGGCGGCACTAGTGCATTATTCGCAAGGCTTGGCCTACAAGCTCGCTCCGAAGGGCATCCGCGCCAATGCCGTGTCACCGGGCAACACCTATTTCGAAGGCGGGATCTGGCAGAACATTGAGACCGGCAACCAGGAATTGTTCGAAACGGCGCTTGGGTTGAACCCGATGGGCCGCATGGCCACCCCCGAGGAGATCGCCCGCGGCGTCGTGTTCCTAGCCAGCCCCGCATCAAGCTTCACCAGCGGCACGAATCTCGTGATCGACGGGGCGCTGACGAAGGGCGTGCAACTGTAGAGGAGTTGATCGCCACCTCGATGCGATATGTCGTGTTGAATTTTGGAAACTTAGCAATCGTGAGTTGAAACTATCTGGGCATCAGTTTGTAGAATCTTCGTCATCGGGTTAGCATCACTTTTGGCTGTCATGTATCGCTCGCAGCGACCGTCACCGGCACTGCGCATGTGATCGACGGCGACACGATCGCGATCGGCGCAGCGCGCGTCCGCATCCACGGTATCGATGCCCCGGAAATCGGGCAGCGCTGCGAACTGAAGGATGGACGGTCTTGGCGCTGCGACGAGGCGGCGACTGACGCCTTGGCTGCCATGACCGAGGGGCAGCAAATCTCTTGCGATGTGCGAGACGTGGATACCTACGGCAGGTTGGTTTCCGTCTGTCATGCCGGCGGCCAGGATGTGGGAAAAGTACTCGTTGAAGACGGCCTTGCTTGGGCTTTCGTGCGCTACAGCGAGGACTACCTTGGCGAAGAGGCCGCAGCACAGGCTGCGGGACTGGGTATCTGGCGCGGTGGTGCGCGGCCGACGACGCCTTGGGAATATCGGGCGGATCGCTGGGAGCGCGCGGCGGTCGCGTCCCCGCGTGAAGGCTGTCCGATCAAGGGAAACATTTCCCAGGATGGTGAGCAGATATACCACACACCTTGGTCACCCTGGTACGGTCGCACCCAGATTAACGAGAGCCGAGGCGAACGCTGGTTCTGTGACGAGAACGAGGCTGCCGCGGCTGGGTGGCGTCCGGCTCGAACAAGATAGAAGCGTTTTCTTCGCCGGGTGAACGTCCGAGGGCCCCTATGCGCTGCGTCTCGCCGTCAGCACGATCACGGTCGCCATTTCGGCACTTGCTGAGCGGCACGCAACGAAAACCGTCGTGCCTGCAGGCCTGCGAATATTGGAGCTGAGCTTCCATCTGCGTCTTCGGCAAGCGGAAGGGATGCACGCGCCTCGATCCGGAATCGCTCAGCCGTGCCGGGATGGCTCAGCCAGGCCCTGTCCCACCAATCGACGATGAGTTCCATGCTTTGCTCCAGCACCTCAGCAGCAGGCAGTCGATCCCGCTTGCTGTGGCGGTTAGCCGCGCTCTCTGGCTAGGATGGAGCGGGTACCACCGCCGAAGCCGGGTCGAGTCGAAGATTCACTGTGTACAACTTCTGGGCCAACAGCAGAGAGCGAGGAACTTTGACCGCTATGTCGCTGAATTCCACGTTCGCATCGCCGTCGTGAAGTGCTACACCGCGCTCTTAATCTTGGTCACCGAAACTGCGAGATAAGCCCGTTCGGGAAAGAGGAACCCTGGCAATCAGCCCTTTTATGCAAAAGAGCCATGCCGGGGGCGCGTGGATGGTTCCGGGGCCACCAGTAAGCGGAAATTACGGGCAGCCCGCCGCAAACCACATGAGACAATCGTGAATCGGAATTGAATCAGCGCGGATCTTCGCCCAGTCGGTAGGATTCGCCACGGTGCCAATCTTAGCGCCGTTGCGCGAGGTGTAGGAGATGTTCGTCAGCATGTGTTGCATGTTGTAGACGACATGACCGTGCGGGAGGATCGTGCGAAAGTTCGCGCAGGGGCCTTCGACAACGAAATACTCCTTTGCTAGCGCTCCTTCATCGGTGCCGTCATAGTACATTGCGGGCGCGGGCGGCAGCGTGCCGGCGCCGGACGGCGTGAACGCCGGGGCGTCCGTGTTGAAAACCGTTTTCTTGTCCTTGCACATGCTGCGCGCTCCTCATGGCGTAATCGGGGCGACCCGCGTGCCTCTCACTTTGCGCGGGACTGGCGTACCGGCCAAGGGGGAATTTTCAAGTTTTCGGCAGCGACGACAGACCCGGGCCGAAGTCGCGCGGCCGACTCGGGACAACCCGAGTAGACCGATCCCGGCCATGCGCCGTGCACAAGGCCAGGCAACGATCTCGGCGAGCAGTCTTCCCCACATCACCGCGTCCCCTTGCGCCAGTCGTCGATCCGCGCCCAGACGGCGAGGCCGATCCCGGCGAGGGCCAG
>NZ_QDFI01000111.1 GCF_003254465.1 Meridianimarinicoccus zhengii
CACCATGTCGTTGACGAACTTGATCGAAACGCAAAGTCGCCGCGCCGCCTCGGTGTGCGTGTGGCCCTGCGCGACAATCTGCACGGCACGTTCACGCAGCTCAACAGGATGCGGTTTACCCATCCCTGACCCCCATAGTTGCCTACAAGGCATGGAATCACAGGATAACCGCTATGGGAATCCAGAATCCGATCTGAGGCGACACGCTCTAGAAGCGCAAGACCGGCACCCGTTATTGCGCAACATGCTCAGGGGGCTGGCGCGCGCAAGGCAAAACCCCCGCGCGCAAGCGACGGGGGTTTCCTGAGGACGACACGTGCCGTCAGATCGCGATGTCGAAGTCTGGCCGTGGCTCAGAGAAGCCCTTCGCGCTGTGCCTTCTTGCGCGCGAGCTTACGGGCGCGGCGGATCGCCTCGGCCTTCTCGCGTGCTTTCTTTTCGGACGGCTTCTCGAAATGCTGCTTGAGTTTCATTTCGCGGAACACGCCCTCGCGCTGGAGTTTCTTCTTGAGCGCGCGAAGCGCCTGGTCGACATTGTTGTCGCGAACGCTGACCTGCATGTGGTGTCACCACCTTTCCGTGTTGAAGTTGCATATTCTGCAGGAAGTGGCGCTATAGCAAAGGCCACCTAGCTTGTCCAGCGTCAGGCCGGGCCGGGCGGGCCGCGGCGAAAAGGCACGAGGAGTTGGAGCGATGGAAGAGAACGCAAGCACGCGTGACGGCGTGCAGGCCCGGTTACTGGCGGCGATCAAGCCCCATGTGCCCTTCGACGGCTGGTCGCATCGCGCGTTCCGCGTGGCCGTGTCCGACGCGGGCGTGGACCGGGCCGCGGCGGATGCCGTGTGTCCGCGCGGGGCGCTGGACCTTGCAGTGGCCTATCACAAGGAAGGCGACGCCGAGATGCTGCGCCGAATCCATGCCGCCGACATGGCCGAGATGCGGTTCCGCGACCGGGTGGCGGCGGCGGTACGGTTCCGGTTGGAGCTGGTCGAGGACAAGGAACTGGTGCGTCGGGGCACGACGCTGTTCGCGCTGCCCGTCCACGCCACGGAGGGCGCGCGGCTGGTCTGGGGCACGGCGGATCTGATCTGGGACACGCTGGGCGACACGGCGCGGGATTACAACTGGTACACCAAGCGCGCGACGCTGGCGGGGGTCTATTCCTCTACGGTGCTATACTGGCTGGGCGACGACAGCGAGGATCACGCGCGGACCTGGGCGTTCCTCGATCGCCGGGTGGAGGACGTGATGCGCATCGAGAAGGTCAAGGCGCAGGCACGCGACAACAAGATGCTGCAACCGCTGGTCTCGGGCGTGGAATGGGCGCTAGGCTGGGTGAAAGCCCCCGACCGCACGCCGCCCGCGGACATGCCCGGATCGTGGCAGGGTCCGCGCTGAGGCACCGGCACGCGGGGGCGGCGACCCGGCAAGGAGACGACATGCCCCCCGAGAACGACCGCGAGACGACCCATTCGCTGCCCGGCACCATGCGCGCCGTGGAGATTTCCGAACCCGGCGGGCCGGAGGTTCTGACCCCGGTCGCGCGCCCGCTGCCTGTGCCGGGCGACCATGACATCCTGATCCGGGTGGCGCATGCGGGCGTGAACCGGCCCGATGCGCTGCAACGGGCGGGCGCCTACAAGGCGCCGCCGGGCGCGTCCGACCTGCCGGGGCTGGAGGCCGCGGGCACGGTGGTTGCCGTCGGACGGTCCGTCACGCGCTGGTCCGTGGGCGACCGGGTCTGCGCGTTGCTGCCGGGCGGGGGCTATGCCGAATACGCCGCGACACCCGCCGATCATGCCTTGCCGGTGCCCGACGGGCTGGACCTGCGCGCCGCCGCCTGCCTGCCGGAAACCTGCTTCACGGTCTGGTCGAACGTGGTCATGCGCGGGGGGCTGCGCGCGGGGGACCGGTTCCTCGTCCATGGCGGATCGTCGGGCATTGGCACGACCGCCATCCAGATCGCCGCGGCGCTGGGGGCGGACGTATTTGCCACAGCCGGGACCGACGCGAAATGCGCCGCCTGCACCCGGCTGGGCGCGCATCGCGCCATCAACTACCGGTCCGAGGATTTCGTGGACATCCTGCGCGCCGCGGGCGGGGCGGATGTGATCCTCGACATGGTCGGGGGCAGCTACATCCCGCGCAACCTCAAGGCGCTGGCCGATGACGGGCGGCTGGTGCAGATCGCGTTCCTCGAGTCCCCGAAGGCGGAACTGAATTTCGCGCAGGTGATGCTGCGGCGCCTGACGATCACCGGATCGACGCTGCGCCCGCAATCGGACGCGGCCAAGGCGCGGATCGCCGCGGCGCTGGAGGCCGAGGTCTGGCCGATGATCGCTGCAGGCAAGCTGGCGCCGGTCATCGACAGCGCCTTCCCGCTGGAACAGGCCGCCAAGGCCCACGCGTTGATGGAAAGCAGCCGCCATATCGGCAAGATCGTGCTTGACGTGGCAGCCTGAAAGCTGCCGCGCTATGCGCCGGAATCCTGCAATTTTTAGGTGTAAACCTTGCCATCGCATTTCCATTGGGCCGTCCGCGCAATGGGATAGATTGGGCCCATTCGGGTATGGGTGCGGGAACCGGTGTGATGGCTGGCGGCAACAGGGGCGGGGCTTGGCCCCCGCAGGATGACATACGGGCCGCGCTGGATGACGCGGCGGACATGCAGGGGCCGGGACCGGTCGCTCTGGTGCTGCTGGGCTTCGCGTTTCTCGTGGGGTTCACGGTGCTTGCGGTGATCGCGGGGCTTGGCGCGTTGCAGGCGTTGCTCGTGGGCTGGGTCGGTGCGCTTCTGTGCGTGATTCTGGCCGCCGTGTGGGGGGCGCTGGTGGAGGAACGCGCCTTCAACGCCGCCGCGGCCCGCGATACCGCGCGCGCGGCGCGGGCGCGGGAGGCGCAGGTCAAGGCGTGGGATGACGACGCCGCCGCGGATGCGGCCGTCGCCGTGGAAATCCTGGATGCCGAGATCCTCGACACCGGCGACGCGGCCGTGCCGGGCGGGCTGCGCGACGTGACGCCGAAGGCGCGCCGGGCCTGACCCGGCGCCTCCGCCCAACCCCCGCGCTCAGTCGCTGTGGGTCAGGGCGAGGAACACATCCTCAAGGTCCGGTTCCTCGGTCGCCACGTCGCGCAGGGTGATCCCCGCGCTGCGCACGGCATCGAGAATCGCACCCGGATTGATCTCGCTCTTGCGGAAATCGAAGGCGATCCGCCCGCCGGGACGCTGCGTGATCTTCACGCCGTCGATCCGCGGCATGTCCGCCGCATCGCCTTCGGGTGTTATGACCAGCGTCTTGGCGTCGAGCCGTCCCAGAAGCGCCGCCGTCGTGTCGCGCACCACCAGTTCGCCGTGGTTGATGATCGCGATCTCGTCGCACATCGCCTCGGCCTCTTCGAGGTAATGGGTGGTCAGGATGATCGTCATCCCCTCGTCGTTCAGCTTGCGCACGTTGCGCCACAGCATCTGGCGCAACTCGATATCCACGCCCGCGGTTGGCTCATCCAGCACGAGGATCTGCGGGCGGTGCACCAGCGCCTTGCCCAGCAGAAGCCGCCGCCGCATCCCCCCCGACAGCGACCGCGCATAGGCGTCGGCCTTGTCCGCCAGCCCGATCATGTCGAGGATCTCGTCGGTGCGCCGTTCAGATTTCGGCACGCCGTAAAGCCCTGCCTGCACCTCCAGCGCGCCGCGGGGCGAGAAGAACGGATCGAGGTTCAATTCCTGCGGCATCACGCCGATCGCCGCGCGGGACTGGCGCGGGTTCACATCCTGGTCGAAGCCCCAGATCGACACCCGGCCCGAGGTCTTGTTCACCAGTCCCGCAAGGATGTTGATGAGCGTCGACTTGCCCGCCCCGTTCGGTCCCAGCAGTCCGAAGATCGACCCCGCCGGGATCGTCAGGTCGATGCCCTTCAGCGCCTCCTTCGCGGGCGACTTGCCCTGGCCGCCATAGGTCTTGGCGACGCGTTCCAGTTCGATCGCGTTCTGTGACATCTTGGCCCTCGTGCCGGGTGCGCTGGCGCGGCGGGCTTGCCGCGGCAGGGCGAACCTTTATTCTGCGCCCGACTTAAGCCCTGCCGCGGCGGGCGGCAACCAGTCGCCCCCGTGGCCGCCAGACCAGAGCGAGGATACCCATGACCATCGCCCCCCCCGAAACCGAGATCGTGGACGCCTGGCGCGTCTCCTGCGACGGCGGCGAAGGCGCGCTGGGGCATCCGCGCGTGTGGTATTCGATCCCGCGCGACCGCGGCTGGGTGGAATGCGGCTATTGCGACAAGAAGATCATCCACCGCAGTTTCGAAGGCAAGGTCGACACCGACGCCTGAACGGCCCGCCGGGCCGGCGCGGGATGTGCGGCGATGGATTGGTGCGCGGATTTCTGTTAACCCTGTTGTGACGGCGTCCGTTCCGGCCCGTCATGCGGGGACGGCGGACGATGCGTGAGGGTCTTCAGCGGGTTTATCACAACGCGGTGTGGCTGACCGGGACACTGGCCGGCGCCGCCTATCTGTTTCTGCTCTACGTGATGACGCTGTGGATGGTCGTCGGCGCGCTGAGTGCTATCCTTGTCCACGACAGGCTGGAGGCGGTGAGCGAAACGGCCACCTTCGGCGATGTGCAGCGCGCCTATGACCGCTTCCACAACCGCGCCAATGCGATCTGGGAAGAACAGCACGCTCCGCTGGAGCGTCTTTACACTGATCGCGCGAACGTGGCGGAGGAACTGTTTCCGGGCACGGATCTCGACCTCGACACCCTGCGCAGCCATGAGAATTTCGTGGCGCTCCTGCGGGATTGCGCGGGGGAGGGGGCGGAGCCGCGGCGGCATTGTCTGCTGGTGGAGGAGTTCCGGGATCTCGACGATGCCATCGCGCAGTTCTACGTCGTCAATCCCCAAGTCGAGGCGGAGATCGCCGCGCAGACCGAGGCGTTGCGCACGGCCGAGCCGCTGGCGCGGATGTTCGACACCTACGAGTTCTTCGAGGTCGATGAAAACGACGACAACATGTTCGCCGGGTTCCTGCGATTGCCGCGCGAGATCCTGGTGATGCTGCTGACCATGGTCATGGGGATGCTGGGCAGCGTGGTGACGATGACATGGTCCTTCGTGCGGCGTGACAGCGGGCTGACGGTGCGGCGGTTCCTGATCCTGCCCGCGGTGGGCGCGCTGAGTGCCTTTATCGTGCTGATCTTCGCCAAGGCGGGGCAGATCTCGCTGACCTCGGGCGACTCGGCGGATGTGCTGAACCCCTATTTCCTGTCGTTCCTCGGGATCATTTCCGGGCTGCTGTCGGAACGGGCCTACGCGCGGATCGCCCAGATCGGCGAGAACTTCTTCGCCGTGGACGACGATCGCCCGCGCTGGGGCGTGCGGATCGAGGCGGCCATGGCCGAGGAAGGCGTGGACGCGACGCAGCTTGCCGATTACCTGAAGATCGCGCCCAATGCCGCCGAGGACGTGCTGTCCGGCCGGTTGCAGGCGACGCCCCTGCAGCAGCTTGTCATCGCCACCGCCCTGCGCCGTCCGCAGCGCGAGTTGTTCACCGATATCGCGCCGCCCCAGCGCCGCGGGCAGCCCGCGCGCGTGCGCGATTCCGCCCCCGAGCCGGGTTGATCCGCGCTTGGCGGTGGACCCGCGCCGCGGCGCGGGATACCTGTCAGCCGAACGCGCAAGGGGGCAGGCCATGGCATTCGGCAAGGGTCATCATCTTCACCTGATCGACGGGTCGGCCTTCATATTCAGGGCCTACCACGCGCTGCCGCCGCTGACGCGCAAGTCCGACGGGCTGCCGGTGGGCGCTGTGTCGGGCTTCTGCAACATGCTGCTGCGCTACATCGAAGGGAACGACGGCCCGGATGCGCCGACCCATGCGGCGGTGATCTTCGACAAGGGCAGCCACACCTTCCGCAACGATCTTTACGACAAGTACAAGGGCAACCGCCCCGACATGCCCGAAGACCTGCGCCCGCAGATCCCCCTGACGCGGGAGGCGACGCGCGCTTTCAACGTCGCCTGCGAGGAACTGGAGGGCTATGAGGCCGACGACATCATCGCCACGCTGGCGCAGCAGGCGCGGGAGGCCGGCGGGCGCGTGACGATCATCAGTTCCGACAAGGACCTGATGCAGCTCGTCGGTGGCGGGGTGGAGATGCTCGACGCCATGAAGAACCTGCGCATCGATGCCGAAGGTGTGGAGGCCAAGTTCGGAGTCGGCCCGGACAAGGTGATCGACGTGCAGGCGCTGGCGGGCGACAGCGTGGACAACGTGCCGGGCGCGCCGGGCATCGGGATCAAGACCGCGGCGCTGCTGATCCAGGAATATGGCGATCTCGATACGCTTCTGGCGCGGGCCGAAGAGATCAAGCAGCCCAAGCGCCGCCAGACGCTGATCGACCATGCCGACCAGATCCGGCTGTCGCGGGAGCTTGTCCGGCTCGATTGCTACGTGCCTCTTACCTTCGGCCTCGACGATCTGGAGGTTCGTGAGCCAGACCCCGACGCGCTGCTGGGCTTCCTGACGGCGATGGAATTCCGCACCATCACCAAGCGCATCAGCGAACGGCTGGGGGTGGAGCCGCCCGCCGTGCCCGAACCGACCGCGCCGGAGACGGTGGCCGACGATATTCCGTTCGACACCGCCGCTTATGAGGTCGTCCGCGACGGCGCCGCCTTGCAGGTGTGGATCGACCGGATCATGGATCGCGGCTGGGTCGCGTTCGACACCGAAACCACGGGCCTGGACGAGATGCGCGCCGAACTGGTGGGCATCAGCCTGTCCGTGGAACTGGGGCGGGCGTGCTACATCCCGCTTGCGCACAAGGCCGCGGATCGGGACGATCTTTTCGGGTCCGACGCGCTGGCCGAGGGGCAGATGCCCATGGACACGGCGCTGGAGATGCTGAAGCCCGTCTTCGAGGATCCGTCGATCCTGAAGATCGCGCAGAACGCGAAATACGACGTGAAGATCCTTGCGCGGCAAGGCATCGACGTGGCGCCCATCGACGACACGATGCTGATTTCCTATGCCCAGCACGCGGGCATGCACGGCCACGGGATGGATACGCTGAGCGAGCGGTATCTCGACCACACGCCGATCCCGATCAAGCCGCTGCTGGGGGCGGGCAAGTCCGCGATCACCTTCGACCGGGTGCCGATCGACAAGGCCGCGGAATACGCCGCCGAAGACGCGGACATCACCCTGCGGCTGTGGCATGCGCTGAAGCCAAACCTGCACCGCGCCAAGGTGACGACCGTCTACGAGACGATGGAACGACCGCTCGTGCCCGTGCTGGTGGCTATGGAACAGGCCGGCGTGCTGGTGGACCGCGACACGCTGAGCCGCATGTCGTCGGCCTTCGCCCAGAAGATGGCGGGGCTGGAGGCGGAGATCCACGAGCTGGCGGGCGAGAAATTCAACGTCGGTTCCCCCAAGCAGTTGGGCGAGATCCTGTTCGACAAGATGAGCCTTGAGGGCGGCAAGAAGGGCAAGACCGGCGCCTATGCCACGGGTGCCGACGTGCTGGAGGATCTGGCGACCGAACACGACCTGCCCGCGCGGGTGCTGGACTGGCGCCAGGTCTCCAAGTTGAAATCGACCTACACCGACGCGTTGCAGGAACACATCCATCCCGACACGGGGCGGGTCCATACGTCCTACATGATCGCGGGGGCGGCGACCGGGCGGCTCGCGTCCACCGACCCGAACCTGCAGAACATCCCCATCCGGTCCGAGGAGGGGCGCCGCATCCGGCAGGCGTTCGTCGCGCCGGAGGGGCGGGTGCTGCTGTCACTCGACTACAGCCAGATCGAATTGCGCATCCTCGCCCATGTGGCGGGTATCGACGCGCTGAAGGAGGCGTTCCGCGACGGGCAGGACATTCACGCCGCCACGGCGTCGGAAATGTTCAACGTGCCGCTGGATCAGATGACGCCCGAGGTGCGGCGGCAGGCCAAGGCGATCAATTTCGGCGTGATCTACGGGATTTCCGGCTTTGGCCTCGCGCGCAACCTGCGCATCCCGCGCAGCGAGGCGCAGGGCTTCATCGACCGCTATTTCGAACGCTTCCCCGGCATCCGGGACTACATGAACGACACGGTCGCCTTCGCCAAGGAGCACGGGTTCGTGCAGACCCTGTTCGGGCGCAAGATCCACACGCCCGAGATTTCGGCCAGCGGGCCGCGTGCGGGCTTCGCACGGCGCGCGGCGATCAACGCGCCGATCCAGGGGTCGGCCGCGGACGTGATCCGGCGCGCGATGATCAGGGTGCCGGGCGCGATCGCCGACCTGCCCGCGACCATGCTGCTGCAGGTCCATGACGAATTGCTGTTCGAGGTCGACGAGGACGCGGCGGACGACGTCGCGGCGCGGGTGCGCGCGGTGATGGAGGCTGCGGCCCACCCGGCGGTGGACCTGTCCGTGCCGCTGACGGTGGAAGCCGGGTCGGGACGAAACTGGAGCGACGCCCACTGACAGGCCGGGGCCGTCGCGCTGTCGTTTGCGGGGCCGGCCTGCGCCGGTCCCGCGTTTTCGCGTCTCAGCCCTTGCGGCGGAACAGCGCAAGGCCGCCGAGCGCGCCGATCAGCAGCGGCGCCGCGGCGGGCAACGGCACCTGCGGCGTTTCCACGGCGAAGGACGTGGCCGAGGGATCCCATTCGATCGCGGTCATGCCGAACAGCCAGGGGGCGGCATCGCTGAACCTGTCGCTGTCCCAGTTCCCACTGGGTTTCAGCACGTTGCCGCCGCGGGACTGGAGGTTGACCATCGGACCGGTGATGAAGGTCGTGGTGCTTGTCGGCGCGAAATAGATCTCGGCCCGCGCGTTGATCGCGCCATCCACCGGCGCGAAGATGCCCGGACGGTTCAGCGGATAGTCCCGGCTCGACACGAAGGTCAGCGTGTCGAACAGCGCCTGCGTGAGCGGCGGGTTCTCGAAGGCCGGGTTTCTTTCGATGAAGGCGAGGTTCTCGATATTCTCCCACGTGATCGAAACGAGGTCCGCCGCCCCGAATTTCGGCCCAGCCTTGGGGTCGGGCAGCAGCGCGTAGTCGACGGCATTGGCGAAGGACAGCGTCACGACCGGCGACGTCACGTAGTAGGTGTCCGCGCCCGTGCCGTAGGTCATGACGTTACTGTCCTTGAACGTCATTCTAAGGGTGCCGGCCGTTACGCTTGTGGCGCACAACGCCACGCCGACAACTGCCGCGAAGGCAAGACTTACACAGGTCTTCATGGTGGTCCTCGTCATATTCTTTTCTTGAGATGCTTGTCAACGAGTGTTAACGGCTTTGGGATATTCGCGTAAATGGTTCTGGGCAAGGTCTTTTTCGCGGCATGCTTACCGTTGGGTCCGGGTGGGCGCTGGAATTGCCGGGATACCGGCCCTTGGTGATCTGGGTCTCGCCGCTTGACGCCGCGCGGCGGCGGCGCAGGATGCCCGCCATGAACGGACACCATCATCACCACCATCACCATCTGCACCTGATGCCCGAAGACGGCGGCGACCGGCGCATGGTCTGGGCGGTCGCCGCGAATGTGGCGCTGACCGCGGGGCAGATCGCGGGCGGGATTGTCGCCGGGTCCATCGCCCTCGTGGCCGACGCGGTGCACAACCTGTCCGACGCGATGACGCTCGGGATCGCGCTGGCGGCGCGGCGGATCGCGCGGCGGCCCAGCGACGCGGGCATGACCTTCGGCTACGGGCGGGCGGAAACGGTGGCGGCGCTGGTGAACTACACCACGCTGGTGCTGGTGTCGCTCTATCTCGCCTATGAGGCCGTCTGGCGGATGATCGATCCCACGCCGGTGACCGGCTGGATCGTGATCGCCGTGGCGGGCTTCGCGCTGGCGGTGGACGTGGCGACGGCGGCCCTGACATGGAAGCTGGCGAAGGACAGCCTGAACATTCGCGCCGCGTTCCTGCACAACATGGCCGACGCGGGCACGTCGGTCGCTGTGATCCTCGGCGGTGTGCTGGTGATGCTCTATGACTGGCGCCTGGTCGATCCGCTGCTGACACTGGGGATATCGGGATACATCCTGTGGCACGCGGTGCGGGGGATCGTCCCGGTGATCCGTATCCTGATGCTCGGCGCGCCGCCGGGGGTGGATGCGCGCGCAGTCGCGGACGCGATGCGTGACCAGCCCGGCGTCGTCGGGGTGCACAACCTGTATCTGTGGCAGATCGACGAGCGGCGTTTCACCCTTCAGGCCCATGTGGTGCTGGAAGCCCATGTGCCGGAAGCCGAGGCCCGTGCGGCGCTGCGGTCGATGCTGGGGGCGCAGTTCCACCTTGGCCAGATCACGCTGGAGGTGGAGCGGCGGGACGACGGCTGCGTTTCGGCGCCGCTGATCGGCGCGGGTCCGGGGTAGAAGGGATGGGGCCGAGCTCTGGTTGGCGGAACGCGCTCGAGCGCATCCCCGCGTGAAAGGGCTAGGCCGTGTCTGCATTCATCTGAGCCAGTCGAGGGCGGAGACGAGGAAGACGAAGCCCAT
>NZ_QDFI01000112.1 GCF_003254465.1 Meridianimarinicoccus zhengii
CCAGCGCTCCAGCGTGATCTGCGCTGAGAATCAGTAGGTTAGGAATTGTTCAGGGCGAACTAAGTAATCATCTGCGTGAATACCACGCCGATCAAGCAATTCTCGAGCGCAGTGAATAACGCATCCTTTTACGCCGTTGCGGACGGCGACTTCTCCTTGAACCGTGTCGCTGAGCTTGAACCAGCGAGCTTTGCCGTTGACTGGAGGAATATTGACATAGCCACTACTTATATAGGCCCCTTCAAAAAAGAACGCTTCCGCATTAAAACCGATTGCTTCAGATGGATCATTACAAGGCTTTAAGCGGCGTTCCTTGACTACCCGAGATGACCTAACAGGAGATGGTGCAGCTTGGCGCAGCCGTTCTAACCCATCGAAATTAGTTAGGACGGGCGGCCGTAACCGAGGGTCTTCGATGTCGAGTTGCCTTAGAGTGAAACGATCTTTGCCAAAATTGCAAAGTGCACACGTGATCACGACATTCTCGATGGAAGACTTCCCGCCGTGGCTATGCGGTTCCACATGATCAAATTGAAGCCATACCGCCTGAAAGGCCGAGTGTTGTTCCGCTGCAATCCTTGGATTCCAAGGAACTTCGTTTGGATAAAGCTGTCGTGCGATTTTCCTTATATCTGCGTGAACGACCGGCAGGCCGCAGTAGCGGCACCGATAACCATCCCGTTCAAGAACCAAATCTTTAATACACTGAGTAATATTACGATCAGGATCGCGATCAGATTTTGGTATCTCCTGAGTATCGCCTTCAGGCCTCTTCAGGACAACATTTTTGTGGACTTTCGTCCAGGCTTCGTTCAGCCATTGCCACGTTATGGGACAATTTGCTTCCCTGAACTTGGCCGCAGCCAGATCCTCATCGCCTGCGAGGTGGGCATCAACTGCGACCTCTAGAACACTAATAGCGATGCGAACCTCAGGAATAGGCTCCTTAATGCACAATCGCATATTTTCCTCCAATTGCCGATTGTCTATCTAAGCCAATTATTTTTTCCAATTAATTTTTTGCACTTGAAGACCACTTGGGCGCTGACCTAGCAAATGTCCGGCATGTTCGCAAATCGGACCTGCGATTTCATAGACTCCCAACTCTTCCCTATCCCCCCTTAACTCCACCTTCACCCACCTCGGTCCAGCGTCGCGGCATGATCGGACAGGTCTCACTCGGCCCGCTTGGCGTGGTCCTTCTGCTGCTGGGGGCATGTGCCTCGCCCAGCGTGCCCATGCTGTCCGCCACCCGGTCCGAGGTCGACATCGACGGCGTCGGCTTCACCGTCCACCACGACCGCACGCGGGCTGAGGTTGTCCGCACCAC
Organism: Meridianimarinicoccus zhengii; assembly: GCF_003254465.1. Taxonomy (GTDB): domain Bacteria; phylum Pseudomonadota; class Alphaproteobacteria; order Rhodobacterales; family Rhodobacteraceae; genus Meridianimarinicoccus; species Meridianimarinicoccus zhengii. The sequence goes on from NZ_QDFI01000112.1 coordinate 1,331, forward strand.
GCCCCTCGCCGAACCCGGCCTGCGCCCGATGCTCCTGATGTCCCGTACCGCCATGGAAACCGCCTCGGGATGCCCGATCCGCCCCGGCACGCTCTACGGCGACCGTGTCATGGCCGAGGCGTTCCTGGATTGCCCCGACAGCCCCGGCGTAACCCTCCGCCCGGCCTGGGTCTTCACCCCGCCCCAATGATCTGATCGCGGTGATCCGAGTTTCCGCGCTGCAGCGCGGTTCCGGACTCCTACGGGAGTCCTACAAGACTCCTACAGGATTCATATGAAAGTCATATGCGATTCATATGATCGCGCGTTTCGCCCGTCCTGCGCCGCTCAGGGCACCCGCCCGGCCGCTTCCGCGATCCGCGCGCGCGCCGAATTGGATTTCGGCTGCCACATCCCCCGGTCGATAGCCTCCTGAAATCGCTCGGCAATCTCGCGCAGCGCCGCCGGGTTCGCCTCCGCGATGAACGCCCGCGTCTCCGGATCGCCCAGGTACGCCGCCTCCACGATGTCGAAATGGTGCCCCTTCACGGCCCCGGTCGTCGCTGCGAATGCGAACAGGTAATCCACCGTCGCCGCGATCTCGAACGCGCCCTTGTATCCGTGCCGCATAACCCCCTGAATCCACTTCGGATTCACGACACGCGACCGGACCACACGCGCGATCTCCTCGTCCAGCGTGCGGATGACCGGCCGCTCGGGGCGCGAGTGGTCATTGTGATATATCGGCCGCGCAACCCCTTGCAAATGCTCAATAGTTGCCGCCACGCCGCCCTCGAACTGGTAGTAATCGTCGCTGTCCAGCAGATCGTGCTCCCGGTTGTCCTGGTTCTGCACCACAGCATCCACCGTTTTCAGCCGTGTTTCCAACGCTTTACGCGCCTGAATCCCCTCGGCATCCTTTCCGTAAGCATATGATCCCCATTGCAAATATGCCTCGGCGAGATCCGCGCCGCTGTTCCACAACCGCTCGTCGATCAATGCCTGAAGCCCCGCGCCATAAGCCCCCGGCTTCGATCCGAACACCCGGAACTGCCCCGCCGGTCCCTCCAATTTCGCCTTTGCCGCCGCGGGGTTAGCCTCCTCCGGCTCGTCCAGTGCCATCACCGCCCGCGCCGCCGCGTCCACCAGGTCGATCTGCTGCGGAAACGCATCGCGGAAAAATCCCGAAACCCGCAACGTCACATCCACCCGCGGTCGTCCCAGCGCCGTCGCCGGAATGATTTCGAATCCCGTCACCCGACGCCGCGCCTCGTCCCAGCGCGGCTTCACACCCATCAACGCGAGCGCCTGTGCGATATCGTCCCCGCCCGTGCGCATGTTCGCCGTGCCCCAGGCGGTGATCAGAAGCGCACGGGGCCAGTCGCCATGGTCCTGTAAATGGCGTTCGATCAACAGGTTGGCCGAATTCCACCCCAGTGCCCATGCGGTCGGCGTCGGCACCGCGCGGCTGTCCACGCTGAAGAAGTTCCGGCCCGTGGGCAACACGTCCAGCCTGCCGCGGGTCGGCGCGCCCGACGCGCCCGGGGCGACGAAGTGCCCTGCAAGGGCGGTGAGAAGCCCCGCGCCCTCCGCCGGGCCGCAGCCTGCGACCATGGGCGCGACCCGTTCCCGCACGCCTGCGATCACCGCGGCAGAGCGCGGCCCCGGCGGACCCTCCGTCCCGTCGATCAGCCGCGCCGCCAGCGCTTCAAGCCGTTCCACCGTGTCGCCCGCGCTGCGCCATGCCGCGTCGTCCGAAAGAACCTCGGGCCGTGGCCCGTCCCACGCGGCACCCATGTCGCAGTCCAGCGGATCGAGTCCCAGTGCAAGGTCCTCAGCCAGCGCTCGCGGCAGAGACGCATCCGCCCCGTCCCCCGCCTCGCGTGGCACCCGCACGAGCGCCTGTACGAGGTCCCTGGCCAGCCGCCCCTCCGGCGATTGCCCGAAGACGTGCAGCCCGTCGCGGATCTGCGCCTCCTTCAACTCGCACAGCCACGCATCGAGCCGCGCGAGGTCGCGCTCCTCGTCCGCGCCCGTCAGCCCGGCATCCGCGCCCAGCCCTGTTGCGTCGCACAGGCTGGCGATCTCGCGGCGCAGGTGCAGCGCGCGGCGGGGATCCATGCCCACGGCCTCGTAGTATTCGTCCACCAGCGCCTCGAGATCCCGCAGGAGCCCGTAGCTTTCAGCCCGTGTCAGCGGCGGGGTCAGGTGGTCGATGATCACGGCCTGCGCCCGCCGCTTGGCCTGGGTGCCTTCGCCGGGATCGTTGACGATGAACGGATAGACATGGGGGATGGGCCCCAACACCGCCTCGGGCCAGCATTCGGCCGACAACGCGACGGCCTTTCCCGGCAGCCATTCGAGATTGCCGTGCTTTCCCAAATGCACGATCGCGTGGGCGCCCTGCATCCGCCGCAGCCAGATGTAGAATGCCAGGTAGTTGTGGGGCGGTACGAGATCCGGCGCGTGATAGGTCGTCTCGGGGTCGATGTTGTACCCGCGCGCGGGCTGGATCCCGACAGTCACGTTCCCGAAGCGCAGCACGGAAAGAGCGAATCCGTCCGGTCCGGCAAAGGGGTCGTCCTCGGGTGCGCCCCATCGCGCCGTGATGGCCTCGCGTAGCGACCATGGCAGCGTGTCGTACTCTTTGCGGTAGTCATCCATCGCCAGCCGCACGCCGCCCGCCCGCTGCGCCCGGTCGGGCAGCCAGTTGGTCGGCCCGGACATCACCCGCTTCATCAGGGCGGCGCTGTCGCCGGGAATATCCTTCACGCCATAACCGGCATCCGCCAGCAGCCGCAGCACATGCATGGTCGCCGCGGGCGTATCGAGGCCCACGCCATTCGCCAAGCGCCCGTCCTTGTTGGGATAATTGGCAAGAACCAGCGCCACTTGCCGGTCTGCCGCGGGTGTGTGCCGCAACCGCGCCCAGTTCGCGGCAAGATCGGCGACGAAATCCACCCGATCGCCGCGCGCGCGATAGGTCGCGATGGGGCATTCGGTGGCGTCGTCGAAGAACGCTTCGCCCTTGAAACTGATCGCGCGGGCAAGGACTCGTCCGTCCACCTCCGGCAGGGCCACGTTCATGGCGATGTCGCGGGGACCCAGGCCTGCCATCCCCCCTTCCCAGCTCTCCTCCGATGCGCTCGACAGGATCACCTGGAAGACGGGCGCGCCTTGCGCGGCCGGGGCGGCAAGGGGGTTCGATACCCCCGCGCCGCCCGCCCCCCGGTCCGGACCAGCTTCGGGCGTGCCGACGGCGAACGCGGTGCAGTTCAGGATCACGTCCGGGGGCGCGTCACGGAACAGCCCCTCCAGAACACCTGCGCTCAACGGGTCCTTCAGGGACGCCACGAAGACCGGCAAAGGGTTCAACCCCCGCTGCAGCAGCGACTTGACCATCCGGTTGATCGGCTGCAGCCCGGCCCCTTGAAGCAGTGCGCGGTAGAACACGATGGGCACCACCGGCGCGCCCTCGGTCCAGTGGCTGCGAAGGGTGTCGATCCCCACCGGCCCTGTGCCCGGCCAGTAGGCCCCGGCCCGCAACAGCGGGCGCGCGGGCGGCGGGCGGTCTTCCCCGCCGCGCAGCATCGCGGCGGCGTAATCGAGAAAGTGGCGGCTGTTCTCGGGCCCGCCTTCCACAAGATAGGCCCACAGCGCGTCCCAGTCGGCGCGGGGTATGGTGGACAGATCCCACAGTTCCGGGTCCGGCCTGTCGTCGCCGGGCAGGGCCGCGAAGGGCACCCCCGCCGAATGGAGATGCGCCGCGTACTGTTCCAGCCCGTAGCGCCAGTAGCCCGTGCCGCCCAGCACGCGGGCCACGACCAGCTTCGACCGCGCCGCGCAATTCTCGATGTGCAGATCCACAGACATCGGGTGGCGCAGATGGGTGAGGTTCGCCAGCCGCAGGGACAGTGGCGCGCCCATCTCGGCCCGTGCCGCGCTGAGGGCGGCCAGTTCCGTGTCCGCGGCGGAGATCACCACCAGGTCGGCGGGGGTCTGGCCCAGGTCAACGGGTTCCTGCCCCTCGTCGAGGCTTCCGGGCGTGGCGGCAAGGAGATGCATGGCGGTGTCCGGTACAGGCGGCTGTGGCAAGCCGCCGGGTCTGTGCCCGGCGGACCAGTGGGTCAGGCGATCAGCGCAGCCTCGATCGCGGCCTCGATCGCTGCACGGTCCAGCCCGGACTGGCCGATCACCACGAGCCGGGTTTCCCGCGGCTCGCCCCCGGCGAAGGGTCTGTCGAAATAGCTCTCCACGCGCGGCCCCACGGCCTGCACGGTCAGGCGCATGGGCTTGCCTGCCACGGCGGCGAAACCCTTGAGCCTAAGGATGTCGTACCGTGAGATCACCTGCGACAGGGTCGCCGCGAAGGCGGCGGGGTCCGCGATTTCGGGGCGCGTCACCACGAAGCTTTCGAAGGCGTCATGTCCGTGGTCGTGGTGGTGGTGATCGTGGTCTTCGTCGTCGTCATGATCGTGGTGGTGATGGACCTCTCCCCGCGTCTCCAGATCGTCCTCCGCCGCCACGCCCTGCCCCAGCAGCACGTCGACCGGCAGCGCGCCCATCGTGGCGCGCACCACCTGCACCCCGGTGCGGGCGTCGGCCTTCAGCCGATCGGCAAGCGCCGCGGCGGCATCCTCGTCCATCAGGTCGGTCTTGTTGATCACGATCATGTCGGCGCAGGCGATCTGATCCCCGAACAGTTCCGACAGCGGCGTGTCGTGGTCCAGGTTGTCGTCGCCCTGTCGCTGGGCATCCACGGCGGCGACCGAATGGGCGAAGCGGCCCGCGTCCACCGCCGGGCCATCGACCACGGTCACGACCCCGTCCACGGTCACGCGGGTGCGGATCTCGGGCCAGCCAAAAGCGCGCACCAGCGGTTGCGGCAGCGCGAGACCCGAGGTCTCGATCACGATGTGATCGGGCGGCACGTCGCGGCCCAGCAGCTTTTCCAGCGTCGGCACGAAGTCATCCGCCACGGTGCAGCAGATGCAGCCGTTCGACAGTTCCATCACGTCGTCATCGGCGCAGCCCTCGATGCCACAGCCTTTCAGGATGCCGCCGTCGACGCCGAGGTCGCCGAATTCGTTGATGATGAGCGCGATGCGCCGTCCGTTCGCATGGGTCAGCATGTGGCGGATCAGCGTGGTCTTTCCGGCACCCAGAAAGCCGGTGATGACGGTGGCGGGGATCTTCGCGGCCATGGGCACGGTCCTTCGCGATAATGTCCGGAACGGGGAAAGGGCCGGGGGTGTGTGCCCCCGGCCCATGCGATGCGTGACCGGTTTCGGATCAGGCGGCGCTGTAAAGCCGCGGCGTGACCAGCCCGCTGTCCTTCAGCCCGCGCAGGGCCTTGGCACCGGCCAGAACGCCAAGATCGACAAGCGGTTCGAGCAGCACCACGGTCATGTAGGCTGCGCCGAACATGCCGACCGACGCCAGCGTTTCCGCCCCGAAGCCCTGTCCGTAGACCGCCCAGAATGCCACCCACGCGACGATCCCGCCCTGGTAGGCTGCGGACAGCGCCAGCACCTGCCGGTATTCGAGATCGACATAGGCCGTGCCGGGCGCGATCAGCCGCTTGGCCAGCATGTGCAGACCGAAGAGCGGGATCAGCAGCGTGGTCAGGTTCATCCCGTATTGCGGCAGGTCCGCGGGTGCGAAGAACAGCCCCTGTGCCAGCAGACCCATCGCAAGGCCGATCGCCGCTGGGCCAGCGCCGAAGATCAGGAACAGGGTCGATCCAAGGATCAGGTGCACCTCGGACACGCCCACAGGATAATGCGGCAGGACCTGGAAGAAGCCGAATGTGGCCACAGCGGCCAGTGCCGCCCGTGCGCCCAGGGACGCGACTCCGCCCGCGCGCACGCTGTCGGCGGCGAATTTAAGGGTGAGGCCGCCCGCAGCGGCGGCCGTGCCGTAGCTGAGCAGCAGTTTGGCGCCGTTCACGATGCCCGGTTCGATATGCATGGTCTTGTCCCTCTTGCCCGTCCGCCCGACGGGTCCGGTTGCTGTTGTCGCGTGGCTGGTCTCCTGGCTTGCGGGTCACGGCGCTGGCGTCCCCTTCCCGGACCGACTGGTCCAGTGGTAACGGACGGGCGCTCGCCGCTCACAGTCGCGGGGGCGGCTGCGGGTTCCGGTCCCGGATTGGGTCACCGTCACCGCATTCCCATTTGATCCCCGATGCTTTGCAACGTGGGGAACCACACATGGACCTTGTGCCCATGCGGGGCGATCCGGGTCAAGCGCCATCGCGTCGCGCCACGGTCAAGCGCGTTCGAAAGCCGGCGCATAGCCCTTGATGTCTATCCAATATCTGGGGTCTTGAGTAAATTTGATGTCCAGATGATGGGTTCGTCATTGACAGCCCAGCTCCGCATCCGAACAATGCCCAGCAACGTTTCGCCCCGGACCGGATCCCGCCCGTGCAGTTCACCCGCCTGCGTCTGAATGGTTTCAAGAGCTTCGTCGATCCCACCGACCTTGTGATCGCGCGGGGCCTGACCGGCGTCGTGGGTCCGAACGGTTGCGGCAAGTCGAATCTGCTCGAAGCCCTGCGCTGGGTGATGGGCGAAAATCGCCCCACAGCCATGCGCGGCGCGGGGATGGAAGACGTGATCTTCGCCGGGGCCGCGACGCGCCCCGCGCGCAATTTCGCCGAGGTCAGCCTGACGGTCGACAACTCCGACCGTCTTGCGCCCGCGGGGTTCAACGACACCGACCAGATCGAGGTGACGCGGCGGATCACCCGCGACGCCGGTTCCGCCTTCAAGTGCAACGCGAAGGAAGTGCGCGCCCGCGACGTGCAGATGCTGTTCGCCGATGCGTCCACCGGGTCGCATTCGCCGGCACTGGTGCGCCAGGGGCAGATTTCCGAGCTGATCAACGCCAAGCCCAAGTCGCGCCGCCGGGTGCTGGAAGAGGCGGCGGGCATCTCGGGGCTTTACCAGCGGCGGCACGAAGCCGAATTGCGGCTGCGCGCGACGGAGACCAACCTAGATCGCGTCGCCGACGTGGTGGACCAGTTGGCCGGGCAGTTGGCGCAACTGGCCCGGCAGGCGAAGCAGGCGGCGCGCTATCGCGTGATCGGGGCAGAGCTGCGCGTGGCCGAAGGGATGCTTCTCTATCGCCGTTGGCGCGAGGCGGACGAGGCGCTGCGCGATGCCAGAGCCGCGGTGCTGGCCGCGACACAATCCGCCGCGCGGGCCGAAGCCGCGAGCCGCGCCGCCACCGCCGCGCGGGAGGAAGCCGAGCAGGCCCTGCCGCCCCTGCGCGAGGAACAGGCGATCGCGGGCGCGCTGGTGCAGCGGCTGAGGGTGGAGCGCGACACGCTGCGCGACCGGGCCGCGCGGGCGCAGGACCAGATCGCGACGCTGGAGGCGCGGGCGGCGCAATTGGGCCGCGACCGTGCGCGCGAGGACAGCCTGACCCGGGATGCGGGCGACACGCTGGCGCGGCTGGACTGGGAACGTGGTGAACTGGACAAGGCCACCGAAGGCCATGACGAGCGCCTTGCCGCGGCCGAAGCTGCAGCCGCAGAGGCGGCAGAGGTCCTGGCGGGGCACGAGGAAGCGCTGACCGCCCTCACCGAAGAGGTCGCACGGCTTGCCGCGCGGCACGGCGCGGTGGAGCGGCTTCTGACCGACACGCGCAAGACGCTGGCCCGCAGCACGCAGGAGGCCGATACCGCCCGCGCCGCGGTGGAGGATGCAGGCGCAGCCGCAGCCCGTGGAGTCGATGCGGAAACCGAAGCTGCCGCAGCGCTTGCCACGGTGGCCGAGAGGCTCGCCGCCGCCGAAGACGCGCTCGCCGCCGCTGAAGACGCCCGCGCTCAGGTGCAGGGCGACGAGGCCGACGCCCGCGCCGCCCGCAGCGAGACGGAGGGCGAGGCCCGTGCGCTTGCGGCCGAGGTCGCCGCGCTCCGGCGGCTGGTTGCGCGCGAGGATGGGGGCGGGGCGCAGATCCTCGACGAGGCGCGGGTCGCGCCGGGGTACGAGCGGGCGTTCGGCGCGGCGCTGGGGGATGACCTGCGCGCGCCGCGCGCGGGCGAAACGGGAAGCGGCTGGGTCGCGTTGCCGCCCTATGGCGCGCCGCCCGCGCTGCCCGACGGGGTCGAACCGCTGGCCGCGCATGTGGACGGGCCCGATGTGCTGGTCCGGCGGCTTGGGCAGGTTGGGCTTGTCGATCCGGCGCAGGCGGCAGCCTTGCAGGTTCGGCTTCTGCCTGGGCAGCGGCTGGTGTCGCGCGCGGGCGATCTGTGGCGCTGGGACGGGTTCCGCGCTGCGGCGGAAGATGCCCCGTCGGCGGCGGCCCTGCGGCTCGAACAGATCAACCGATTGGCGGAACTGGAAGCTGCCCATGATGCGGCGGCGGCACGGGCCGAGGCTGCGGCGGAGCGTCATGCAGATCTGGCCGCGGCACTGGCGACCGCGACCGAGGCGGACCGCGCCGCGCGTGCCGAACGCCGGGCCGCCGATGCAGCCCTTGCCGACGCGCAGCGCGCCGCGTCGAAGGCCGAAGCCGACCGTGCGCTGGCCGAAGGCCGCGTCGACAGCGCGAAGCTGGCTGTTGATCGTCATGCCGAGGCCGCCGCCGCCGCCGAACGCGCCCTGCGCGATACCGAGGCACAGGCGGCGGCCCTGCCCGACCTGGGCGACAGCCGGGCGCAGGTGGAGAACCTGCGCATTGCCGTGGAAGCCGCACGGCTGACCATGCTGACGCGCCGGTCCACCCATGACGAGGTCAAGCGCGAGGGGCAGGCGCGCGTGGCGCGGCTTCAGACCGTGGTCAAGGAACGTGCCCTGTGGGCCGACCGGCTGGCGACGGCGGATGCACGCATGGCCGAGCTGGATGCGCGGATCGCGCGCTGCGAGGATGATCTGACAGCGGCGCGCGCCGTCCCCGACGAGATCGCCGTGTCACAGGAACAGGTTGTCGTGCGGCTGGACGAGGCCGAGGCGCGGCGCATGGCCGCCGATGACGCCTGTGCCGGAGCCGAGGCGGCCTTGCGGGCCGCGTCGGGGGCCGAGCGTGACGCGGAGCGCGCCGCTGCCGACGTGCGCGAGACCCGCGCCCGGTCCGAAACCCGTGCCGA
>NZ_QDFI01000113.1 GCF_003254465.1 Meridianimarinicoccus zhengii
GGCTGAAAACTGTCGCGGCAATCGTCAGAGCGGCCAGCCAGAAGTTTGTTCAGCCTGAACTCATAAAGGAACGGGAGCGGTTCGGCGTTGGTGACCCATTTCAGCTTGGCTTTGGCATAGCCTTCAGACTGTTCCTCGACCGAAGTCAGACGCACGCCCCAGTTGTCGGGCTTTGCCTCGACCACGCCGACAGCCTGTCTGTCTGCGAAGAGAACGTAATCAGCGGGCCCGATGTCGGTCTGGTATTCGCGGACGGCGACGCCGAGGCCTGCGTTGAAGTCGAGCGCGCTTTTGTCCTGCACATGCCACCCGGACGTCCGCAGACGTTCATCGATCCGGTCCCGGGCGAGCTGCTCGGGCGTTTGATTGACAGCAGAAGACACGCAATATGGCCTGAAAGCTTATATATTCCGGGATCATGCGTCTCCGGCAACGGAATTGCAAACGCCTGTCGTTCGAGCCGCAGATGTGCCGCCTCTCGTCCTGCGGCCATATTTTGTTGCGGCAGGTAAACCGTCAGGGAGGCTCCACACCAGCACTTGAGTCGCGGCGTGATGCCCTGCCCTCGCCGTGTCTGTCAGATATCGACATCGCCGGTTTGCGATTCCGGCGGCGCTGGGCGTAGGATCGGAACTCTTTCATGAAGCCCGGCAGTCGTACAGGCTTTGCACGACACGAGAATGGAGGCACCTATGCCCGAGAACTCGACCAACCCAGAATTCACGTCGCTAAGGCAAGGCACGACCGACGCGCGCGCGGTGGAAACCTACTACGACGACTGGGCGGACGGCTACGATGACACGCTGCAATCGTGGCAATACCGCGCCCCCGATGACGCGGCGAGCTTGCTCGGCCCTTATCTGGATGCCGGAACACAAGTACTCGATGTCGGCTGCGGCACAGGCCTGTTGGGGAGCGCCCTTCGCGCGCGGGCCAACGTCACGTTGCATGGTCTGGATATTTCGTCCGCATCCCTCGAGCAGGCCACGGCCCGCGGCATCTATGACCAGCTCCTGCAGCACGACCTGCAAGAAATCCCGTTACCGGTTGCAGATGATGGCTACGATGTTGCGGCGTCGGTGGGCGTGCTGACCTACATCGCGGACGCCGAGACGCTGCTGAGCGACCTTTGCCGTGCTGTACGCAGCGGCGGCGTGATCGCATTCACGCAGCGTACCGACCTGTGGGACGATCGAGATTTTGAAGGGATGATCGCGGGGATGGAAGCAGATGGCCTCTGGCATCGGAAGCACATCAGTGAACCGATGCCCTACCTGCCGGGCAATGCCGAGTTCGCAGACGATATTCGGGTGATCCATACGATCTGCCAGGTTCGGTGAGACCTTGCGGCAGACACGGTCCTCCGAAATTTCAGGAGGGCCGTGGATCATCCGTTTCATGCACCAAGGTTGTCCATCCCAGTCAGCGCGTCCTCGTGATATCGCCCGCCGCTGCTGGCGGAAAATGCCGTGCGATTGAATATCCGTCCGCCGTCCAAAATGGCGGCCAATAATTCGAGGCGTCACAGATTGGCTTGGCCGTCATTGCAAGGCGATTGGCTTCAGCATGTCGTCGGTATCCAGCCGCAAGGCGCTCCGCCAGAGCGGGGTCTTGAACACATGGCACACATGCTTGCCGGCGCGGTCTTCGCGGGTTTCCATCAGCAATCCGGCCCATTCCAGCGGGCGCAGAACGCAGGAGGAGAACGCGGCCATCTCACGCCACCCTGCAGTGTGCCAGTCTTGGGGCTCACCATAGAACGCTTCGAACAAGGCGGCCTCGGTCGCGCCGTGGTCTGCTTCCACGTTGATGACGTTCATCCAGACGTCCCATTTGCCGGAGGGGCGTTCATCGAAGCGCGCGTAGGATGCGTGGTCGATCTCGAAGACGAAGAAGGGGACCAGTTCCGCAAACAGGCGGCCCGGAGCCTGCGCGAGCTCAGCACCCCGCTTGGTCAGCCGGAACTCGCCCTTGTAGTGTCGCCCCAGGCGGAGGGTCAGCAGCAGGTAATGAAGGACCTCGAGGGGCGGGAACTCGTATTCATTGATGACCTTGCTGTAGCGGAACATCTCCTCGGCGCTCTTCCCCGGCCAGTCGAAGTGTTCGACGGCCCAATGGACGAAGACGCGCTTGAACGCCTTGGCCGCAGTCAGCCCGATCGAACCGTGCTCCTGTGCATATTCGAGGGTCCGGAGTGCACCGCGCAGGAGCGGCGAGTACGCCAGGTCGGGATGGTCATCAGGAAGCGGACGGCACTCGATCATGGTGGGATGCTGTCACAGACTTTGGTTCGATTCCATGTGGACTGAGGCCACCTCTTGCGCACCGCAAATTCGCACACGCTGTCGGGCGGTGTCGCCTCCCAAGATCGCGCCAAAGGCGCTCTCTGGTCTGATGGTTTTCAGACAACGTGACGACCGGATCTTGGTGAGAGCAGAATGGCCTCCCTCTGACATCAAAATCGCTTGCTGACAGATGGCTGGTCGCAACGGCGCTTGGTGTCAGAATAGAGCCTAGACCTGTTGCCAAACTGCTTTGCCACCACTACGTTGGCACCAAGCCTCGTTGATGACAGGATCGGCGCCAATATGGCCACCAAAGCCTACGACTTGACGGATGCCGTACCCTATCACCTCGGCGCCTTTCCACCATCGACCCTCGACTACGAGGTACTGCTCGGTCCGCTCGAGGAGGCCGCCGCATCCCTCGCGCGTTACGATGCCAAGATGTCTGGCATGGTGAACAGCGAATTGTTTCTTGCGCCGCTGCGCCGCCAGGATGCGGTCACCTCTTCCCGTATGGAAGGAACGATCTCGACCATCGAGGAATTGTACAGGCTGGAGGCCGAAGAAGACGCGGGCAGTGCCGACCCCTATCGGGAAGCACGCAACGACGATGTCGAGACTTTCCTTTACTCGCGCGCGCTCAGAAACGCCCAGCAGGCCCTTGCCGAGGGCGCACCGCTCGGCGAACATCTGATCCGCACCGCGCACCAGCAACTGCTGTCCTTTGGTCGTGGCGCCCGCAAGCGTCCCGGCAGCTACAAGGTCGAACAGAACTACATCGGGGACGAGCGACAGGGAAAGATCCACTATGTGCCGATCGCGCCCGAGCAGCTTGGCCCTGCGATGGTCGAGCTCGTGCGTTACATCAATGAGAGCACGATGCGGCCGCTGATCCGGACGGCCATCGCACATGTCGAGTTCGAAGCTCTGCACCCTTTCGAGGACGGCAACGGCCGGATCGGCCGCATGCTGATCACGCTCATGCTGTGGAAGCTTGACGTCCTGCATCAGCCGAACTTCTTCGTCTCCGGCTATTTCGAAGCCCACAAGGACGAGTACATCGCGCGGATGCGCGCAGTCTCCGCCACCGGCGACTGGACGGGCTGGATCGCGTTCTTCCTCGAGGCCATGCACGCCCAGGCGACGGTCAACATCCAGACCGCGGACGCTGTATTTCATCTTCACGGCGAGATGCGGGAGCGGTTCCGCGAGGTGCTGAACTCCCAATTTCACGATCAGGCGTTGGACTTCGTGTTCGCCAGCCCGATCTTTCGCAATGACCGGTTCGTAGATCGCTCCGGGATCCCGGCATCCTCGGCGCGCGCCCTGTCGAGACGCCTCGTCGAAGCGGGATTGCTGCGCACGATCGAACCCGCCGCAGGACGTCGAGCCGCGCTTTACGCCTTTGATCCGCTGCTCGACCTTCTGAAAGTCTGATGTTCGGAACGTGGGGGCGCGATGCACGCGAAAGCCGCCGAGTGTCGGCGGCTGCCGTCCGGTGTCGTTTTTCTGGCGTGGTGTTGATGTGGCGTTGAGGTTAACGCGCGCAACTCTTACACGAGCGTTTCGCTCAGGAACTATGCCATTGATATGTTTTGGGAATTTGGTTGCGGGGGCAGGATTTGAACCTGCGGCCTTCAGGTTATGAGCCAAACAAAAGAAGAACTAATGATTGTTCGTTTTCAATATCTTAGGCGATAAGCCTTTGAATGCGCGAAGAGTTTTCCCGGGTTTGGGCGCGTTTCACCGGGTTTCAACGGTATCCACCGAGCCCAAAACCGCGTTCACGGGTTGACCAGGCGTTGACCAGAGCCCTCCTTCGATCACGCGACGAGCAGCGTCCGGCCCTATTGCAACGGACGAAGACCTGACCTGTACAGGTTCGGAATTCGACGCGAAGGGCGGATGTTGCGCTTTCACTGCACCTGCGGCACAACTCAGCGAGAAATACGGAAGCTGACATCGGCAGTGTTTTGAGGTGTCCAAAGCGCATCACTAGCTAACCAAGGCTTCCCCACACCCGCAGCAGAAATCCTTCTGGACTCAGAAAGTCTTGCTTTTCTCGCTTTCAAAATGATGGTGTTTGGTGTAACTTAGGCTATACATTACGTCGGAAAATCCCATGTTGAAAATCGCAAATTTTTTATTGCCTTTGAGTGTCGCGGTTGGCGCCTGCACGCAGCTGGGGACCGAGGGCGTTCCAGCAGAAAGGCTTGTGCCTAATGGTTATTACTGCACCACCACTCCATCAGAGGCATACAGCCCGGGTTATGTCTACCGCATTGACGGAGGCGGAGCGGAGTTTTTGGTCGATGTTCTGAGCGACCAGGCCGAAACTTTCTCCTTTCGCGCCGCGCTAGGCACGTACAAGGCAAATGTGTCGAGAGGCGTAGACCTCGACATTTCGCTCCTCGACGACTCTGCAGTGCCCGGTGCCAGTGCTACAATCTCTGCTGGGACAACGAACGTATCCTCGGTTTCTTTCAGCGACGGCAAGTTCATACTTATGAACGATGCGGGTTTCCGAACCATTGCACAGCTAGCACTTGACGGGTTGCAACCGGAGGCCGAGAGTACCTACTTCGTGGTTCGCGACTCCATCCAGGCCAAGGGCATCGATATCAGTCTGACCGTCGACAATGAATTCTCATTGGGCGGTGAATCAGAAATTTCAAAGCTGCTTTCGGCGAAGCCGAATATCAAGTTGGAGCGCGGCGAGGGCTTGATAATAAAAGGAACGTTTGCTGAACCTCTTAACGTTTGTATCCGCGCTGTCCGAATTGACCCAGTTCAATCCGACGACCGGGTTTCAGAGGGTCGAAACTGGTCGGTAACGAGTATTGCAGCAACAAGCGCGCAATCCGCGGCAATCATTCAGTCCAAATGACCACCTTGGTAGACTTTCTCCGGATGCATCGTTCTCATATTACTGTTGTGGGACTCTTGTCTGTTTCGTTGTCGTTCTGGCCATCGCTTTCGTTGCACGCACAGAGTCTCCAACTTACAGATAAAAAATCCAGCCCCGCAACGAAATTCGAGGAGGCCTTAGCGAGGCTAAACTTGGGAGAGGACGCGACCTACCTCGAGTTCTCACAAATCGAGGGCGAAGGACTTGACCCGGGCACCGAGCTAATAAACGGCACCGTGCTTGGAAAGGACGTTATGCCAGCGGTTTTTAGGGCCACGACCGACGGCACATGCACCGCCAGCATGATTGGCCCCACAACGTCCCTGCTCGCAGCCCACTGCTTCGAAACTGAAGTTGGGTTCGCGCGCTTTTCGATCGGCGGGACGTCGACACAAGCAATATGTGAATCCGATCCGACGTATGCCGCTTCGAGCTCCCACGACTGGAGCTTGTGCCTGTTGGAAAAGCCCATAACTGGAATAACTTTCGAGGCTGTTAACGTCGAGGACCTGCCTTCTATTGGTACGAGGATCATACTGACGGGCGTTGGATGCACCTTCGACGGAGAGCCGCCAAGAGCACGCCCGCTCAAGGCAGGGGTTTCTTCGTTAGTCAGGCGGCCGGCCAACGTTGCGAACGCGGTAGACCGCGGCGCATACATCTACACGAAGAGCGAATCGGGAGACGGCGAGGCAGTGCTGTGCCTTGGCGACAGCGGTGGACCAGCTTTTGTTTTCCTAGGTGATACCTATGCCGCCCGGCGGTACATAGTCGGCGTAAACTCGAGAACGAGCATTTCTAACGGCGTCGGCCTGCTGTCGGCAACGGCCTCGGCCGCTGGACGAAGATTCATATCCGGCTGGATAGAGAAGAATGAGCAGGTCGTATGCGGGATTAACGCATCCACGATCACGCGTTGTATGTGGAGGAAATGATGGTACCTGTTTCTCTCGCTCGCGTGTCTTTGAACTGGATCGTCGGGTGCCTCGCCGCGTTGACGCTGTCAGTTGGACCGGGGAGAGGACAGGAGGCTCTGCTCGAGCTTAGCGTAACTCGCGAATTAACCGAGACGGAGCGAAACCTTCTCTCCGAGATCATCGTGCAAAACAACTCTGCCATGGTATTAGAAAACCGGGACGAGGTGGGAACGTTCGCTGAGATTTGTGATCCCATAACCTGCCAGGTGCCCGCGACGAACGCCGTCAACGACCTCTGGACCCAAGCGACAGACGCGCAACCTAGGGCGCCGAACGTGCTCAATGAGTTTACGAGGGGGCTCGTGATTCCTGGCGAAATTTCCCGGGATGGTCGAGATTATTTCGTGATCGAGCCTGACGTCGCCGTAGACGGAACAGTCCTCGGAGCGGTTCCAGGAAGGTACAACTCGACTGACTTGTCGCGCTGGATGGCGTTCCCCTTGAACACCGAGAGTCAGATTATCGCTCCAGACATTCTAACAGAGTGGAGCTTCACCCCTCCAGCGTCAGACGGACTCGTGCTATTCTGGGAACCAAAGTCCGTTCCGTTCACGATCATCTCCAATGACCTATCCTATTCGGGGGAGTCGGACAGAGTGTTCTCAGTGCGGAAAGACGTAGCCGACGAGAGGCTCGCAGAGGTTCTTGCCGCGCTCCAAGCCAACGATATTGGCGCGAACGTCGTGCAGGAAAGCAACACCTCCCTGGTTCGGCCTATTGTCTCTCCTTTCGAGGGTGAAGGTGCCAGTTGCAACGGTGGTCAGGTTGAAGATGATTGGCCCTTCGATCCAGCCGAAATCCGAGCAATCATCTCTCAAAATAGGGAATGGCTCGGGAGGCTCCGCCTACCAGTTTCACGCGCGCTGCTGCTAGTGGTTGATACAGGTATTGGTGAGAAACTAATTGAGGAGGGCGGGCAGTTGTCAGGCCTCCTCGCACCCAAGCAAAGCGAGGTCTTGAACCCCCTGATCGTTTTCAATGACCTCCCAGAGACCCCCGGCGCATTAGAGTGCAGCGACATTGATGGTGATGGGTACTATTGGGATGCAATCGGGGCAACCGGCACCCCGACGGCGCTCGGCGCCGTGGAATGTCCATTCGACTCAGTCGAACCTCTCCGGGATCACCGTCTGTTCCCGATTCCTCTAAGCATTGGTGCTGCCGACATCGCTACCTACGCGCCAGGCCATGGGAGTTTTGTCTCAATGCTGGTGGCGGGGGGCGGGAAGCTCAGGTCGAGCTTCCCTGAACTCGCGGACCATATCGGCTTGCGGTTTTTTAAGGTCACGCGGAGGCCAGAGCCCGGTTCCAGCGCGTCAGTGCGCGTGGAGAAAAGCGCTTTGACCAATGCCCTCACGTACGCTGCTGCCCAGGGCATAGACATCGTTAACCTCAGCATGAGGACAAGCGACACGAATATTCGTAGGATCTTTGAGAACGCGGCCGTAATGCAAATGCTCATAGTGACTTCAGCGGGAAATCTGCGGCAGGACCTTGACAATAACGGCGCCCAAACGCTTCCAGCGAGCCTGAAAAGTACAAACCTTATCGTCGTGGGCGCCTTGAAGAACAATGAGGGCAACCCGTGGTGGGAAGACTCTGCGTTTGGCCAATCGGTAAGCATTGCGGCGCCGGGAGTAGGTATAGAATCCGTTGACGAGGAAGGGAGCAAGGTGTGCTTTACTGGTACCTCGGCCGCGGCGCCGACCGTGAGCTTTACCGCGGCGCTTATTCACAGTTTTGGTATATCCGCTCCAGGTTCCATTAAGGATCGGATCTTGTACTCCACGAAATATGATAAGGCGCTGGAAGGGAAGGTCGAGCAAGCAAGGATGCTAGATGTCGCGGCGTCGATTGATGTCTTCGTTGACCGGTTAGCGCTGGGCTCCGGGCAAGTAATGCGCGGACGTATCTTAGAAGATCAAGGCGTCGGTGCTAGGCTTGTAAAGCTATGCAGCGGAGCGCAAGGGGAACCGTTAGCGGCAAACGGTGGGCGGATCGACCCATTTTACTTGAAGAGCTGGCGAAGAGACGGGAACCAAATTGTATTTCAAGACAGCAAGCAATTAACCACCTCACAGCTCCGGTGCACGTTTGACTCCTCAACTACCATCAATTTCCAGGCATTAGGTAGCGACGCGGCTTCATCGGTAGAGCTAGCCAATATCGCGTCCGCAGTCTTGTCGCCCTTCCGATCGGGCTTGGTAGAGGAGGCTGTCCTTGATTATTGAACCCAGTTGCGAAGAATGTTGCGTCAGTTCTTCGCCGCTAAGATTGGTCTCCCACCAAACCAAGCGGGGAGCGTCAAATCCCTGCATCACTGTCGTATCCTTCATGTTATTGGCCAGCTGCGAGCTTTGGGTTAGCCCAACACCAGGTGGTCAGGAGCAGGTGCCTTCGGAAAACTCGAGCTGTCGGGCTGAAACAAGCGACACCTTAGTGGGCGCGCTCGCGAGTTCGGTCAAGCTAGCGGACTTGCCAAGCAACCACCGTTTCGTCTTCGCGGAACGCAACGCGCAGTCTAGGAATGACGCAAGCCGCCTCACGCTGGCGGTGAATCCGCGTTCCGGCCGTATAGTCGAGGCGTACTGTGGTTGACCGTGTGCTCCACCCTAATGGCCCAGACGTGTTTCGGCAGAAGCGGGCGCTTTTTGCCGACAATGCGGCACATGACCCTAGCGTGTCGACGCGAATGGATGACGGGAAGGTTTGCAATGGGAATGGTGGTTCCTCTGCTCCGCCGCGATGCCGACAACATGTCAACGCCGCCACCATAGCACAGGCGCGCCCCGCGAAGGTCGGCTTGGAGCTCGCTTTGACCAACGCCCCTCGCCTCATCGAGGCTTACTCTATCAGAGAATCGGGTGTCGGAAGTGACTTACTCGAGCCAAGCATGTATATATCTGCTTCAAACCCACGCTTAGGTTGCGCAGGATCAAGTGGCGGAGGGTCATATGGTTGAAAAAGAAGTGAATAATAAAGTCTGGGCTCCGTTCTCACCGCTCAATCTTGCACTTTCAGCAGCAAGCGAGATCGGTATCACTTCTGCAAGTGATACGCTGGGGATTCCTCAAGGCGCCGGATTGATCTTCAGCGTGGGAGCGGCCGCTACTATAGAGGTTATTGGGAATTATTTCGCCGAGTCGAAAAGGATCTTACGTACCGCAAGCCCTGAAAATCCGAATAATCCTCTACCCAAAGCCGTTCGAAATGAGCTCACAGAAGAGAGCATTTCCAGTGCAATCCAGCTAATTGAGAGTAATGAAGCGCGCATGACGCGACTAATCTATCAGAAGGCGATGAGGAATCCGACGGGGTTAGGGTCGGGAATTAGCCTGATCCATTTGGTGTAGACTTCATGGTATCTACCATATGGCAGAAATGTAGATCGGTCATGATTGGACGCTTTCCACAATGCCGTGAGGACGGCCGTCGATCCGCTGCGCCATTGCCGAGCTGAAGCGTCGGCAAGATCGCTCACGCGCAGAACTCCACACGCCGGATTCTGCCCCGCCCGTTCCGCGATTCGTGCCTCGCCCGCGTTGAGCGCCCAAGGTAACCCATTGACGGGACTGTGCGGAATTAGTTCGCCCTGAACAACTCCCAACCTGCTGATTTCCGGCGCAGATCATGCTGAAACGCTGGCGGTGAATTGCAGGGTTTCGTATCATGGGTTCGCCCTGAACAATTCCTAACCTACTGATTCTCAGCGCAGATCACGCTGGAGCGCTGGT
>NZ_QDFI01000114.1 GCF_003254465.1 Meridianimarinicoccus zhengii
TGGCGCGGCCGCCGGTCTTCGCGCTCTACATCGCCCTGTCGCTGACCGGCGCCTTCGCCGCGGGGCTGCTGTTCCAGATCTGGACCGCACTGGCATAGGCCGCCCGGTACGGGCATTTTGCAGTGCCGTCATTCTGGACCGACACCCGATCATGATTCCAAGACTTTCGCCGAGGCACCGGGGCGCCATCGTCGCCGCCCTCGGGTCGTCCCTGACGGTCAGCTGGGCGTCGAGCTATTATATCCCCGCGGTTCTCGCCGTGCCCATGGCCGCGTCATTCGGGCTGTCGCCGGTCTGGATCTTCGGCGCGTTCTCCATGGCCATGGTCGTCTCGGCCACGGTCGGCCCATGGGCGGGCGCACGGATCGACGGGTCAGGCGGGCGCGGCGTGCTGTTGCTGTCGAACCTCGTCTTTGCCTGCGGGCTCGGGCTCCTGGCCGCCGCCCCGTCGCCGGCGGTTCTTTTCGCGGGCTGGGCGGTCATCGGGCTGGGCATGGGGATCGGGCTTTACGAGGCCGGTTTTGCCACGCTGGCGGGCATCTACGGCAAGGACGCCCGCGGTCCGATCACCGGGATCACCCTGATCGCCGGGTTCGCCAGCACCGTGGGCTGGCCGCTGTCCGGGCTGATGCTGGCGACCTGGGGCTGGCGGGAGGCCTGCCTCGGCTGGGCGCTGATCCACCTGTGCGTCGCGCTGCCGCTCAATGCCTGCCTGCCACGAGGGAACGCCACGTTGCCCGCACCCGCGACGGCGTCGCAGGACGGTCCGCCGCCGTCGCCCGTGGCACTCGGGCTTCTGGCTTTCGTCTTCGCCGCGACATGGTTCAACTCCACCGCCATGGCCGCGCATCTGCCGGGCCTGCTGCAGGCCGCGGGGGCCAGCACGGCTGTCGCCATCGCGGCGGGTGCCCTGATCGGCCCGGCACAGGTGGCGGCGCGGATGCTGGAGTTCGGCCTGCTGCGGCGATTCCATCCGCTCGTTTCCACGCGCATCGCGGCGGCGGCGCATCCCGTGGCCGCCGTGGCGTTGGTCGGACTCGGCGGACCCGCCGCTTATGCCTTCGCGCTGCTGCACGGGGCGGGCAACGGGATCCTCACGATCGCCAAGGGCACGCTGCCGCTGGCGCTGTTCGGGGCGGCGGGCTACGGCGCACGGCTCGGCTGGCTGGGCGCACCCGCGCGGATCGCGCAGGCGGCAGCACCGCTGGCCTTCGGCGCGGCGCTGACGGCGTGGGGCGTGTCGGCGATCTGGCTGACCGCCGGAATCGGGTTGGCCGCGACCGGCGCGCTGCTGCTGCTCCGCAAGCGCTGAAACGCCATCGCGGTCCCCGGACCCGCGGGTCGGGGCGCAACGGCGGGTCCTGCGCCAATGCACCCGGCTTGCGCATCCGTCGAAGAGCCGTCTGCCCGTTCGGGCCGGCATGGACCGGGCGCCCGCCCGAATGCCGCAGTGATCCGCGCTTGCAATGTCAGAGTATTTCCGTCAGGAAATGAAGCAGCCCCGATGGGCCATCACGGGCATGACATTGACGGAACCCAGCCACGACCCGCGCGCGCCCGCAAGGCACATGCCGCGGTGCGCCGCGATAGGCGCTGTCCAGCCCGGTTCTTCCCCTCCGAGGTGCTGCAACGCCTGCCCGGTTGCGCCACCCGGAACCGGATGAACGAAGGCACAGACCATGATCCGCACGATCCTGACCACCACGGCGCTCGCCGCCGGACTTGCCGCCGCGCAGGCGCAGACAGCGGCCGAAGTGCTCGACACCTATGCCGACATCGCCGCGGCGAAATACGAGGACAGCCTGGTCGCCGCGCGCGCGCTTCAGGTCGCCGTCGAGACGCTGACCGCTGACCCCTCGGCCCAAAAGCTCGCCGCTGCCCGCACCGCGTGGCTGCAGGCCCGCGTCCCCTATCAGCAGACCGAGGTCTACCGCTTCGGCAACCCGATCGTGGACGACTGGGAAGGCAAGGTGAACGCCTGGCCGCTGGACGAAGGGCTGATAGACTACGTGGACGGGGCCTATGGCGGACCCACGGACGCCAACCAGCTTGCCGCGCTGAACGTGATCGCCAACCCGACCTTCACCCTGTCGGGCACCGAGATCGACGCGACCGACATCACGCCCGCGCTGCTGGAAGACACGCTGCACGAGGTGGACGGGATCGAAGCGAACGTGGCCACCGGCTACCATGCCATCGAATTCCTGCTCTGGGGGCAGGACCTGAACGGGCACGGCGCCGGGTCCGGCGACCGTCCCTGGACCGATTACGCTACGGGCGATGCCTGCACCGGCGGCAACTGTGACCGGCGGGCAGATTACCTGACGGCGGCGACCGATCTGCTGGTGTCGGATCTCGAATGGATGGCCGCACAATGGACCGAAGGCGGCGCGGCCCGCGCGGCCGTGACCGACGACGAACGGGCCGGGCTGACGACTATCCTGACCGGCATGGGCTCGCTGTCCTACGGCGAAACGGCGGGGGAGCGGATGCGGCTCGGGCTGATGCTCAACGACCCCGAGGAGGAGCATTCCTGCTTCGCCGACAACACCCATAACGATCACTACTATGACGGGCTGGGCATCCGGAACGTCTATCACGGCGAATATGTGCGCATCGACGGCAGCCACGTGTCCGGGCCGTCGCTGTCTGATCTGGTCGCCGCGACTGACCCCGCGCTCGATGCCGATATGCGCATCCGGCTGCTGGAAACCATGGGCGCGCTGGGGCAGATCAAGACCGCCGCCGAGGCCGGGTTCCATTACGACATGATGCTCGCGCGCGGCGATGACGGGGGGGAGGCGCTCATCATGGGCGGGGTGGATGCGCTGATCGCGCAGACCCGGTCGATCGAGCGGATCGTGGCGGCGCTCGATCTGGGCGGGATTGCGATCGAGGGATCGGACAGTCTCGACAACCCGTCGGCCGTCTTCCAGTAACCGACTTGCGGGCGGCGTGGCATCCCCGCGCCGCCCGCTGCCCGGAGTTGATTCATGCGACGCGTTCTATGCCGTTTCCTGGCGCTCTTCCTTGCCTGCCTTCCAGCGGCTCTGCCGGCCGGTCAGGCGGAATCGCCGCCCTGGACGGGGCTCGGCGACCCGCATCTGGACGTGATTCCCCGGACTGACGCGGAGCGTGCGCGGATCGATGCCGTCACCGCCCTGCCCACCGATTTCTCCGCCCCCTGGCCGTTCGAGCAGAACGCGGGCGGTGCCCAGACCGTCCGGGCGCGCGACACCGCCGATGCGTTCTCGCAGCCCGCCGCCAACCTGACCTTCGCCCAGGAACTGGAATTCCGGGTGGGCAACGGGATGTTCCGACGGATCTGGGTGTCGGCGCCTGCCTCCACCATCGCGTCCGACGGGTTGGGGCCGCTCTACAACGCGCGGTCCTGCCAGCGCTGCCACATCAAGGACGGGCGCGGCCACCCGCCCGAAGGCCCGGACGACACCGCCGTGTCGATGTTCCTGCGCATTTCCGTCCCCGCTCCGGACATGGTTGAAACCGCGCGCTATATCGCGGGGACCCATGCGACCGCGCCCGATCCGGTCTATGGCACGCAGTTGCAGGATTTCAGCCTGCCCGGCCACACGCCCGAGGCGCAGATGCGGATCGACTACGAGGACATCACCGTGCCCCTGTCGGGGGGCGAGACCGCGACCCTGCGCCGCCCGACCTATGCCGCCGCCGATCCCGGCTATGGCCCGCTGCACCCGGATGCCATGCTGTCGCCGCGCGTGGCCCCGCAGATGATCGGCATGGGGCTGCTGGAGGCGGTCCCGGCGCAGGACATTCTGGCATGGGCCGACCCGAGTGACGCGGACGGTGACGGCATCTCGGGCCGCCCGCAGATCGTATGGTCCGCCTTGTACGACCAGCCCATGCTGGGCCGCTTCGGGCACAAGGCGGGAAACGGATCGGTGCTGGAACAGACCGCGAGCGCCTTTGCGGGCGACATGGGCATCTCCAACCCGCTGCATCCGGATGGTGCGGGCGACTGCACCGCCGCGCAGACCGACTGCATCACCGCCCGGCATGGCGGCGACCCGGAGCAGGGCGGGGTCGAGATCGACAGGACCGGCCTCGATCTCGTGACCTTCTACAGCCGCACGCTCGCCGTGCCCGCGCGGCGCGACGTGGACGACCGCCAGGTGCTGCGCGGGCGCGCGGTGTTCTTCGACACGGGCTGCGCGGCCTGCCACCGGCCCAGTTACGTCACCCACAGGCTGGCGGGGGAGGACCCGGCCAGCTTCCAGCTGATCTGGCCCTATACCGACATGCTGCTGCACAACATGGGGCCGGGGCTGGCCGACGACCGCCCCGAGGGCCGCGCGAACGGGCGCGAATGGCGCACGGCGCCGCTCTGGGGGATCGGGCTGACCGAAACGGTGTCGGGACACACGTATTTCCTGCATGACGGGCGGGCGCGGTCACTGCTGGAGGCCGTGCTGTGGCATGGCGGCGAGGCACAGGCCGCCCGCGCCCGGGTGGTCGAGATGCCACCCGAGGAACGCGACGCCCTGATCCGCTATCTGGAGAGCCTGTGATGCGCCTGACATTCATAGCCGCCGCGCTGATGCTCGCCACCGTCCCGGCCCGCGCCGATGTGGGCGCGCTGCTCGACCGGCACATCCTGCCGGGCCTTGCCGCCTTCGCCGATGCGACCGGGGCGCTGGCCGATGACGCCGCCGCCGATTGCCGGGCCCCGGCGCTTCGCCCGGGGCTCGACGCGGCCTTCGATGCGTGGCTGCCCGTAGGCGATCTGCGCATCGAGCCGTCGGAAACCGGCGCGTTGTCCATCGCCTTCTGGCCCGACCCGCGCGGTTTCACCCAGCGCACGCTGGCGCGACTGGTGGCGGAGGAGGACCCCGTCGCTGGAGATCCCACGGCCTTCGCGGAATACGCGACGGACAACTACACCTGCCGACTCGCCGCGACCATCGCCGCCGATCTGCGTCGGCAGGCGGCGGCGTTGGCGACGGCCTGGACCGACGGCTTCGCGGCAACCCTGCGCAGCGCGGGCGCGCCGGGCAACGCCACCTACCTGAGCGGCGACGAGGCGCTGCGCGCAGTCTATACCCAGGTCCTCGGGGGGCTGGAGTTCACCGCCGACCAGCGGCTGGGCCGCCCCATGGGCACCTTCGACCGACCCCGCCCCGCGCTGGCCGAGGCGCGCCGGTCAGGCCGAAGCCTGCGCCACGTGATCCTGGCCGCGCAGGCCGGGCACGACATGGCGCTGGCGCTGGCGGGGCACGATCTGCCCGTCACAACCGCCGCCATGGGCCGCGTGCGTGACGCGGCGGGCCGCATCTCCGACCCGGCCTTCGCCGATATCGCGGACCCTGCCGCGAGGCTACGGGTGGAGGTGCTGCAGCAGGCCGTGGACGGTTTGCACACTGCCATCGCGGCAGAGCTTGGCACGCCCATGGGCATCGCGCCGGGCTTCAACGCGCAGGACGGGGACTGACGCCATGACGACACGCCGGGGGTTCATCGCATCGCTTCTTGCGGCGGGGGCGGCACCGCGGCTTGGCTGGGCGGCGGCGGGGAACCCGTCCTACCTGGCCGCCGCGCGGGACACGGGCGGACAGCACGCGCTCTATGGGCTGGACCGCGCGGGCGGCCTCCGCTTCCGCGTGCCGCTGCCCGCGCGCGGCCACGCTGGCGCGGGGCATCCGCAGCTTGCCGAGGCCGTGGCCTTCGCCCGCCGTCCGGGCCGTTTCGCGCTGGTCATCGACTGCGCCACAGGCATCGTGCGCCACAAGCTGACACCGCCACCGGGGCGGCACTTCAACGGCCACGGGGTCTTCGCCCAAGATGGCGCGCTGCTGCTGACCGCCGAACAGGCCAGCGCCGACAGCGCGGGCATCATCGGTCTGTGGGATGTTGCCGCCGGTTACGTCCGCGCGGGTGAATGGGCCACGGGCGGAGTGGGGCCGCACGACATCCGCCTGATGCCCGGCGGTGCCGCGCTTGCGGTGGCCAATGGCGGCATCGCCACGGACCCCGAGGACCGCACCAAGCTGAACATCGCCACGATGCGCCCGAACCTCGCCTATCTCGATCTTGCGGGGCGCGCGCAGGAAATCGTGGAGCTTGACACCGACCTGCACCGCAACTCCATCCGGCACCTTGCCGTGCGCGGCGACGGGCTGGTGGGCTTCGCGATGCAGTGGGAAGGGGAACCGGGCGCCGCGCCGCCGCTTCTGGGCCTGCACCGGCGGGGCGCGGCGCCCGTGCTGGCGGAGGCTCCGCTGGCCGACGAGATCGCCATGCAGGGCTACGCGGGCAGCATCGCCTTCGCCGGGGCGGGCGACGACATCGCCATCACCTCCCCCCGCGGCGGAAGGCTGCACCGGTTCGACGCCACCGGCGCGTTCCGGGGCGCCGTGTCGCGCAGCGATATCTGCGGGCTGGCACCGCTGGGCGACGGATACCTCGCCAGCGACGGGCTGGGCGGGCTGCTGGCCATCGGCCCAGACGGCGCCCGCCCGCTGGCACGCCACGGCTGCGCCTGGGACAACCATATCGTGGCCCTGTAGCGAAACGCGCCGAAAGCGATGCGCCGGGCTCAGACGTTCCCGTCCGCCATCGCCGCGAGCGTCTGGCCGTTGGCCGAGGACACCGCGACGACCGCTTCGCCAGCCAGTCCCGCCACGCGGGTCGGCGTGTTGAGGGGGCGGCGACCGAAATCCGCGTTGACCATGTAGATTGCGCCGTCCGAACCTGCACCAGCCCGTTCGGTATGGGCAAGTTGACGCCAGAGGCGTTGCGCGCCTCGCAAAACCACATCGTCGCCGTTGCGGTCGATCAGGCGGTAACGGCATCGGCATTGCCGTCGCCCGCGTAGACGCCGCCGTCACGCGTCTCCAGCAAGGTGAAAGTGTTGGTCGTGGGCGCGGCGAGCCCTGCGGCGCTGGTAGCGCTGGAAAAGGTCCTGCGGCCGCCGCCGGGCACGTCGAGCAGATTTGTCCTGTCGGTGCCCTGATCGCTCAGCACCACCCCGGCCCGGACGGGCGCGAGCACGCGTGTCATGTCATGTCTGCTGTGAGGTGGGCGCGTGCCTGCGTCGGGACCCTGTCGGTTTCTTGCCTAGGTGATCTTGTTGTTGACTGAAATTGGACGCTTTTTGGCGCGGCGGGCAACTGCCGATGGCATTGCGTTGGTCGTGATCCCTGGCACAACGCCCCATGACCGGCACGGGGCGCGGGCGCCGCCGGGACCACCCGGCGGCACGCACATCGGATCAGAAGGCGACGCTGGCCGAGATCTTGTAGGTCCGGCCCGGCTGCGGCAGCGCGTTGGGATAGATCGTGTATTGCGCGTCGAGCAGGTTATCCACCCCGAGGCGGAACACCGTGCGCGCCAGCGGTCCGTCCGTCGGCGCCACCGAGGCGAAGAGATCATAGACCTCGTAGCCCGCCGCGTCGGCCGCGCCCGCGGGCACGTCGGTCTTCGTCGCGGTAAAGGTCGCCCGCGCGCCCACGGTCAGCGCCGCGGTGGGCCGCAACCCGAATGTCGCCGTCAGCCGGTCCTGCGGGATCGACCCCAGCGCGTTGCCGTCGCTGTCCTCGCCCCGCGGCAGGGTCAGGCCCGCGCCCGCGAACCAGAACCCCGCATCGTAATCGACCTCCGCCTCAAGCCCCCAGAGCGTCGCATCGGTGTTGCGGCTGGTCGTCGTGCCATCCACCGTCGCACCGCCGCGCCCACCGCGGATCGTCGAGAAATCGATGAAGGTCACGGTCTGGTCGATGTAATCCTCCACATCGGCGTAATAGGCGTTCACCGACAGGTCCAGCCGGTCGGCGGGATCGAACACGCCGCGCTGCGACAGGCGCGTGCCCAGTTCCACCTGTGTCGATTTCTCGGATTTCAGGTCGGGGTTGGGCACGAAGCGGTTCACACCGCTGAAGCTCAGCCCGCGGCCCAGCGGGAAACCCGCGGCGGCGAAATGGGTGCCGTCGTTGTAAAGCTCGGTCAGGGTCGGTGCGCGATAGGCCCGCGCGACATTGCCGAAGATCTGCCAGTCGTCGGTGGGGCGGTAGCTGAAGCCGAGCCGGGGCGACACGAAATCCTCCTCCACCGCATCGAGCCCGGCGGCGTCGGGGTCGCGGTCGTAGCGGTCCACGCGCAGACCGGGGATGATCTCGAACCGGTCCGTCACCGCGATGGTGGCTTCGGCGAAGGCGCCAAGCGTCGTCGCGGTGGCGTCCGGGAACTGTGCGCGCGCCGCCCCGTCGCGGGTGCCTTCCTGCGTGTCGCGAACGGCCTCGATCCCGTAGACCAACGTGACGCCGTCAAAACGCGACCGGTTCACCACCTCTGCACCGACCGTGCGGTATTCGGTGCGGTCGTCGCGGGGACTGGCGATGCGCTCTTCTTCGATGGTCAGGTCGTTGCCATAGAGCAGCACCGACAGGTCCACGAGGTCCGATCCCGCGGGCGCATAGTCCCAGGACAGCCGCGCGGTGGACACGGTAGCATCCCGGTCCACGTCGCCGCTGCCCGATGCGGCATTGGCGTTGGGCGGCGTGGTGCCCTCGTCCTCGTAGCGCGACAGGCTCAGCTCGATGCGCTGGTCCGGCGTCGGTTCCAGTCCGAACTTGACAAGCCCGTTGCGCAGGTCGAGCTGCGAGTTGCGGATGGCGTCGCCATTGCCGTCATCGAGATCCGTGCCGATGCTGCGCAGCCCGCCAAAGGCCAGAACGTCCACCGGGCCAGACCGCCCGGCCAGCGTCAGGCTACCCTGCGCGATCTCGCCGTTGCTGGCATAGCCCGCCCGCAGCCGTCCGCCGAAACTGCGGCCCGGTTCCAGCAGGTCGTCGGCGTCCTTCGTTTCGACCGAGATCACGCCGCCAAGCGCGCCCGACCCGAACAGGGTGGACCCGCCGCCGCGCAGGATCTCGATGCGTTGCACGATGTCGGGGTCGACGAAGAACCGCCCGCGATGTGCCTGGTTGAAGTTGGATCGCCCGCCATCGAAGCGCAGCACGATCTGTTCGTCACGGAAGCCCCGGATATTGGGTTCCTGCGCGATACCGCGCGGCCCGCCGTCGATGCTGACGCCGGGGATGTCGCCGATCAGCCCCTCGAAGTCGCTGGCCTGCCGGGTATCAAGCGCTTCGCCTTCTACCACGCTGGCCGCAACCGGCGTGTCAAGGATCGACCGCTTGTCGCGCAGGGCAGAGCCGAGCATCACCGGGTCGAGCATCGCAGGCTGTTCCTGCGCCGCGAGGCCGGTGGCGACCAGCGCCGATGTCAGGGTGAGGCAAGCGTATCTCATGGGCAGGGTCCGTTCCGCTGGAAGTGAGACGCGGGGCCTGCCGTGTTGGGTGGGACGCGATGAACTCTAGGCACATCGCAAACCTTAGTAAAAGAGTCAAATATATTTGCCGCGGTTTTTTGTCGGGATGCGGGCCCCCCTCAGCGCCGGCCCTCGAAGGCGATGCTGAACCGGGTCTGCGCACCCTCGGGCGGGGGCGGAAAGGGGGCGGCGCGCCGGACATGGTCGAGCGCGATGCGGTCCAGCGCGCTGTCGCCCGACGACCGGGCGATGTCGAGCGCGGCCAGCCCGCCGCCGGGGCCGACCGCGAAGGCCAAGACCACGGTGCCGCGGCGGTTCGTGTGCTCCCGCCGCGTGGCCGCGATGCGCGCGTTGA
>NZ_QDFI01000115.1 GCF_003254465.1 Meridianimarinicoccus zhengii
GCAGCGAAGACGGCGCCGGGTCATCGCCTCGCGCGAAAAACTTGACAAACGAACATGAGAGGAACCAGAAACTTCAACGGGTTGGCGGGTGGACCCCGTCTGGACCCCGTCGCGGAATCCGGGGTCCAGTGGGGAATCCGGTTAGGGTTCCCGCGCGTGGGGCCCGCGGTGCCGCGGCCCGTACAGCTTCTCGCCCAGCTGTCGGACCAGTTCCCGCTCGGGCCAGCTCAGACGCTCGTCGTCGATGGAGACGGCGAGCACGCCCTGGTCGCGCCAACCGTCCCGTTTGACGCGGTCCGCGTCCCTCCGCTCGCCGCAGTAGCCCGGAGGATGCCAGCGCATGGTTTTCATGATGCACCTCCGGTGTCTTCCTCCAGCAGGCTGGCAGGAAAACCCAAGGAAGGCTTTTGCGGGCCTCTCCCCCTGCCGGGATGCGAGGCGCAGATTTCGCCCCCAGAATTCTGGGCCTCCAATTGCGCTGCGGCGGTCTTACCGGCGAACCGCGCCTGGCGCTCGGCGCGTTCTTCGCCGGTGAGAGGTCTGCGCCACGGGTTCTTGCCCATCCGGAACGGCCAGCTGGGGCAGTCCACGGCGGTGCAGAGACGAACTTCCCGCGCCAAGCCGTTGCAGCAATCGAGGCATTTCAGCCGCAGGGCGCGCAGCGGCGAGACACGCGCGTGGCCGAGCTGCTCCAGGTCCTCCGTCGTCATGGTGCGGGGATCGCGTCCGACGTTGTAACCGTCCTGACGTTCGAGACCGATATGGCGTTGCCCGCTCATGCCCGCCCCTCCCGCCGCTCTCTTTCCATCACCGCCCGCGCCTGCTGGGCCCGGCGACGGTCGCGGTCGTTGTCGAGGTCGATCCGGCTCTCGCCGGTCTCGCGACCGATGTGGGTGCCCTTTCCGTGGCGGGTCCAAGAGAGGAAGGCGTTGCCGATCCTGCCGTGGAGCGCGATCAGGGAGCTCTGGTTTGCCACCCCGATGAGCGGGGCGAGATGGCGAGAGAGGAAGGGGAGCCAGTCGGCCGGGTTCGGGACGACGATGTGCTCGACGAAGGAGAGCGGCGTCTCGATCAGCACGAAGAATCCATGGATCTCGCTCGGCCAGAACCGGACCTCGAGCGCGCCGCCCAGCAGGCCCTCTTCGGTCAGGAGCGTGTGCTCGCAGTCGAGCACGCGGTCGAAGGCTCGGTGGAAGTCCACACGCTCGGTCTCGCAGAGCCGTTCGGCCTCGCGATACCAGTCGGGCAGCTCGGTGTCGTGGAAGCGGCCGGCGTCGTAGAGGCGGATCCTGTCGTAACTCATGCCTCGGTCTCCTCTTCTGGTTGGCGGTGGTGGGGGTGTCGAAGGGCGGCGGGCTTCGCGGCCTCCAGCCGGGCGGCCAGCGCGTCGAGCGCTGCCCGGCGCATGGCGAGCACGGCCTGCATGCTGGCGGTCAGGCGGGATGCGAGCGCGTCGAGCCGCGCGGCGTTGGCGGGATCGGGCGCGTCGGCGTCCGAAAGCTCGTCGTGCCGCATCTCGAAGCTGGCAAGCGGCCCGAGGCGGTTGGTGAGCCAGGCTTCCGGATCGGGAATGCGGGAGAGATCGGCGCGGGCGGTCCGGGGGCGATGGCCGGGACCCTCCGGGCGGTAGGTCACCTCGGCGGAGGATGGGGACATTCTGCTATTATAGAGGTCTCTATAATAGTCATTTGTCCCCTTCCTCTGGCCGTCCTTCTTCGCGGCCTCGCGGGTCGGCCAGAGCTCCGGAAAGCAGGCGGCCATGTCGGCGGCGTTCCCGAGCACGATGCCGGTGAGCGCCATCAGGTCGCGCCGGGTCGGGCGGAGGTCGGACCACGGCACCGGCGCGTCGACGGTCACCGGCAGGACCACATCCGTGAGCAGGTCGATCTCGAGCGGCGTGGCGGCGGTGCGGTTGACCCCGCGCCCGCGCCCCATGGCCTGGATCAGCTCGCCCTCGCAGATGCTCCAGCGCACGGCCTCGGCGATCGGATCGGCGTGTGCCACCATCGCGAGCGGCGCGGCCCGGTCACCCGCGAGCCGGATGCGGCGCTCGACCATGGGATACCACCAGCCCGCATCCTCCGGGTTCGGCGCGGGCACGCGACCGGTCAGCGCCATAGCATTGAGTTCGACGGTGCGCGGCGCCGGCAGCGTGCGGCCCAGCACCACCATGCCGCCGATCCTGCCCCAGCGGTCGAGCCCGCTCAGAGCGTTGAAATGCACCGCCTCAACCCGCGGCGGCAGCCCCGCGGACCTGAGCGCATCAATGGCGGCCTTCTGGCCCACCACCAGCAGATCGATTGCCT
Organism: Meridianimarinicoccus zhengii; assembly: GCF_003254465.1. GTDB lineage: Bacteria > Pseudomonadota > Alphaproteobacteria > Rhodobacterales > Rhodobacteraceae > Meridianimarinicoccus > Meridianimarinicoccus zhengii. Next base: position 2,307 of record NZ_QDFI01000115.1, read on the forward strand.
GGCCGCGGCGATGGCACTGGCGGGCCCGGAGGTCGATCCAGGCGCGGAGGTCGCGCAGCCGGGTCGCGGCGGCCTTTCGGTCCCGTTCGGGTGCGTCGGCGGAGGGCGACAGCGCACGGGCCGAGGTCGGGCTGCCGGTCACCTGGCGGATGCGGACATGGGGCTGGCGTGCGGCGACGGGCGTCCCGATGTCGATCCTCGGCAGGTAGGTCTGGACGAGTTCCGGCCGCAGTGTCGCGTCGAGATGCAGGATCGGTGCCTGGGCCGCCCAGCCGGTCCGCATCGGGCTGCGCCAGCGCAGGCGGAGCGCGCGGACGGAGCCGGCCTCGGTCATCTCGTGGACGAGTTCGGCGCCGGCGGCATCGTGGCCGTTCTCCAGCGCCTCGGCGAGGATCAGCCAGAGCGTGGCGCAGCGCCCGGGCGGCGCCCATGGCTCGCCCGCAGGCGGCAGAACCGCCTCGATCCGCTTGCGCCGCTCGACCGGCGACATGCCGGGGCGGAGGCCCGCGTCGCGCATCCGGCGGCGTTCCAGCGTCGCGGCATGGCGGCAGTCGTCCGGTTTGAGGCCGACGGCTTCCAGCAAGCCCAGACGCAGCGGACCGGGCTCCGTGACCCGCAGCGCCTTGCAGAGCCGTTCGCGGACCGCGATCAGGTCGGCCGTGGCGCCGACATCCATCTTTCCCTTGCCGGTGTAGCAGGTGAGCGAGGTGCGGCCGGGCTCCAGCCCGTCCTGCGTCAGCGTCGCCTTGCCGTCGAGACCGCGCAGGCCCGATTGCCAGAAGGCTTCGTCGATGACCAGGAGCCCGACCTCGCCAATGGCCTGCGGCTTCATGTGGAAGAGGCTGTCATGGGCGCAGACGATGACCTGCGCCGCCTGCGCCAGCGGCTTCTGGCGCTGGTAGCCGCAGTCGTGGAACCAGGGGCAGAGCAGCAGCTCTGCCCCGTTCTTGACCTTGCAGCAGCTCTGCTCGACCGGGTGTTCGATCTCGAGCGCGTCGAAGGTGGCCTCGGTGTCGAGGCACATGAGCCGGTCGGGATTGTCATCGGTCGGATCGGGCGCGGTGCGGCCCTTCCAGAGCATGGCGCTGAGACCCAAGGCCTCGAAGGCGGCAACCTGCTCGGCGCCGAGATCGTGGCGCGGGACGGCATAGACGACCTTGCGCTTGCCGATCCCGCCCGCGGCGATCAGCGCGGCGATGGCGGCGCGCGCGCTCGAGGTCTTGCCGAGGCCCACATCGACCGGCAGGCCGAGGAGCGGCGGCAGCGCCGCCCGTGCCACGATGTTGAAGTCCAGCGGATCGCGATTGGCGTCCGTGCTCTTCGCCTCCTCCTGTGCCGCCTCGATGGCCGCCCAGTAGTCCGGGATCGCGGCCATGAAGCGGTCAATGGCCTCGGCCAGGCTGGCGCGGGCCTCGTCTGGCGTGAGGACCGGTGCGGGATATGTCGGCGGTGGCGGCGGGATCCGGGCCGCGCCCGCAACGAGCGCCGCGACTACCTCCGGCCCCTCGGCGCAGAAGAGGTCGTTGGCATCGCCCGGGCTGTCTGGCACGGCAAGACGGCCGTCGATCGCGAGCGCGACCTTCCGCGCCGCCTCGACGCCGGGATTGGTCTCACGGTCGGGCTTCGCGTCGTTGTCGGCGACGAGGACGAGATCTGCTTCGGGGAACCGTGCTCGCAGCGCTTCGGCGACCGGCATCATGTTGCCCGCGTCCATCGCCGCGACGACCATGTGTCCCGTGGCCATGTGCAGGCTCGCGCCGGTGGCCCAGCCCTCGCAGATCAGGAGCGGACCGCATGGCTCCGCGAGCGGCTCCGGCTCCGCCCCCACCACCGTGAAATGGCCCTTCTTGGCCCCACCGGCCAGGAAACGCTTGGCCCCGTCCGGCGCGATGGTCTCGACACTGTGCAGGCGGCCATCGCCGTCCTGCAGCGGCACGACGAGGCGGCGGCCCACGTCCATGCGCAGGGCGAGCGGCGCGGCCCGCTTTGCGACGAGATAGGGATGGTCCTCCGGGGCCGAACGAGCGCTGTCCCAGATCCGGGCCGCGCGCGCGGCGGCGTCGTCCGCCCGACTTGGCGCAGCATCCGCATCGCCATCGGGAGGAGTCTCGCGCGGCGCCGTCTCCGGTGCAGACGGTGGCTCGCCCGGATCGTTTGCGGGCATTGCGCCTGGTGTCGATCGCTGACGCGCCGGCCGGGGCAGCGCCGACATGCCGATCCGGTCCGCGATCCAGTCGGTGGCATCCTCCCGGGCCATGCCGAGGTCGCGGCCGACAAGCTCGGAGAACCAGCCGCCCCGGCCTTCCTCGTGGTCGAACCACATCCCCGCCCGCGCGCCGCCGACGACGACCGAGAGGCTGCCCTTGCGGCCCCAGCGCCATTCCTGCCCCGCGCGGAAGGTCGGCTTGCCAAGAAGCTCCACCGCGAGCTCCGGCACGCGCGCGCGGAGCTCCGCGTCGAAAGCCCGCCAGTCCCGCCCGCTCATCACAGTCCCCGCGGAACAGTCGCATGCGCGCCGGTCGGCCGATTGGCCGATGCAGCAATGCGCAGGCGGTGGCGGAGACGGGCGGACACGGGAGCTGGAGAGCCGGATTGAGGGCGTTGTTGCCCCCGGTTCTGGCGCGCGTCAGGCCGCCCTCGCGACGTCGGAACCGGTCCGCCCGGCTACAGAGCGTAGCGCCGGAAAGGGGTGAACCCTTCCGGCAAGGCATTGAAATCACGTCAGATCATGGGTGGACCCCAACGGGTAAAATGACCAATCCGGAGCGCTCCTGGCAGCCGTGCCCGATCAGAGGGTGGAACCCGCGCTCATGCGAACGGGGTGAACGGTTCCGCCCTTCATCGGGAAGCCGACGCCGTGGGCTCACCCCTTGGAGTTGGCCATTGTCAGTGTTGTTCGGGATCCTTCGGTGGACCAAATGCCGCCAGCCGGCGCGGCAGGTCCGAGCGGCTGTGCAGCACGTCCACCACGATCACCAAGTCCGGCATCTCGACGAACACGATGAAATGCTGCCCCGCCCGCGTGACACGCAGGTCTTCCGGCAGGTCGGGATCGATCAGGCGGCGGCAATCCTGCGACGGTGCCTCACCCGACGCGATGGCGGCGCAGCGCGCGATGAGGTCCGCCTCATAGGCCTCGGCCTGGCGCGGCCCGAAGGTCTCCAGGGTCCAGCGCGCAATCTCGACGAGCGACCGTTCCGCCTGCCACGTCAGCCGCCAAGGCTTCGGCATCAGGACGCGGTGCGCGCGGCGGCGAATGCCCTGCGGATCGCGTCCTCACCCGAGCCCTCGGCGAGCACGCCTGCGCGCGCCTCCTCAAGCCCGGCGGCGAGCCGGTCGCGCAAGGCGGCCATCTCGGCCTCCTCACGCTCGAGCAGGCGAAGCCCGGCGCGCAGAGCCTCCGACGCATTCTGGTAGCGGCCATCGGCGATCAGCCGCTCGATCAGGTCGGTCTGGCTGTCGGTCAGGACGACATTGCGGGTCGGCATCGGCATCTCCCTCGAGCGCATTGGCAATATATGCCAGTCACTGCGCGATGTCGACCAGCGTGGCTCCCGCGCGTCAGCCGGTCTGCCGCAGATCGGGCCCGAGCACCCGCTTCGCGCCGCCGCGCTGCGCCGAAGGCAGCCGGATCAGCGTGGCCATGGCATCGGCGAGCTTGTTCGACACCGGCTCGCCTTCGATCTCCTGCTCGAGGAACCAGTCGACGAGGCAGTCCTTCTTGCCCTGCGTCTCGGCCGTGATCCCGAACTTCGTGATCGCCGCCTGCATCAGGTCGAGGTAGGGCGTCGTGTACGGTGCCGCGTCCGCACGCTCTGCAGGGCTGACGACCTCGGGCACATAAACCGGCCAGATCGCCTTCACGAGAAAGCGCGGCATTCGGATGTCGATGAACTCCCAGTCGCGCGCGGTCAGGCGCCCCAGATGGCACTGACCCTCCCGCCACTGCTCGGGCCGGATGCTGCTGTGGTAGCCCGAATGCAGGCCGAACCCGCTGCTGGCGCCGTAGCCCCAGCCGTTCGGACGATCCTCGGTGTAGCGGCCCTGCGCGATGAGATCGCCGTCCCGCAAGGCGACCAGCAACTCGTTCTCGGCCTCCGCCTTCCAGGCGATGGTCGGATCCTGTAGGCGGTTCCAGTGCTGATAGGCCGGCTCGGGCTTCGGCGGCGCCTTGGCCGCCTCGGCTGCGCGCCGGGCGACGGTCACGGTTTCCACGTGGGCCAGCGCTTCTGCAAAACTCCATTGGGTACGGTCGAGCGATTGCAGCGACATCGGCGGCCTCGTGATTCATGCGGGATGACCCGAACATAATGGGAACGTCTGAGCCCCTCAACCCATTCCGATGGCGCAAGGGCGGAGGGGTTCACCCTCTCCCGGCAGGCATGGGCTGACCCGTTCCGAGGTCGCAGGCGGCAGCGCAATGCTGCACCGATGGATCATGATGTTCGATCCCGGTCCCATCCGTCGCCCCAACCCGCTCGCCCCCGCGGCGATGACGCCCGCCGAGCGCCGCGCCGAGTTGTGCGGCCTGCTGGCGCTCGGGCTGGTCCGGTTGCGGCTGCGGGAGAGCGGTGAACCTTCTGACGATACTGGAGAAATTCGCCTACACTCTCCAGCGAGCGCATGCCGTCATGCAACTCCAACTCACCGGAGACCCACATGACGACCCACGATCCCATCCCCGCACGCCTGGCCGCGCTGAAGACCGCGACGACGCCGGAGCTGAAGGCGCAGTGGCGCGACCTGTTCGACGGCGAGCCGCCGCCGTTCAACCGCCGCTACCTGGAGAGCCGGCTCGCATACCGCATCCAGGAGCTGGCCTATGGCGGGCTGAAGCCCGAGACGATCCGGCGGCTGGAACGGCTGGGCGAGGAACTCGACGGCGGTGACAAGAAGAAGCGCTGCATGCGCCTCGACCGTGACCGTCCCGTCACCGGCACGCGGCTGCTGCGCGAGTGGCACGGTGTCGAGTACATCGTCACCGTCACCGCGGACGGCTTCGAATGGCAGGGGCGGCCGTACAAGTCGCTCTCGGCGATTGCCCGCGCGATCACCGGGACGCGGTGGAACGGCTGGGTGTTCTTCGGGCTGAAGAACCGGAGGGCGCGGACATGACGAAGGCGCCGGCAAAATCAGGAATGATCCGGAAACAGCGCTGCGCGATCTATACGCGCAAGTCCTCCGAGGAAGGGCTGGATCAGGAGTTCAACTCGCTCCATGCCCAGCGGGAGGCGTGCGAGGCCTTCATCGTCAGCCAGCGCTCCGAGGGCTGGGTGCTCGTCCGCGATCAGTACGACGACGGCGGGATCTCCGGCGGCACGCTGGAACGGCCCGGCCTGAAGCGGCTGCTGGCCGACATCGAGGATGGGCTGGTCGACGTTGTGGTCGTCTACAAGATTGATCGCCTGTCGCGCTCGCTCGCCGACTTCGCCAAGCTGGTCGAGGTGTTCGACCGCAACGGCGTGACCTTCGTCTCCGTCACGCAGTCCTTCAACACGACCACGCCCATGGGCCGGCTGACGCTGAACATCCTGCTGTCCTTCGCCCAGTTCGAACGCGAGGTGACGGCCGAGCGCATCCGCGACAAGGTCGCCGCCAGCCGCAAGAAGGGCATGTGGATGGGCGGGGTGCCGCCCTACGGATACCGCGTCGAGAACCGGAAGCTGGTGATCGATGACGAGCAGGCCGAACACGTCCGCTGGATCTTCGCTCGCTTCCTCGAGATCGGCTCCGGAACGGAACTGGCGCGGGAGGTCGCGAAGCGCGGCATCCGCACGCCCCGCGGCAACCGGATCGACAAGAAGTACCTGTATCGGATGCTGAACAACCGCGCCTATATCGGCGAGGCGGTCCACAAGGGCGACAGCTATCCCGGCGAGCACGACGCCATCATCGACCGCGAGACATGGGACCGGGTCCACGCCATCCTGCAGGAGAGCCCGCGCAAGCGCGCCGCGCGCACCCGCGCCGAGACGCCCGCGCTGCTGAAGGGGCTGCTGTTCGGTCCCGATGGCGCGGCCTTCTCGCCGACGCACACGCGCAAGGGCGGGCGGCTGTACCGCTACTACGTCAGCCAGACGGTTTTGAAGCATGGCGCGGGGTCGTGCCCGGTGGGCCGCGTGCCCGCGGGCGAGATCGAGGCGGCCGTCATCGACCATCTCCGCGCCGTGTTCCGCCAGCCAGAGATCGTGGCGGGCACGTGGAAGGCGGCGCGCGCCCATGCTGACGACATCACCGAGGCCGACGCCAGTTCGGCGCTGCAGCAGCTGGATCCGCTTTGGGACGAACTTTTTCCCGCCGAGCAGGCGCGCATCGTGGCGCTGTTGGTCGAGCGCGTGGATATCGGCACGGACGGATTGAACGTCCGGCTGCGCGTCGACGGACTCGGTGGTCTCGCCCGCGAGATGCGGGCCGGTGGCATCGAGGCTGCCGCATGACCCGCGCGACGCCGATCCCCGAGACGGTTACGCTTCACGTCCCGTTCCGAGTCGTAAATCGCGGCGGCCGGAAGGAGATGCAGTTGCCTGAAGGCGCCGAACATGTGCGCAAGCCGGGCAACACGCTGGTCAAGGCGCTGGCCCGCGCCTTCCGATGGAAGCGGATGCTGGAGTCGGGCGAATTCGCCACCATTGCCGAGCTGGCCGAGCGCGAGGGCATCGCGCCGTCCTACATGACCCGCGTCCTGCGGCTCACGCTGCTCGCGCCCGATATCGTCGAGGCGATCCTCGACGGGAAGCAGGGGCCGGAGGTGACGTTGGCGCGACTGTTGGAGCCGTTTGCGCCAGTATGGGCAGATCAAGAGAAAGAGTTCGGCCAAGGCGACGAAACCGGTCGCCGATGAACCATGCTGAGCATTGACGGGGCGAGTATCGATGCGCTTCGAACATGCGTCGCGATGGTTTCTATCGTCATCCTCAGGCGTACGAGTCCCATGGCGGGCGTTCGTCCAAGGGTGCGTTCCCGAAAACATTCTCACGATGCCAGCGCAGATTCTCTGGGTGCGGGCTATTCCGCGGGTCCTCAGGCCTGAAAAGCTTGCCATCTGAACTCAGCAGGCGATCTACGACATCGCCGGGCACCTTGTTCCGCGACACGAGAATCGTATGTCCATCCTCAGCCACAGAGATAAGGCCACGATCGAACATCCAGTGCAGCGTGCCTGAGAGCGCTAGGCCGTGTCTGCAATCAAGGGATTCCCGTTTGGTCTCATTTCTGATTCAAGATCGAAAACGGAG
>NZ_QDFI01000116.1 GCF_003254465.1 Meridianimarinicoccus zhengii
GGCCGCGATCCGGCGCCGCACCCAGTCTTTGACATCGGTCAGCTTGCCGCGTCCCGGATTGCCCTGCGGCTTTGGCGCAAGCGCGCCAGTCTCGCGCTTGAGCCGCACCATGTCATTGACGAACTTGATGGAAACACACAGGCGCCGCGCCGCCTCGGTGTGCGTGCTGCCTTGCTCAACAAGCAAAACCGCCCGTTCACGTAACTCAACAGGATGCGGCTTACCCATACCTGACCCCCATATCTGCCTCCAGAACAGGGAATCACGGGATGATCGAAATGGGAATCCAGAATCCGATCAGGGGCGACACGCTCTAGTGGCGGGCTCATGGACAGCGTGTCAGGTGGAGCAGGCAGGTACCTTGCGAGCCATGGATCCGCGATGGCGCGGTTCTGAACCGCTGCGGCGCGGACCGGGGCGCACTCGATGCGGTCGAACACATCGGCGCGGGCACCATCGCGGGTGCGGAAGATCTTGCTGGCCAGCGGTTCGGTTTTCAGCGACGCGCATACGCAGGTCATCGTCGAATGGTCGCTGGTCGTGCTGGCCCGGTTCAGCGATCATGTGGTGCCTGCCGTCGGGCAGGAACGACATCTTTGACCGCAACGGCGCGGTAGCGATATCGGATCGGGTCTGGCCGGTCGTGTCCGGACAGCCGCCGCGGGAGCATCCAGAAACATGGTCGGCATGTCATGGCGCGTTCCCGCTGGACAGTCCGGGCGAGGTCGCGATGCGCGCCACGTCTGATTGTCCCACGGATTTTCCTGGGCCGGGAGAATCGGCCCGGACCGGGCGTGCATTGACCCCGTCACGAATGGCGGGAACGACGCCCAAGGCGCCGACGGCAGGCAACCTGTGTCAGACGGCGGATCGCGCCTCCAGGTCCAGCCGCATCGTGGCCGTGCCTTGGGATCGGGACAGTTCCTCATATCCGGCCGAAAGATAGGCATTGAAGGCCGGCGCGTTGTCGAGTTCCACCTTCAAGGTCAGGACCAGGGCGCCGAGTGCCCGCGCCGCCTCTTCCACGCGTTCCGTCAGTTCCGCAGCGGCACCACCGCGCACCTCTTCGGTGAGATAGACATAAGTAAGGTGCCGCACTTCCGGTCCAATCCCCTCCCTCAAGGCGAAGAATCCAACGTCCCGTCCAGCATCATCTTGCAGGTAGAAGGACACATCCTCACGGTCTCCAAGCCATTTGCGATGCCATTCCATCTCGTCGAAGGGCACTTTCGCATTGGGATTGAGCAACGGAATTTCCGCGTCCGGCAGCATCCTTGACAAAGGGGCGAGATCGCATTCGCGGTTGCGACGCAGGGTGAATGCCATGGGTCCTTCCTTTGGTTGGTGCCGGCGTCCTCGTACCGGGGTGAACTGCAAAGTCCGATCGACTGACACAGACATGCTGTCCGGGTCAACCGGCGGCCCCACCTGCCACCCAGTAACTCAAAGCGTATCAGGGGAATATCAATTCTTCACCCGCGCCAAATGTCCGGTCATGGCTGCCGTTCGCGCGGCCGCAGAAGGTTCAGCCAAGGGTTCAGGATGCTGAACGCGGTCGACGGAATTTCGCGCGAATAGCACGACACGCATCTCGGGCTTCCGGCCTCGGACCGGAGCTTCGCGCAGGAGCTGACGATCCCACCCGAACGGCGCGGCAGGCCAGGTGCCGCTCATCGCTCGACGCGCACGAGGACGTGGATGTGGTGTTCGACGTGACCGGCGATCCACGTGTGGGCCTCACCCATGCTTGCGCGTCCATCGCCATGGTCAAGAACCTCGTCATGATGAGTGTCGAAGCCAGTCTTCCGGAAGGACCGATACCTGCGGCGGAACCGAACACGGTTTCATCGCAAACTGGGCGGCGCTCACATCAGGCGCGTCAAGGGCCAACGCGAATAGCCCTGCCCTCGGCCGCCGAGGGGAGAGGCAACCGGGCGGCACAAGCATGCGCCGCCCGATACCGTACAGCTTCAGAACGGGCTGTCTTCGAAATAGAACTGCTCGGCGTTCTCTGGCGTGATGAGCTGAGAGCCGATGATGAACCGTCCCGAAACCGGCGTGTCGGACACCAGGCCAAGGGCCGTCAGTTCGATCGCGGTCGAAATCTGCGCGGGCGGGTAGGACACGTTCGCAGGAAGCTGCGGGTCCCCGTCGCGAATGCGGCCGATGATCTCCTTCATGCCGGCACCGCCCATGACCCACATTTCGTCTTCGCGCTCGGCCTGTTCGATGGCCGCCAGAACGCCGATGGCCATGTCGTCATCCGACGCCCAGACCGCGTCGATGTCGTCGAAGCGCGACAGGAAGTCCTGCATCACGGTGAAGGCATCGTCGCGGTTCCAGTTGCCGTGCTGCATGTCCAGAACGTTGATCCCCGATCCCTCGATGGCAGCGCTGAAGGCTTCGACCCGTTCGTTGTCAAGCGTGGTCGGAATACCGCGCAGCACCACGATGTTGTCACCATCTTCGAGGTTCTCGACGAAGTATTCCCCGGCCATGCGCCCGAAGCCGGGATTGTCGCCCGCGACATAAAGATCCTCGATCCCTTCGACGGACAGGCCCCTGTCGACCACCGTGACCCAGATCCCCTGCTCGGCCACCGCCTGCACGGGCGAGGTGAGCGGTTCGCTTTCGAAGGGCAGCACCACCAGGGCGTCGATCCCGCGCGTGGCGACCATATCCTCGATATCGTTGACCATCTTCGCGGCATCGCCTGCCGTGGCCAGCACGAACTCGATGTTGTCATAGGTGGCTTCCAGCCGCTCGATCGTGTCGCGCGCATGGAAGTTCAGCCCGCCCATGAAGCCGTGCGTCGCCGACGGGATCGCCACGCCGATGGTAAAGGTTTCGTCCTGTGCCTGTGCGACCGTGGCACCAGCCAGGCCGGCGACCAGTGCGGCGCCCTTGAAGATATCCCTGCGGTTCATGTTGTTCCTCCCTTGGTTTGAATGGCCGCCCTAATCGGCGGACTTGCTTTCCCGCTGCAGAACCACAGCGAGAATGACGATCACGCCCTGGATCGCGCCGTTCAGATACGGGCTGACGATCGAGGCGAGGTTCAGGATGTTGCCGATCAGGCTCAGGATCAGGACACCGATCACCGTGCCCCAGACCCGGCCGAAGCCCCCCTTCAACACGGTGCCGCCGATGATGACGGCGGCGATAGCCTCCAGTTCCCACAGCACACCCGTGTTGCCCGATGCGGACCCGAGCCGGGGGACATACATGATCGTGGCCAGCCCCACGAGCATTCCCAGCACGACATAGGTTGCCATGCGCACCCGCGCGACCTTGACCGCGGAATAGACGGCAACCTGTTCGTTTGCCCCGATGGCCGCGCAGTGCCTGCCATAGGCGGTGTGCCGCATCGCCAGTTCACCCAGGATCGCGACGATGGCGAACACGATGATCGGCCAAGACAGTCCCAGAATACCCTCGTAATAAACCGGGCGGTAGACGCCCCGCAGGGTGAAATCCAGCGACAGCGTGCCGCCATCCGCCAGCCATGTGACGAGGCTGCGATAGATCCCCATGGAGCCGAGCGTCACGATGAAGGCCTCGATCCGGACCTTGGCGATGAGCACACCGTTCAGCATGCCCGCCGCACCGCCGACCAGCAGCGCCGTCGCCATGCCGACCATGATCAATGGCACGCCCGCCCCCATGACGGGCACGAGCGCGTTCATCACCATGATCATGACACCCGCGACGAACGCGGCCATCGCGCCGACGGACAGGTCGATCCCGCCGGCGGTGATGACGAAGGTCATGCCGACCGCGATGATCCCGATGAAGGCCGACCGGGCCGCGACATTGGTCAGGTTTTCCGGACTCAGGAAGCTCAGGTTCAGCGACGCGCCGATGACCATCACTGCGACCATTGCCAGCAGCGGGCCGAAAACGTGAAAGTTCAGGCGCATGCGGCGAGGTGGAGTGGATGTGGATGCATCGGTCATGCGGGAGCGGCCTCCTGATCCTGTGTTCCCATGGCCAGCCGCAGGATGGCCGTTTCGGTGATGGCATTGCCTTCCAACTCGCCCGCGATGAAGCCGCGCCCCATCACGACCACCCGGGTGGCAATGCCGATCACTTCGGGCAGTTCCGACGACACGACGATCACGCTCTTGCCGCTGTCGGCGAGTTGGCGGATGAATTGATAAATCTGCTGCTTGGTGCCGATGTCGATGCCGCGCGTCGGCTCGTCGATGATCACGATGTCGGGCTCGGCCAGCATCGTCTTGGCCAGCAGCAGTTTCTGCTGGTTGCCGCCCGACAGGTTGCCCGCGTTCATCCCGCGATCTCCGGCGCGAATGTCGAAATCCGAAATGGCTTGCGTCAGCGCGCGATCCTCGGCGGCGGTGTCGATGCGGATGTTCGTGAACCGGTCCAGCGCCAACAGCGTCAGGTTCTCGCGCAAAGACTTGCCCAGCAGCAGCCCCTTGTCCTTGCGATCCTCGGTCAGGTACACAAGGCCCGCCTTGCAGGCGGCAAGGACGGATCCCGGCGCCAGTGTCTTGCCCATAATCCGCACCGTGCCGGTTGTCTTGCGCAGTCCGACCACGCCTTCCATCAGTTCGGTACGTCCGGCACCCACAAGGCCCGCGAAGCCCAGCACTTCGCCACGGCGCAGGGTGAAGGAGGCACCACGCACGTGCCCCGGCACGGTCAGGTTCTCGACCTCCAGCACGGTTTCGGCCTGCCCTTCGCGTTTGGCGGGGAACAGGTCTGACAATTCGCGCCCGACCATCGCCTCGGCCATCTGGTCCGGCGTCAGGTCCGCGGCGGACGCATTCGTGACCAGATGCCCGTCGCGCAGCACGGTGATGCGGTCAGCGATGCGCGCGATCTCGTCCAGCTTGTGCGACGTGTAAAGTATCGCCGTGCCGGACGCGCGCAGGCGATCGATCTGGTCCAGCAGGATCTCCGTCTCGCGGCCCGTCAGGACGGCAGTGGGTTCATCCATGATCAGCACCCGCGCGTTGCGCCCCATCGCGCGCGCGATTTCCACCATCTGCCGGTTCGGCACAGAGATGTCGGAAATGCGCAGGCGCGGGTCCAGCGGACAGTTCAGCGCCTCAAGCTGGCGGCGGCTTTCGGCCTGCATCGCGGCGTGATCGAGGAACGGTCCACGCATCAGCTCACGACCCAGAAAGATGTTCTGTTCCACCGTCAGTTGCAGCGCGAGGTTGAATTCCTGATGGATCATGATGACCCCCGCGGCTTCCGCCTGCCGGTGATCGGCAAAGCTGACCGCAGCACCATCGAGCCACAGGCTTCCGCCCGAGGGCGCAAGATAGCCCCCGAGGATTTTCATCATCGTGGACTTGCCCGCGCCATTTTCGCCGATCAGCGCGTGCACCTCGCCGGGGCGCAGGTCGAAGTCGACGTCGAACAGCACCTGGATCGGGCCGAAGCTCCGCGAAACCTCCTTCGCAGACAGGATCGGCACGGTCACGACAGGCTCACCCAGGCCGCGTTTCGCTTGGCGGACCGTACGCAGGCATCGATGAAGGCCATGCCCTCCATCCCGTCGCCGATCGTCGGGAACATCACCGCGTCGGGCACGGGCTGGCCAGTGCGCACCGCCCGAATTGCCTCAGCCGCTTCGCTGTAGATGTTGGCGAACCCCTCAAGGAATCCTTCGGGATGCCCGGCTGGAATGCGGGACACGCGGTTCGCCGCGTCGCCGGCGCCCGGCCCGTTGCGGGTCATGCGCCGGGTGGATTCGCCCAGCGGCGTGAACCAAAGCAGGTTGGGATTCTCCTGAAACCATTCCAGCCCGCCCTTGCTTCCATGCACGCGCAATTTCAAGCCGTTCTCGTGCCCCGTGGCGACCTGGCTGCACCACAACATGCCCCGTGCACCGCCCTTGAAGCGCAGCAGCACATGCGCATTGTCGTCGAGCAGGCGGCCCGGCACGAAGCTGTGCAGATCGGCGGCCAAGCGGTCGGTTTCCAGCCCGGTCACGAAGCGCAGCAAGTTGTAGGCATGCGTGCCGATATCACCGGTCGCCCCGCCCATGCCGCTCTTCGCAGGATCGGTGCGCCACGCAGCCTGCTTGTTGTCGGGCGCGGGCGCCTCGGCCAGCCAGTCCTGCGGGTATTCCACCTGCACGACGCGGATGTCGCCCAGATCACCCGCGGCGATCATCGCCCGCGCCTGCCGCACCATCGGGTATCCGGTGTAGTTGTGCGTCAGGATGAACAGCGCATCGGACTTTTCCGCCGCTGCCAGCAGTTTCTTCGCATCCGCCATGGTCGACGTCAGCGGTTTGTCGCAGATCACGTGGATGCCCCGTTTCAGGAACTCCCGCGCGGCGGCGAAATGAAGGTGATTGGGCGTGACGACCGACACAGCTTCGATTCCGTCCTTCAGTCGCGCCTCGCGCTTGGCCATCTCGGCGAAGTCCGAATACGTGCGCGCGGGATCGAGGCCGAGTTCTGCGCCCGATGCGGTCGCCTTCTCCGGCGTCGCGGACAGCGCGCCCGCAACCAGCTGGTAGTGCCCGTCGAGACGGCTGGCGATGCGGTGCACCCCGCCGATGAAAGCACCAGAGCCGCCGCCCACCATGCCCAGCCGGATCGGTCCGGTACGGTCTGAAAATCTGCTCATCTGTCCAGCCCCAGTATCCTGCGGTTGGCCGCGTCGTCGGCGCCCGACGCTGCGAAATCGTCGAACGCGGTTTCGGTCACGCGGATGATGTGATCGCGCACGAAGGCCGCGCCTTCGCGCGCGCCGTCCTCGGGATGTTTCAGGGCACACTCCCACTCCACGACTGCCCAGCCATCGAACCCTTGCGCCGCCAGTTTGGAGAAGATCGCACCGAAATCGACATGACCGTCGCCGGGGCTGCGGAAGCGCCCCGCCCGGTTCACCCACGACTGGTAGCCGCCATACACGCCCTGCCGACCGGTCGGGTTGAATTCGGCATCCTTGACGTGGAACATCCCGATCCGGTCGGCATAGATATCGAGGTTCTCCAGGTAATCCATGCATTGCAGCACGTAGTGCGATGGATCGTACAACATCTTGCAGCGCTGGTGCTGATCGACCCTGTCGAGGAACATCTCGAAGGTCACACCGTCGTGCAGGTCTTCGCCGGGATGGATCTCGTAGCAGATATCGATGCCGTTCTCGTCTGCGAGGTCCAGCAGCGGTCGCCAGCGTTTGGCCAACTCGTCGAACGCCGCCTCGACCAGACCGGCGGGACGCTGCGGAAACGGGTAGAGATAGGGCCAGGCCAGCGCGCCGGAAAACGCCGCCATCGCGGTCAGCCCCAGATTGCGCGATGCGCGGATGGTCTTTTCCAGTTGCTCCACAGCCCAGGCCTGTCGTGCCTTTGGATCGCCGTGCACATGCGGCGCGGCAAACCCGTCCATCAGCGTGTCATAGGCCGGATGCACCGCGATCAACTGGCCCTGAAGATGCGCCGCCAATTCCGTAACGGCGAGACCACGCTCCGCCGCCGTTCCCAGGAAGGTATCGCAGTAGTCCTTCGACGTTGAGGCCAGTTCAAGATCGATCAGGCGCGCATCCCAACTGGGAACCTGCACACCGGCATAGCCGCAACTGGCTGCCCAGTCCGTTACGCCGGCCCATGTATTGAACGGTGCCGCGTCCCCGGCGAATTGCGCAAGAAACAGGGCAGGTCCCTGCATTGTCTTCATCGAACCGTTCCTCCCTCCGGTCGGTGAATACATCCAAAGAAGCGATGTAATCGATTTCAACGGGGACGATAACTGGACTGAAATCGTTTACAAGGGAAATTTGCGGGACCATTGTAAGGCATTGAAAACGGCAGATGGCATCACACGACTCATGGCGACCCTACAGGACATTGCCCGCCTCGCCGGGGTATCGACCGCCACTGTCAGCCGGACGCTCTCGAATCCGGGGCTCGTCGCGGAAGCGACCCGCGCTGCCGTGTTGGCCGCCGTCGAGCAAACCGGATATCAGGTCAACCACGCGGCGCGAAACCTGCGGATGCAACGCGCCGGAAGTATCATTGCTCTTGTGCCCAATCTCGCGAATCCGTTTTTCTCGCAGATTCTGGCCGGCATTTCGTCGGTGCTGACGCCTGAAGGGTTCGGGTTGCTGGTCGCCGACACACAGGCCGGGCCAGACCCCGACTCGCGGCTGCGACAGTACCTGCGAGGCGGCGTGGCTGACGGGTTGATCCTGTTCGACGGCAACCTGTCTCTCGCCGCGCTCGACGTACCGGATAGCCCGCCTGTCGTTGCCGCGTGTGAATGGCTGGGCGACACCTTGCCGTCGGTGCGGGTCGAAAACGCGCATGGTGCAGAACTCGCCGTACGGCATCTGTTCGATGCAGGGCACCGCACCATCGGGTACCTGACGGGGCCGAAGGGCAATGTCCTGAACGTCACCCGGCAGGAGGGTTATCTCGCGGCACTGGCGACGCTCGGCCTGCCGTCAAACCAAGCCTGGATCTACGAAGGCGATTTCAGCCTCGATTCCGGTGCGATGGCTGCCGCGCGCTGGATCGCGGACCCGATGCGGCCCGGTGCGATGTTCTGCGCTTCCGACGAAATGGCCTGCGGGTTCATGGGGGCTATCCAGCGTGCCGGGTTGCATGTGCCCCGCGATGTATCCGTGATCGGATTCGACAATATCGAGGTTGCGGCTCACATGACGCCGACCCTAACCACGATCCGCCAGCCACGCACGCTGATTGGCGAGCGGGCGGCGAACATGCTTCTCAAGATGATTGCGACCAAGTCAATCAACATCGAGACCGAGATCATCCCAGTCGAGTTGGTCGAGCGCAGCAGCGTCGCAAACCCAGCGCACGCATCTCGGGCACTCGTGACCCAGAACTGAAGCTTGGTGTTCGTATCCCTTCGGCCGCGCTTGCAATTGCCCAATAGAGCATGTCGCGTTTAATCGGCTTGGTACCCCGCCGCTTTGAAGAAGTTGTTGCACTCTTCATCGGTGAACAGGTCGCACACATGGCCGACGGCCTGCC
>NZ_QDFI01000117.1 GCF_003254465.1 Meridianimarinicoccus zhengii
GCCGTCATAGGCGCGGGCCTTCAGCGTCTCGGCCCTCCGCGCCGTCAGCGCCACGACGGGCGCCCCCAGCGCGCGGGCCGCGGCCAGCCGGTCCTCCGACAGCGTTTCGGCGGACAGCACGAGCGCGCCGCGCCCGCCCGCGTCGACAAGAACGACGCCAAGTCCCATGCGCAGGTCGGCCAGCGCGCGGGACATCAGTTCGAGGGTCGAGGGGGCAAGGGTCACGGCAGGGTCTTCCTTCCGGTGCGCCGGGCCTGTCCCGGCGCCTCCAACAGCGGCTGTAACATCTCTCGCGCGGGCGCACGTCCCCGTGAGAGATATGGCACATATCTTGTCCCGGCGCGGCGACAAGCGCAACTTGTTCACAACAGACAAGGAGACCGTGATGGCGCAGCTCAAGAAGATCCTGCTGGTGGACGACGATGACGACCTGCGCGAGGCGTTGTCCGAGCAGCTCGTGATGACCGAGGATTTCGACGTGTTCGAAGCCGCGAACGGGGCGGAAGGCATGAGCCGGGCCAAGGAAGCGAGCTACGACCTCGTGATCCTCGACGTGGGGCTGCCGGATACCGACGGGCGCGAGCTGTGCCGGCGGATGCGAAAGCAGGGTGTGAAATGCCCGGTGCTGATGCTCACGGGGCATGACAGCGACAGCGACACGATCCTCGGGCTCGATGCCGGGGCGAACGACTACGTCACGAAGCCCTTCAAGTTCCCGGTACTGCTGGCCCGCATCCGTGCCCAGTTGCGCCAGCACGAACAGAGCGAGGACGCGGTGTTCCAGCTTGGGCCGTACACGTTCAAGCCGTCGATGAAGATGCTGATCGACGAATCCGACCGCAAGATCCGGCTGACCGAGAAGGAAACCAATATCCTGAAGTTCCTGTACCGGTCGCCCGCGGGTGTCGTGGCGCGCGACGTGCTGCTGCACGAGGTCTGGGGCTACAATGCGGGCGTGACCACCCACACGCTGGAAACCCATATCTACCGCCTGCGTCAGAAGATCGAACCCGATCCGTCGAACGCGCGGCTGCTGGTCACG
The DNA here is from genome assembly GCF_003254465.1 of Meridianimarinicoccus zhengii. Taxonomy (GTDB): domain Bacteria; phylum Pseudomonadota; class Alphaproteobacteria; order Rhodobacterales; family Rhodobacteraceae; genus Meridianimarinicoccus; species Meridianimarinicoccus zhengii. Next base: position 1,043 of record NZ_QDFI01000117.1, read on the forward strand.
GAAAGCGGCGGATACCGACTGGTGAGCTGAGTGTTGCCGCGCTGCGTCATCCGGCTGTCCTGCGGCAAAGGTAGCATGGCGCGGCACAGGGAAATGTGACACAATCATTGCGAGAGATCCCGCGCGCCCGGGTCATGGCGCACCTCCCTGTTGGACTGGCCCCCGCACGCTGCGGGGGCTTTTTTTTCATTGGGGATCAGTCCTTGCGCAGGCGGGATTCGCACCGCGCGGTCAGGTCGTCGATCAGCGCCCCGAGCCGCGCGCAGGCCGCATCGCTTTCGGCATCGGTCATCCGCCGCGGCGGCGTGATCCCGTCGCCCACGGCAAGCACGCCGCGCGACCAGGGCAGCGGAACCACGAACCGGTCCCAGGTGCCGAGCCGGATCGACCGGCTGACGGCATAGGTGCAGGGCGCGGCCTGCACGCCCGCAAGCCCGGCGACCACCAGTGCGCCGGGCTTTGCCTTGCGCGCCGGTCCGAACGGACCATCCACGGTGATCCCCACGGACCCGCCCGCCCGCAGCGCCATCACTGCCTCGCGCAGCGCCCCGGCCTTGTTGCCCGATGTTTCCAGCTCGATCAGCCCGATCCCGCGTTCGACCAGATTGGCGCTGGCGATTCGCGCATCGGCATGGCCGCTGGCCATGACGGTCAGCCTGTGGTCGGTCCAGTCGCGCAGGTACGGGGTGAAGATCAGCCGTTCGTGCCAGCAGCACAGCACGCGCGGGATGCCGCGGGCGATGTCGGCTTCGTAGGATTCGAACCCGATGCGTTCCCAGCGGATCGTGCGGAAGGCGAAATTCACATAGGCGGAAAACAGCCGGCGGAGCACGTTCTGGACGCGCGTGCTTTTCTGTACCCTGATCTCGAAATCGCGCCAGCGGCGCTGCAAACGGTTCACGGTTGGCCCCTCGTTCCCGACATCGCGTTAGACGATCGGGGGTGGCCGCTCCAGCCCGGCGGACTTTGCGTCAGCCGGCGGCGGGAGTGCGCGGGTCGAATGTTGCGAAATTGCAACGCTGCTGCCTGGCCTGCGGGGGCTTTTCCGCCGCGGCCTGCGGGGCTAGTCAGTCCGGGCAACAACCGCAAGGCCCGCCATGACCCTGACCATCGCAACCTGGAACATCAACTCGGTCCGGCTGCGCGCCGGGCTGGTCGCGCGGCTTCTGTCCGAGGAAGCGCCGGACATCCTGTGCCTGCAGGAATGCAAGAGCCCGGTGGACAAGATCCCCGCCGAGGATTTCGCCGCACTTGGCTATCCCTACATGGTGGCGCGCGGGCAGAAGGGATACAACGGCGTGGCGATCCTGTCCCGCGTGCCGCTGGAGGATGCTGGACACCGGGAATTCGCGGGGCGCGACGATGCGCGGCATGTCGCGGCGCGGCTGGGCTGCGGGGCGGTGATCCACAACCTGTATATCCCCGCAGGCGGCGACGTGCCGGACCGCGACGTGAACGACAAGTTCGGTCACAAGCTGGATTTCCTGACCGAGTTGCGGGACTGGTTCGCGGCGGAGCGGCCCGCGCGGTCGATCCTTGTGGGCGATCTGAACATCGCCCCGCGCGAGGACGACGTGTGGTCCCACAAGCAGTTGCTGAAGGTGGTCAGCCATACGCCGGTCGAGGTCGATCACCTGGCGGCGGCGCAGGAGGCGGGCGGATGGGTCGATGTCACCCGCGCGGATATCCCCGAGGGGCAGCTTTACTCGTGGTGGTCCTATCGCGCGAAGGACTGGTCGGCGGCGGACAAGGGCCGGAGGCTCGACCACATATGGGCGACGCCGGACCTTGCGTCCGGTGCGGGCGGGTCGCGCATCCTGCGCGGGGCGCGCGGCTGGGAGCAGCCTAGCGACCATGCGCCGGTCTTCGCCAGCTTCGAGCTGTAGCCGCGCCCCTTGGCCTTTGGGCAGCGCGCGCGCATATAGGCACGGTAAAGACGCACACGCGAGCATACGGGGGCACTGATGCTGAACCTTGGGACAGGCACGGACAAGAGCGCGGCACCGGCCGCCGGCGATCTGATCCGCGACGGGTCGGAAGCGACCTTCATGGCCGATGTGATCGACGCGAGCATGACCACGCCGGTCATCGTCGATTTCTGGGCGCCGTGGTGCGGGCCGTGCAAGACGCTGGGCCCGGCGCTGGAACAGGCGGTCAACGCGGCGCGCGGCGCGGTGAAGATGGTCAAGATCGACGTGGACCAGAACCAGCGGCTGGTGCAGGCGCTGGCGCAGCAGGGGCTGCCGCTGCAGTCGATCCCGACGGTGGTCGGCTTCGTGCAGGGCCGTCCTGTGGACATGTTCCAGGGCAACGTGGCGGGGTCCGAGATCAAGCGGTTCATCGACGGGCTGGTGCAGGCCGCGGGCGGCGACGCGTCGGGCGGGCTGGACGACGCGGTGGCCGCGGCCGAGGAGATGCTGGCGACGGGTGCCGTGGTGGACGCCGCGCAGACCTTCGCCGCCGTGCTGGGCGAGGCCCCGGACAATGCCGCGGCCTATGGCGGGCTGGCGCGGGCGCATATCGCGCTGGGCGAACTGGACCAGGCCGAGGCGCTGCTGAACAACGCGCCGACCGAGATCGCGGGCAAACCCGAGGTCGAAGCGGCGCGCGCGCAGCTTGATCTGGCGCGGCAGGCGGCGGATGCCGGTCCGGTGGCCGATCTGCGCGCGGCGGTGGAGGCCGACCCCGCCAACCACCAGGCGCGGTTCGATCTGGCGAAAGCGCTCTATGCCAGCGGCGACGTGCAGGGGGCCGTGGACGAATTGCTCGACCTGTTCCGCCGCGACCGGGAATGGAACGACGGGGCGGCCAAGGCACAGCTTTTCACCATCTTCGATGCGCTGAAGCCGCAGGATCCCATCGTGCTCGCCGGGCGGCGCAAACTGTCGTCGATGATATTTGCCTGAGAGGTTCGCCGGGCTACCCTGATGGTCATGAAAATCCCCACCGACCTGCCCGCGACGATCCCGGTCTTCCCGCTGCCCGGAGCCTTGCTCCTGCCGCGCGCCCGGCTGCCGCTGCACATCTTCGAGCCGCGCTATCTTGCGATGCTCGACGATGCGCTGAAGACCGAGCACCGGCTGATCGGCATGATCCAGCCGCGCGCCACGCCGGGACGCGACGCCAAGCTGCAAGGCATCGGCTGTGCGGGCCGGGTCACCGGGTTCTCGGAAACCGAGGACGGGCGCTACATGATCACGCTGGCGGGGATCTCGCGCTACCGCGTCACGCGCGAGGTGTCGGGCTTCACGCCGTACCTGAAGGCCGACGTGTCCTGGACCGGGTTCGACCGCGATCTCGGACCGGCCGAGAACGATCCGGAGTTCGACCGCGACCGGTTCATGGACCTGCTCGCCCGCTTCTTCGAGGCGCGCAACCTGTCCACCGACTGGGACAGCCTGAAGGACGCGGAGGAGGAGCTGCTCATCAACTCCCTGTCGATGCTGTGCCCGTTCGAGCCCGAGGACAAGCAGGCCCTGCTGGAGGCCCCGTCGCTCAGCACGCGGCGCGAGACGCTGGTGACGCTGATCGAGTTCGCGCTGCTGGGCGGCGACCGTGACGAGATCATGCAATGACCGACCAGTCGCCCCTTCAGCCATCCGGTCCGCAATTCGACCGCCGGATGCTTGAGGCGCTGATCTGCCCGCAGACGCAGGGCACCCTGTCCTATGACCCGGCGCGGCAGGAACTGGTGTCGCGGGCGGCGGGGCTGGCCTATCCGATCCGCGACGGCATCCCCGTGATGCTGGTGGACGAGGCGCGCAAGCTGGACGACTGATCGGCGCGTGCCGCCCGCCGTGGTCGCACCGCCGCGCCGGGCCTGACCCGGCGCCTCCCCCGCCCGTCTCTTGGCGAAGTCGGCAGCGTTATGCCTGTCGACGCTATCAGAGCCGCGCGCCGGTCAGCAGCCGGGGCACGTCGCCGCTCAGGCCCGCCGCTTCGCGCATGAAGGCCCGGCGCAGCGCGGGTGACGCGTTCACCGCCGCAAGCCCGAGGCCGCGCCCGAGCCGCAGGAACGGGTTGTCGTTGGAAAAGAGCCGGTTGAACCCGTCCGTCGCCATCGCCAGCGTCGCCGTGTCGAATCGCCGCCAGCGCGCGTAGCGGTCCAGAACGTCCGCCTGCCCGATATCCTCGCCCCGGCGATGTGCCGCCACCGCGACCTCGGCCAGCGCCGCCACGTCGCGCAGCCCCGCGTTCAGCCCCTGCCCCGCGATGGGATGCACCCCGCGTGCCGCATCGCCCACGAGCGCGAGCCGTGCCGCGGTGAAGCTGTCGGCCAGCGTCATGTTCAGCGGATAGGTGTAGCGCGCGCCCGCAAGCCGGATGTCACCCCGGAAACTGCCGAAGCGCGGGCGCAGCACGTCCAGATAGGCGGCATCGTCCAGCGCATTGATAGCCTTGGCCTGCGCGTGAGTCTCGCTCCAGACGATCGAGGACCGGTTGCCGCGCAGCGGCAGGATCGCGAGCGGGCCGGACGGCATGAAGAACTGGTGCGCGCAGCCGTCATGGGGCTTGTCGTGTTCGATGGCGCAGACAAGGGCTGTCTGGCGGTAGTCCGTCACCCGCCGTTTGATCCCGGCGCGCGCGGCGGTCGGCCCGGTGCGCCCGTCGGCACCCACCACGAGGGCTGCGTGGATCGTCTCGCCGCTGTCCAGCGTCACGGCGGCCTGCGGACCGTCCGTCGCCTGCGCGGTCACGCGGGTCGCGGGCCGGTGGGCGATCAGCGGATGCGCGTCGAGCGCATCCAGCAGCGCGGGGCGCAGGTGGCGGTCTTCGACCATGTGGCCCATCGGGCCTTCGTCCAGTTCGGCATGGTCGAAATGCAAAGCCAGCGGCGATGGCCCTTCGCCCGCGCGCCCGTCGCTGACGCGGATGTCGAGGATCGGTTGCGCGCCCGGTTCCAGCCGGTCCCACAGCCCCAGCGCGCGCAGCATCCGCATGGACGCGAGCGCCATGGCATAGCAGCGCCCGTCGAAGCCCGTGGCGGCCTGGGTGGCCCGCGGCAGGGCGTCGATCACCTGCACGCGGAGTCCCCCCTGCGCGAGGGCCAGCGCGAGCGCCGCCCCGTTCAGGCTGCCGCCGATGATGATCGCGTCGGTCCGGTTCGGTCTGTCTGTCATGGGCGGGAATATGGCTGCGGCGGCGGGATTGTCCACGCGACATCCGCGCCTGTGGCCTGCGCGTCGCGGTCGGGAGCCGCGCGGCCCTTTCGCTGGACCGGCAGGGCGGTTTCGCGGTAGCTTGCCGTAAACGGGGCGCAACGACCCCGACCACATGAGGCAAAATGCAAGTTCCGGAGCGGTTTTCAGACCTGCCGCCCTACGCGTTTCCGCGTCTGCGCGCGCTGCTCGACGTCCACCCGCCGGGGGGCGACCCGCTGGCCATGTCCATCGGGGAGCCGAAGCATGCCTTTCCCGCCTGGGTGCCCGAGGTGATCGCGGCCCATGCGCTGGATTTCGGCCGCTACCCGGTAAACGAGGGAGCGCCGGAGTTGCTGGACGCGATCCGCGGCTGGGTGGCGCGGCGTTACGGTGTCGATCTCGGTCCCGAGCGGCTGCTGGCGCTGAACGGCACGCGCGAGGGGCTCTATGCCGTGGCCCATGCGCTATGCCCCGAATCGAAGCGCGGGCGGCCGCCCGTGGTGCTGCTGCCGAACCCGTTCTACCAGGTCTATGCCGTGGCAGCACTTGCCGTCGGGGCGGAGCCGGTGCTGGTACCCGCGACCGAAGCGACCGGGTTCCTGCCCGACTACGCGGCGCTGCCTGCGGATGTGCTCGACCGGGTGGCGCTGTGCTACCTGTGTTCGCCATCTAACCCGCAGGGTGCCGTGGCGGATGCGGGCTATTGGGCCGACCTGCTGGCGCTGGCGGAGCGGCACGATTTCCGCGTGGTCGCGGATGAGTGCTATGCCGAGATCTACCGGGGCACCCCGCCCCCCGGCGTGCTGGAGGTGGCAGCGGCGCAAGGCGCGGACCCGGAGCGGGTGCTGGCCTTCCATTCCCTGTCCAAGCGGTCGAACCTGCCGGGGCTGCGGTCCGGCTTCGTCGCGGGCGGGCCGGACGCCATCGCCCGGATGCGCCAGTTGCGCAATTATGCCGGTGCGCCTTTGCCGATGCCGTTGCAGAAGGTGGCGGAACGCGCGTGGTCCGACGAGGATCACGTGGTCGAGAACCGCCGACTCTATGACGCGAAATTCGCACTGGCCGACCGGCTGCTGGCCGATGTGCCCGGTTACATCCCGCCGCAAGCCGGGTTCTTCCTGTGGCTGCCCGTGCCGGATGGCGAGGCCGCCGCGCTGAAGCTGTGGCGCGACACCGGCGTGCGCGTGCTGCCCGGCGCGTATCTTGGCCGCGATACCGGGGACGGCAATCCCGGCGCGGGGTATATCCGCGTGGCGCTGGTGGCGCCCTACGACCAGACCGAAGCGGGGCTGACCGCCCTGCGCGACTGCCTGTATTGACCCGTTAGGACCGAGACCCATGGCATTCCAGACCCGTTCCCGCGACCCGTTGTTCGACGAGGCGACACAGGCCGCGCTGGAACGGCGCGCGTGGGAACTCGCCGGGCTGGCGCTGCTGGCGGTGGCGGTGGTGCTGGGTCTGGCGCTGGCGAGCTATGCGCCGACCGATCCCAGCTTTCTCGGCACGTCCTCCGCCGCGCCGCAGAACTGGCTGGGGACGTTCGGGGCGTATCTGGCGGCACCCTTCACCGTGATCCTTGGCGGTGGGGCCTGGGCACTGGTGGCGGTCTGCGCGGGCTGGGGGCTGCGGTTCGTGCTGCACCGCGGCGAGGAGCGCGCCTTCGGGCGGCTCGTGTTCGCGCCCGTGTGGGTGGCGCTCGCGTCGGTTTATGGCGCGACGATGGCGCCGGGACCGGGCTGGACCCACAGTTTCGGTCTGGGCGGGCTGTTCGGCGACACGGCGCTGGGCGTGCTCCTGGGCCTGATGCCGATGCCGCCCGCCGCGGGGCTGATCGTGGCGGCGGTGGTGCTGGCGGGTGCGCTCGTGGCGCTCGGGCTGTTCGTGCTGGGCGCGACGCGGGGCGAGGTTCGGGGCCTGGGCCGGTTTCTCGGGCTGGGGGTGCTGTTTGCCTTCGACCGGCTGGTGCGCGGGGCGCAAAGCCGGGCCGCGGACGCGAAGGCGCGGGTGGCCGCGCGGGCTGAGGCGCGGGCCGAGCAACGTGCCGCGCGTG
>NZ_QDFI01000118.1 GCF_003254465.1 Meridianimarinicoccus zhengii
CGGTGGCAGCAGCGCGTCGGGTGGCTGGGGTGTGCCGTCGAGTTCCGCCTTGAACCCGAGCAACGTGAGATCTTCGGGCAGCACCTCCAGCGCTGCGTTCACGATGGACAGGGCGCGCTCGGGTCCTTCCGTTGCGGCGGCGATGCGCACGCGCATCACCCATGCCTCCTGCCGTTGAGGATCGAGGCGCACGACCTCGGCGAAAGCGCGCTCGGCGGCGGCCATGTTGCGCAGCGTCAGCGACACGCCCGCAAGTTGCAGATGGGTTTCGGGGAAATCCAGCCGGCTGGTCATGGCCGACTGCCAGTCGCCCATGGCGGCGCTGAAATCCTCTGCGATCGGACCGGGGAAGCGGGCCACGGGCGCATCCAGCAGCGCGCGCGCCGCCGCGATCCGTACTGAGCGGACGGGGTCGTCGAGAAGATCGACAAGCCGGAGGACGCGCGCCTGCGCCGGGGCAGTGCGCTGATGGCCTGCCGCAGCAGCACGGAACAAGGGATCGGGATCTGACAGGAGCGGGGCGAGACGTTCGGCGGTCTCGGCATCTTCGGACTGTTCCAGCAGCCAAAGGGCGGTGGCCCGGACGATCCCCGGTTGACCACCATCCGCGGCAAGGTCGGCCAGGTCGCCCGCCGCGGCAGCCGGATCGGTCTGTCCGCGCGCGAGCGTCACGCCGTAATGGGGGCCGCGATGGGTGCCTTCGGGGAACCGCTTGGCGATCTCGCCCGCCGCCCAGGCCGCATCTCGGTCGCTGTGGCAGGTCGTGCAGGCATCGGGCGCGCCGGTGACGGACGCCAGATCGGGGCGCGGAACCCGGAACGAATGGTCAGCCCGCCAGTCGTTGCCCATGTAGACCTGTTCCGGCGCGTGGCAGGACATGCACTGGGCGCCGTCGCTGCCGGGTTCATGGAAGTGATGGGCGGGGGTGTCATACTCTGCCAGCGCCAGAGTGGGAAAGTCCGGGTTGCCGGCGGGTGAATGGCACTGGGTGCAGACGGCGTTGCCCTCGGCGATCACCTGCGCGGTATGCGCGTCGTGACAGTCGAGGCAGCCGACGCCCTTGGCATACATCTTCGATTGCAGGAACGAGCCATAGACATAGACCTCGTCGCTGATCTGCCCGTCGGCGTGGTAAAGGCCGGGGCGCAGCAGCGCGAGTCCATAGGCATCGTGATAGGGCGTGCCCGGCACGGGAGAGCCGTCATCATGGGCCTCGCGCCGGGAATGGCAGGTGGCGCATTGCTGGATCGTCGCCTCGGTCGTTGCGAAAGGCTGGCTGAAGCCGTGGTCTGCGCGCGGCTCCCGCGTGGTGTCCTGCGCCCAGTCGAGATGCGCCGATCCGGGACCATGGCAGGCTTCGCAGCCCACGCCGATCTCGGACTGGGTCGAGGCATAGCTGCGGGTCGCGGCATCGTAGTTCTTGTCGAAGCCCGTGGCGTGGCATTCCGCGCAGCGGGCGTTCCACGTCTTGTAAGGGCCGGTCCAGTGCAGCCCGTCATCGGGTGGCAGATCCTGGTCCGGGTAAAGGTGGAACCAGCCGCCCATTTCAGTGTCCCAGACCACGTCGAAGCTTTGGAGGCGCCCCGGTTCGGTTTCCAGCAGATATTGCTGGAGCGGTTCGATCCCGGCGACGGAGTGGACCCGGTAATCGGTGGTCACGCCGTCCTTTTCGGTGACAGTGACGAAATAGGCGTCGTCCTCGATCCGGAAGCGCGCGGTCATGCCGTCATGGGCGAACACCGTGCCGTCGAAATCGGCCACCACGGTTTCGGGCGACGGCCATGTCCAGGCCAGCGCGTGGTGCGACCCCCCCCAGGCCATTGCCGCATCGTCATGGCACGCCGTGCAGGTGCGGGAGCCGACGTAACCGGGTGTCGCCTGCGCAAAGGCAGGCTGGCCAAGGCAGGCGAGGATAGCGGGCAGGATCAGGGCAAGGCGGTGCATGCGGACCTTCGCGGATGGCGCGACCGATCTCCGGCCGCCGTGTCGTGAGACGGCATCACGCCGCGCCCGCGCGTGCGACCAAGCTGCGCACTCACCGCGAAGACCAGACCCGCGCCCAGTCCGCGGCCATGTCCACGATCAGCCAGCCCTTTCCCGGCCCCTCGTCGAGCCCGCGCGCCAGCGCGCCCACATGGCTGTCCCGGTCATAGGCGAATTCGCGGTCGGCGTCATTGTGGTGCACGATCATGCCGAAGAACGGGCCGTCCTGCGCCGAGCCGTAATCGAGCATGGCGAAATCACCATCCGAATTGCCGCCGATGAAGATCGGCACGGCGCCGATCTGCTGGTCGATGCCGACTGGCTTGCCGGCCTTGTCGTCGATGAAGCTCACGTCCGGGTCCTTCAGGATAACGCGGGCGTCTTCGTCATAGGTTGTCGCGGCGCGTGTGCCCACGACCTGCCAGGGCGGGACGTTGTAGGCGTCGGCGGCGAAGGCGCGGATGAAATGCACACCGCCGCCCGACACGATCCAGGTGGTGAACCCTTCGTCCCGCAGATACCGCAGCAACTCCAGCATGGGCTGATAGAGCATCGCGTCATAAGCCATGTCGGTTTCAGGATGACGGGCCGTGCCAAGCCAGTCGCGCACATCGGCCTGGAATTCCGGCACGGTCATACCCGAATGACTGACCGCGACGACCTCCAGCAGACCTTCCGCGCCGGCGGCGAGAACGGGGCCGAGATCGCCCGCGGCTGCCGCGCGCAGAACATCGGTGGTCAGGATCGACGGGTCCACCTCGGCCTTCTCGCGCAGGCGGTCGAGCGCGTAGAGAAACTGGAAATAGACCGGCTGTTCGGCCCAGAGTGTGCCATCGTTGTCGAAAGCCGCTATGCGGGCGGCCGGGGGGACGTAGTCGGGCGAGTCCGGGTCGGTCACGCTGTCCACGAAGGCGATGATGTCGGCCTTGGCATGGGTATCGGCCCATGAGGGCAGCGGATCGGCGAACGCCGGAGCGGCGCAGAGACCGGCGATGGCGGCGATACGGACGAACATGGGTGGCATCCTCGATCGGGCATGGCGTTGAGAGCGGGTCGCCGCGCGGGTGAGCGCGCGGCGACGGATGTTGCGGACGGTTACTGCGCGCCGCCGGGCTGGGACAGCTTCTCCATCACCCTGTCGAGGCTGAAGCTCGCCGCTTCCTGACGCGGCGGGTACTCCGCGAACGTGGCCAGGAACTGCCCGACATACTGCTGCGCGGGCACCAGCATGAAGGCGCGGTCGAGCATCCAGTCGTAGTAGGTGTTCGACGTGCGGTAGCCGCGTTCGTAGGGATCGCGCCGCAGGTTGAAGATGAGCGGCGTGCGCAGCGGCGTCAGCGGTTCGATCCATGCGCGCAGGGTGGCCCATTCGGTCTGCTCGAGGAAGGTGATCTTCCAGTCGCGGTAGCGCAGCGCCATCAGGTCGCCGTCGTCCGAGAAGTAGAAGATCTCCTGACGCGGACTTTCAACCGTTTCGCCGGTCAGCATCGGCAGGAGGTTGTAGCCGTCCAGATGCACCCGGTAGTCGCGCCCGGCCATGTCGGGCACCGTGATCCCTTCAAGCAGGTCGTCCTTGACCGTCTCGTTGCCTGCAGCGGCCAGGAACGTCGGCAACCAGTCCATGTGGTGCACGATCTCGTTGGACACGACGCCTTCCGCGATCTGCCCCGGCCAGCGCACCATCGCGGGCACGCGCCAGGCGCCCTCCCAGTTGGTGTTCTTCTCGCCCCAGAACGGCGTCATGCCGGCGTCGGGCCAGGTATTCATGTGCGGACCGTTGTCGGTGGAGTAGAACACGATGGTGTTGTCGGCGATGCCCAGCTCGTCGATCTTGTCGAGGAACTTGCCGATATCGGTGTCGTGTTCGATCATGCCGGCGGTGTATTCGTCGACCTGCTTGCCGACAGTCTCGTTCGCAAGTTCGCGGTTTTCGTCGCTGACATGGGTGCGGAAGTGCATCCGCGTGCCCGACCACCAGACGAACCACGGCGTGCCCGCGGCCGTTTGCTCCTCGATGAAGGCGATGGCGGCGTCGGAAGTCTCGTCGTCGACGACCCTCTGGCGTTCGATTGAGAGCGGGCCGGTGTCCTCGATTGTCTGGGTGATCTCGGTCTCGCCATAGCTGGCCGTGGAGCGGATCACGCCGCGCGGGCCGAACCGTTCAAGGAAGGTCTGGCCATTGGGCATGACCATGTCGCGGGGATAGTCCTCGTTCTCGGGCTCTTCCTCGGCGTTCAGGTGATAGAGGTTGCCGAAGAATTCGTCGAAGCCGTGGTTGGTCGGTAGATGCTCGTCCCGGTCGCCGAGGTGGTTCTTGCCGAACTGGCCGGTGGCGTAGCCTTCCGCCTTCAGCAGGCCCGCGATGGTGGGGTCCTCGGTCTGCATGCCTTCTTCGGCGCCGGGCAGACCGACCTTGGACAGCCCCGTGCGGAACACCGACTGACCCATGATGAAGGACGACCGGCCGGCTGTGCAGGACTGCTCGCCATAGTAGTCGGTGAACATCATGCCCTCGGCGGCGATCCGGTCGATGTTCGGCGTCTGGTAGCCCATCAGGCCGTGGGAATAGGCCGAGATGTTGGACTGGCCGATATCGTCGCCCCAGATCACGAGGATATTGGGCTGCTCTGCATCCTGCGCGTGGGCGGCGACCGCGCACAGGGCAAAGGCCAGCGTTGCGGATAATCTTGGAATGGTCATGGGGCGGTCTCTCCCTTGCAATCAGCGCCCGAAGGCACGGGACGTCCGGGCAAGGGGCCGCGTGCCGCACAATCGGCTTGGCCCATCAGCCATGACGTTAAAGAAAGCCTGCCCCAACCGGGAAAGGGCTGAATAGTTGGACCATGGGCCAACCGGTCGTGGATCATGCCGCGCCGTCTCCCCGCCGCGCGAGGAAATTCTCGATGTCCCAAGGCTGGATCGGCTTTCGGAGAAAGCAGGCCGCACCGGCGGAGAGACACGCGTCCGCAGCGCCCGGCGTTTCCAAACCCGACATCACGAGAATGTGGACACCCGGCCAGCGCGCACGGATGCGCGCGACCAGCGGCGGCCCCCCGATACCCGGCATGTGCAGATCGAGCAGCACATCCGAAGGCGGCCGGGGACCGATGCCATAGAGGAGAGCATTTCCGGACCCGAAGGCCTGCGCCTCGTGGCCCAATGCGCGCACGAGGCGGCAAAGCGCTTTGCATACGCCCGGATCGTCATCGACGATGGCAACGAAATGCGATGGCTGGTCCATTGTCCGAACGATACGCGGCGCGGCGACCCTGCGACAGTTGGACCGAAGACCAATGCAGCCTCAACGCAGGTCGCGGTTGCGGACGACCATCGTGACCAGTTCCGCAAACGTCCCCGCGCCCATCTTGCGCATCACGCGGGCCCGGTGGACCTTCACCGTCTTCTCGACGATGTCGAGCTCCGCCGCGATCTGCTTGTTGAGCCGCCCCGCGACCGTCCCGTCGAGCACCTCGCGTTCGCGCGGCGTGAGCGTGGCGAGCCGCGCGGCGAAAACATCCGCTTCGGCTTGTTTGGCGCGGCGCGCGCGATCGAGTGCAAGCGCTCGTTCGACCGCTGAAAGCAGCGCATCCGCACCGATGGGTTTCGTCAGATAGTCCACCGCGCCATCCTTCAGCGCGAGAACGCTGGACGCGATGTCGCCCTCACCCGTGAGAAAGATCACCGGCAGGCACGCCCCCTCTTTCTTGAGCCAGCCCTGGACGGCATGGCCGTCCGCGCAAGGAAGCTTGCGGTCCAGCACCAGACATCCAGCCAACCGGCGGTCGAAGCGGTCATAGAAGTGCGCGGCGCTGCCATGTGCCATGGTTCTGTGCCCCGCAACGGACAGAAGCCGGCCGAGCGACTTCAGCAATGCCGGATCGTCGTCGACGATATGGACGATCGCGGCATCGTTCATCGGGCTCTGTCCAGTGGCAAGGTAAGGACGGCCCGTGCACCCCGTTCTGCGGCTTCGAACGCGAGGCTGCCATTATGTGCCTCTGCTATGGTCCTGCAGATCGCCAGACCCATGCCAAGACCGCCGTCCTTCGTGGTTGCGAAAGGACGGAACGGGTCTTCCGCGATCTCTCTGGCGAGGCCGGGACCACTGTCATGGACGATGAGGGCGCACGTTCCGTCATCACGTTCGACTGTCTCCACGGACAGGCCGCGTGTCGCGGGTGGCTGGTTTGCCATCGCCTCCATCCCGTTCAACATCAGGTTGACGACAATCTGCTGCAACTGGGAGGCATCCCCCAAGACGACCAATGGACGCGGGGCGGTGCGCAGCGCGACGCGAAGGCCACGCATCAGGGCCTCGCTTCGGGTCAGATCGACCACCGACCTGACCACGACATTCAGATCGAACGGGGCGCGGTCAAGCGTCCCCCGGCCCATCAGCGCGCGAAGGTCGGAAATGATCTTCGCCGCTCGTCGGTCCTGCTGCGCGATATCGTCGAGTATCTCGGTCACCGTGTCGATGTCGGGCGGGAAGCGGCGCAGGAGCATCGCCCCAGCCTCGGCATCTGCAAGGATCGCAGTCAAAGGCTGGTTGAGCTCGTGCGTGATGGCGCCGGACAAGGCCCCGAGCTGGGACACGCGCGACAGGCGCGCAAGTTCCAGCCGCTGGGCGACAAGATCGGCCTGCGCGGCCTTCCACCGGCGGCCCTGAACCACCAGCGCAGCGATCGTCATCGTCTGGGCAAGCAGGATCGCCGCGGCCGAAAGAATGATCCATCGGTAGCGTTCCCAGAACGTCGCCTCGTAGTTCAGAAGGACCGCATCATCGGGAAGGCGCGCAGGATCGAGCCCGTAACGGTTTAGTTCATCCCAGTCGATGACGGGTGCGCGGGGTACGGGAACGATCGTGCCCGGGCTGGCAGCACCCGCGATCACGTCGTGCGCAAGCGCGCCGAGTGTTCGACCGATCACCTCGAAGGGTTCGACCACGCCGCCGACGATGCCGGCGCCGGTATCCAGGCCGCTGTCGTCGAAAAACGTGCGGTAGACGCTCCAAGTCGGAGCGCCTGAAACACTGGCGATGGCCTTGGCCGCTTCGGCCGGGATGAAGCGCGCGCCCTCGGCATCCTCGAAGATCGTGAGGATGATCAATATCGTATCGGGATCCAGGCGGCCCGCCGCACTCTTGAATTCCGACAGGGTCAGCCCGCTCACGAACTCTATGTCGAGGCCACGCGCGCCGGACAATGTCGCGCGTGCAAAGCGCTGCCAGCTATCGTCGAACGCGGCGGACCCCGTGAAGACCACGAGCCGCGAGGCATCCGGCTGCACGCGACGGGCAAGCGCCACCGTGGCGTCCAGATCGAAGAAGCTTTCTACAATATGGACATCCTCCGAAAGCGGCAGGTCATAGGACCTTGCGGTCACGCCTGCGGCGATCACCGGCGTGTCTGGCGCAAACCGCGCCCTGTGATCCCGCACGAGGCGCAGCGCCGCCGGACCGATTGCCAGAACCGCATCCAGCGAACCGTTGCCGTATTTCCGTTCCAGCATGTCCACGAAACGGGCGTCTTCCGCATCGCCGGGAAACTGCTGCAGTCCCCGAAACTCCGTGAGAAGTTCGTATCGCGGCTCGAAGACTGCATCCAAGGCGGTGCGCAACCCCTCCGCCACGCCGATATTGGCCGTAAGGGTGCTGCTGTCGGAGTAGATGGCCAGAATGCGCGGCTGGTCTCTTTCGTCAGCCGACTGCGCCGATGCACATGTGCCAGTCACGAGCCAGAGCACCAAGCCGAACCGGACAAGAGACAGGAAAAGTGCGGCCATCGTGTCCCGACACTCCATGCAAAGGTTGCATCAGTTCAGCGGCACCGTAGGCCGTCGCATCGTGTTGCGGCAAAATCTTTTTTTCGACATTCCTGTTGCCCCACGGCTGCATGCAGAATGTCATGTCCGGCGACGTCGGACCGCCACACGTGCATCGGTGTCGCATCGCCGTCTCGGCATTGATCAATCTTTGCGAGGCGCTTTCCCGTTGGCACGCATG
>NZ_QDFI01000119.1 GCF_003254465.1 Meridianimarinicoccus zhengii
GCGGGCCGCCACCTCCCGGCCGCCCAAGTCGCGCCGCGGCCCGCATCGAAAAACCTTCAGGGGAGCCGACCTTCGCTGCGCACTGACCCAATGACCGTTGCCCTGCTCGGAATCGGCTCTTGGCCGGTTAGCCCTTGCTCGATGTTCCGGCCTCAGACGCGCTGCCAGGCGCGTGAGAGCAGGATGACCACCGGAAAGGTCATTGCATAGGTCAGCGCGCCGTAAACGACCGAAGGTATCGAGAAGAGCGGAAAACCCGCCGTATCGCCCCATAGCATCGCCCCCGCGGCAAGCCCCAGCCCGCTGTTCTGCACACCCGTCTCGACGGCGATGGTTGTCCGCTGCGGTGCGGACAGACCGCAGACCTGCCCGACGGCAAACCCCAGGCCGAGCAGCAGGAAGGTCAGAACCGCAAGCTGCCAGCCGATCAGGAACAGGCCGGACCGCACCGTGTCGGCGACTTCCATGAAGGACCAGCCGATGATCGCGATGAAGACCGCAAGGCACAGGCGGAAGACAGCAGGCTCGTGCCGTTCGACCAGGCTGGGGACGATGCGGCGGCTTGCCATTCCCAGAAGCACGGGAACCGTCGCGACCGCCGCGACGCGCAGCGTGAGATCCCCAAAGTCGATGCGGGACGTCTCGGTGCCGAGGAAATGTCCCGCTGCCAGAAGCGACAGCACCGGCAGGGTCGCCGCCGCAAGGAGGTTGCTGACCGCGGTCAGGGACACGGACAGGGCCACGTCGCCGCCGGCGATCCGGGTGAGCACGTTGCTCATCGCCGCACCAGGGCAGAGCGCGAGTAGCACGATGCCGAGGGCGAGGCTCGGATCCTGCTGCTGCGCCGAGACGAACAGGAAGCCCACTACCGGAACCAGCACGATCTGGCTCGCGACCCCAAGAAAGAGAGCCTTCGGCCGTTTCAGGGCTGACCGGAACTCCGCGAGTGTCAGGCCAAGACCGAGCGCGAACATGATCACGAAGACCGCGACCGGAACAGCTACATCGATGATAATGTCGGTCGTCACGGTTTCAGCCCCCGACGCGCGCATAGCATGGGCGGCGTGGCAGATCGAGCCAAAGGCTTGGCAGAGAAAGCCAATACGACGGTGAGGTCCATCCCTACATTCGTGGCATCAAACCGAATGGAGATAACACGTCATGTCCCGCATCCCGCTTCCCGCCTCGATCGACGCCGCGCCCGCTGCCTCCCGACCCCTGCTCGAAGGCGTCCGGAAGACGCTTGGCAGCGCGCCGAACCTGTTCCGGCTCGCTGCGAACAGCCCCGCCGCGCTCGAGGGCTATCTCGGGCTGAGCGGCGCGCTCGCGAAAGGCAGCCTCACGCCGCAGACCCGCGAGCGGATCGCGCTGGCGGTCGCGCAGATCAACGGGTGCGATTACTGCCTGTCGGCGCACGCCTACCTCGGAAAGAACCTCGCGAAGCTCGACGAGGCCGAGATCGCCGCGAACCGCGCCGGGGGGTCTTCCGACCCGAAGGCCGAAGCGGCGGTCGTCTTCGCGGCAAAACTTGTCCGCGAGCGGGGGCAAGTGACCGAGGGGGACGTCTCGGCGGTACGGATGGCGGGCTACAGCGACGCCGAGATCGTGGAGATCGTGGCGCATGTCGCGCTGAATACCCTCACGAACTACCTGAACGAGGCGTTCGACACGCCCATCGACTTCCCGGTCGTCAGCGCCACCGCCGCCTGACACCGCGGACGCCCCGGTCGCGTTTCCCCCCTCCCGCCCCGCGACCGGGGCGAAATCTGCTCACCCTCAAAAGGTTTCGCGAGATGACGCGCCCCCCTTTGCCACCTTTCGACGACGACTCGGCCCGGATCAAGGTTCGGCTGGCCGAGGATGCCTGGAACAGCCGCGAACCTGAACGGGTCTCTCTCGCTTACACGCACGACAGCCGGTGGCGGAACCGGGAGGCGATCTTCGCGGGGCGTGACCGGATCGTCGAATTCCTCACCCGCAAATGGGCGCGCGAGCACGAGTACCGTCTGATCAAGGAACTCTGGGCATATCACGGCAACCGCATCGCCGTGCGCTTCGCCTACGAGTATCGCGACGACAGCAGCGCCTGGTTCCGCGCCTACGGCAACGAGAACTGGGAATTCGACGCCGACGGCCTGATGCGCCGGCGCATCGCGTCGATCAACGACCTGCCGATCACCGAAGGGCAGCGCCTGTTCCACTGGAACCCTGGCGCGCGGCCCGAGGATCACCCGGGCCTCACCGAACTCGGGCTGTAGGAAACGCGTCATGCCGAATGCCTATGCATACATCGCCTTCACGCCCAGCGTCCGCGCGGAACAGCGGCGCTTCGGATCGGCGGACACCTATGCGCGCGTGTTGTCACCCGAGCGCGACGACGGCGGCGAACTCGGGCCGCGCGAGGCGGCGTTCCTGTCCGCGCGCGACGGCTTCTTTCAGGCCACCGTCTCGGAAACAGGCTGGCCCTACGTCCAGTTCCGAGGCGGCGCGCCGGGCTTCGTGAAGGTCATCGACCAATGGACGATCGGCTACGCCGATTACCGGGGGAACCGGCAATACATCAGCGTCGGCAACCTGCGCCACGACGACCGCGTTTCGATCATCGCTGTCGACTACGCCCGCCAGCAGCGTCTGAAGCTCTGGGGCCATGTCCGGATCACCGAGGACGCGGATGTCGTCGATCTTCTGCGCGGCGGCGATGGCCACCCCGGGGAACGTGCCATCATTATCCGGATCGTCGCCTTCGATTGGAACTGTCCGCAACACATCCCCGTCCGCCTGAGCGATACCGAGCGCGACGACGAGGTCGCGCGTCTGCAAGACCGGATCGCGGAACTCGAACGCGACCTGGCACGCAAGGCCGATTTCCTGCGCGAGGTGAGCGCCTGAATGAGACGGTCGTTTCAGGGGCGGCCAGGAAATACTGGTTCTCGCGACGCTTTCGGCCTAGCTTTTCCCATGCCCAGCGTGACAGCCGCATTTGCGCGTGCGATGGCCCAGGCGGCCGGAATGACGCTGAGAGACGACGGGGCTCTTGTCTCCGGCGGAGTTGTCTTGCGCCGTCTGCCGCAACCGACGAACAGCAGGCTTGCGGATACTGACTATTTCGATCTTCTGGATTGGATCCGCCGTCAGCACGATGACGAGGTTGCGCTGCTCGAAGCCTATGCCACGGTGCTCCGCGCCGACGATATCGGCGTGCTCGGGCTGTCGATCAAGACGGCGCCGACGCTGCGCGCATCGCTGGAGCGCGTGGAACGCTATTGGAGAGTGGTCACCGATACGGCGGTCTATCGCCTCGACGCGACTGGCGATCCAGCGTTTCTCGTCTTCGAGGCGCGCACAGGGCATCATCCGGTGCTCGACTTTCGCAACGAAGGTGCATTGGCCGGATCCGCGCGCAACATGCGCCAGATCGTGCAAGGCGAATTGGTCCTCGAACACGTCTCGTTCCGCCACGCGTGCCGCAGCGATCCGGACCGCTATGCCGCGCATTTCGGCTGCCCTGTCCACTTCGAGGCGGACCGAAACGCTATAGCCTTGAGGCCCGCGATGCTCGACCTGCCGAACCGGCTGGGCGATGCGGCGATATCGGACTTCCTGACCGCCCATCTCGAGACGGAGATCGGCTCGCTCAAGGACGATCCCTCGCTTCGGGCTGCCCTTTTGCGTCGGTTGACACCGGCGCTCAGCAACGGCGTGCCGCAGGCGGCGGAGGTCGCGCGCGACATGGGGATGAGCGAACGCACGCTCTATCGCCGCCTTGACGAGGAGGGGCTGACCTTCCGTAACGTCCTCACCGAGGCGCAATCCTCGCTCGCCCAGGAGCTTCTGAGGGACAGCACGAGCTCGATCGCCGAGATCGCCTTCCTGACCGGTTTTTCCGAGCAAAGCACGTTCAGCCGGGCATTCAAGCGCTGGGTCGGACAGGCCCCCGCGCAGTTCCGGCAGCAGTTCCCGGACCCTTAGCGCCATCCGGCCGCATCGGCTGATGCGGGAATGGTCATGACAGTGGCGGCGCCGGCCTGGAAAAAGGCCGGGGGTCAGGCGCGCGCAAGCCCGCCGCGTCCGCCGACATCCGAGAAACATGCATGACAGGGCGCAACGAACAGCCCCCCGCCGGGCGGCCGAGGGCAGGGTGAGACGCCCGCGCCCATCCGGATGGCCGCCGCCCACGGACCAGATTGAGCGGTCGACCGGGCAATGGCAGGCACGGCCATGCGCCTGGCAGGCCCGGCCAATACCGCAGCCCCTCGGAGAGATATCGTAGGCCCATCGACCCCCGGAGAGGTCGGATGCCGGGAGGAGCCCGGCAAGACCTCTCACCTCAACCGAGAGGCCGCCATGAACGAGACGACAAGAACAGATCACC
The DNA here is from genome assembly GCF_003254465.1 of Meridianimarinicoccus zhengii. Lineage (GTDB taxonomy): Bacteria > Pseudomonadota > Alphaproteobacteria > Rhodobacterales > Rhodobacteraceae > Meridianimarinicoccus > Meridianimarinicoccus zhengii. The sequence goes on from NZ_QDFI01000119.1 coordinate 4,373, forward strand.
CCCCGACCGGGCGGCGCGACGATCGCCGGTCCCGAGCGACTTCGAAGCCCCCGATCCGGATCGGCGAGATGACCTACCTGGTTCTGATCACGGTCGCCGCTGCCCTTCTGACCGGCGTCCTCGCCCTGCCGTTCACGATGCCGGGCAGAGGCTTCGCGCACACCGAGACCGTCTTTGGCGCGGCAGACGCCAGGCCGCCCGCGAGCATCCAGACCTCCACCCGCGTGACCTGACAAGGCGCGGCGGCCGCGCACAAACCCCCGCGCGACGCAAAGCCGTTACCCACGCGGCCGATCCCCTGCCGCGCGCAGGAGAGGTGCGCCGCACAGAAGAAAACCCGACCCCAACAACCCAGGCAGCGCGCCGTCCGGCGTGGTGCCACCACCACCGAGAAGGAAACCTGAAATGAAACACTCTCACACTCACGACCACGCCTGCGGCTGCGACGTCACGCCCGAACGGGTCGACCTTGCGCGCAGGCGCCTGATGGCGGGGGCGGCAGGCGCCGCCGCTGCGGGGGCTGTTACCGTTGCCGGTGGCGCTGCGACCGCCGCCACCGACGAGGCGCGCGCCCACTACGCCGACCCCGCAGAGCCCGGTCTGCCGCAGGTCGACATGGAGATCGCACGCGGCCGCACGGCGCTGGTCGTCACCGACCCGCAGATCGACTTCCTGTCCGAGGACGGCGTCACCTGGGGCGTCGTGGGCGAAAGCGTGACCGAACAGGGCACGGTGGACAACATCGAGCGCCTGTTTGCCGCCGCCAAGGCCGCGGGGATGCTGGTCTTCATCTCGCCGCATTACTACTATCCGCATGACCACCGGTGGCAGTTCGAGGGCACACTCGAGCGGACCATGCACTCGATCGGCATGTTCGATCGCCCCGGCCCCCTGAGCCTCGAAGGCTTCGAAGGCTCCGGCGCAGACTGGATGCCGCAGTACAAGAAGTACATCGAGGACGGCGAGACGGTCATCTGCTCGCCGCACAAGGTCTACAGCCCCGCCCAGAATGACCTGAACCTGCAGCTCCGAAAGCGCGGGATCGACAAGGTGATCCTTGCCGGCATGTCGGCCAACCTGTGCACCCAGGCGCATCTCTACGAGCTGCTCGAGCTTGGCTTCGAGGTCGCCGTTGTGCGCGACGCCACCGCGGGCGCCAAGGTGCCCGAAGGCGACGGCTATCTCGCCGCGCTCATCAACTTCCGCATGGTCGCCAACGGCGTCTGGTGGACCGACGACACCGTCGAGCGCATCGCGCGCTCGGCCTGACCCCACGACCGACGACCCCAACCCCACCCCCAACACCTGAAGAGGAACAGACCCATGAAGACCATTCTCAGCATCTCCGCCATGGCCCTCACTGCGACGCTTGCCCTTGGTTCGGCCGCAATGGCCGCCGACGAGTACAACGTCTCGAACGGGTTGACGCTGACCGGCAACCCGCTCGGACTGCATGGCATCGACCCCGTGTCGATGTTCGACAGCATCGCGGCGCGCCCGGGCGATGCCGTCCACACCTCGGTGCATGACGGCGTGGACTATTACTTCGCCACGCCGGCGGCGCAGCGTGCGTTCGACGCCGATCCTGCCGCCTACCTGCCACAGTTCGGCGGCTTTTGCGCCTTCGGCGTCTACAAGGGCAAGAAGTTGGACGGCGATGTCCGGTTTGCCGACATCGTTGATGGCAAGCTCTATCTCTTCGTCAACGCCGCGATCTTCGAACAGTACCTGGCGAACAGCGCGGAAGTCATCCGCGGCGCCTACGAGACCTGGCCGGACATCGTGTCGACCCCAATTGGCGATCTCTGAGCCGAGGCACATCGGCCCGTTCCGGACCTCGATCATCGGGGCCCGGGACTTCCGTTTCGCCCGGACGCACCACCGTGCTTGCCACACCGCGTTTGACCTGCGCCTTGGCATCCGCCGTCTGTCCGTAAAAGGCCGCAGCGCAAGTGCCGATGGCAGGGACCGCCGAGATCGCGCAGCGGCGCATACGCTATCGTCCTATCGTCACCCCAAGCCAACCAGGAAGAGCATGCAAACAAATTCCATTCTCCTGATCGGCAACGCCGGAGCAGCGGGTGGGCGTGTCGACAACGCCGTTGGGCATGCTGAGCGCTTTACTCCCGTCCGGGAATCCATCGCACGCCCGACGGCCATCTGAACGACCATACAGCCACACCTGACACCGGAAAGAAGGAGCCATGAAATGACACGCATCCTCAGAATCGACGCCAGCGCCCGTGCCGCGCGATCCCTGTCGCGCAAGTTGGGCGACCAGTTCATCGATGAATGGACCGCGCGCGAACCCGACGTCGAGGTTTTGACCCGGGATGTCGGAATGACGCCGCCGCCCATCATCACCGAAGCATGGATCGCGGCTGTCTTCAGCGTCGAGATGACCGCGGACCAGCGAGAACTCACCAGGACCTCCGACGAGCTGATCGCCGAGGTTGCGGCCGCGGATGTCATCGTCTTCACGACGCCCATGTACAACTACGGCATGCCTGCGGCCTTGAAGGCGTGGTTCGATCAGGTGGTGCGGGTCAACAAGACCTTCAGCTTCGATCTCGCCCGCGGCGACCGGCCTCTCGTACCGGTGCTGTCGGGCAAGACGGTCGTCGCGCTGACCTCCTGGGGCGAGTTCGGTTTCGGACCGGGCGAGATGAACGACGGGGGCGACATGCTGGTCCCGCATCTGCGTTTCGCGTCGCGGTACCTCGGGATGTCGAAGTTTCACCATGTCGGCATCGAGTATCAGGAGTTCGGCGATCACAGGCACGAGGCGTCGAAGGCAGCGGCTTCGAGGGCGGTCGGCGATCTGGTGAGCCGGCTCGCATGCCCGGCGGCCAGCCGGGTCGCATGAGGCAAGCCGCCATGTCGATACCGCTCTGTTCCCGGACGAGATGCTCTCGGCGACCTCCGCGCGGCTGCACCCTCGCCGCCGCACAGTCCGGCGCCTGGGCGAGCGCCGCCTGATCCACAGAGCTCCGGCTGCGGGTGTCGCCCGCCCCGGGGTTCTGCCGCCGTCAAGGAGACCTTGTCATGTCGCCGTTCCTCTGCTTCCTCATGCAATTCGCCATCATCGCCTATGCGCTGGTCGGCGGCGTTTTCCTCGCCTTTTCGGACTTCATCATACGCTCGCTGGCACTCATGCGCGGTGCCGGCGGGATAGAGGCGATGCAGGTCATCAACCGCGAGGTCTTCCGCTGGGTGTTCATGACCTTGTTCCTGGGGATGGCTGTCGTATCGCTTGTGATCGCCGGCTACGCCGCAGCGCGCCTTTCAGGTCCGCCCGGTACTCTCGCACTCGCGGCCGGGGTCGTCTACCTCGTCGGGTGCTTCGGGGTGACCAGAACAACCGCCGAGGGCTATTTCCGCCCCATGCAAGAAAAAACTTCAGAGGCATAGAAGTGTGTGGCTTTTCGGCCCACAGCTGCCGGTCGCCAGTAGCACCGATGCCACGCCGCAGCTTCCCCAGACCGGTCATCCATGCAACGCGCAGCATTTTCCGTATGCAGAAGGCCGGGAGGACTAGGCCGTGTCTGCAATCAAGGGATTCCCGTTTGGTCTCATTTCTGATTCAAGATCGAAAACGGAG
>NZ_QDFI01000012.1 GCF_003254465.1 Meridianimarinicoccus zhengii
GCTGAAAACTGTCGCGGCAATCGTCAGAGCGGCCAGCCAGAAGTTTGTTCAGCCTGAACTACCGCGGGCCGACGGCAAGTGCCGAAATCCCAGGCATGCCGATTTGGCCCGGCCTTTCAGGGGCCGCCCGTCAAGGCAGGGACAGGAAGGGCATGAGACGGCGGGTAAAGACCTCTGCCCCATGTGCGTTGAGATGCCGATTGTCAGCGAACCAGTCCAGGCGCTTTCCGTCAACGTCCCTGTCCCACACCGCCGATCGCGGGATCACCAGAGCACCCGCATTCCCGAGCGCTTCGATTGCTCGGTCAAGTGCGAAGTCTCTGTCAATAATCGAAGACAGGCCGGCCGCACGTGTCGCGTTGTCCAACGCGTCTTCATAGGGCGGGACGAAAGGCGCCCCCGCAATCACGATCAGTTCGACCTTCGACCCGGACGCCAGGACCGCGATCCGCTGCAAGGCAGCAATCGAACGATCCAGAATTTCAGGATCTTGATCGACTGCCACCTTGACCAGACGCATGATGAAATCCGTCACTTGTTGAATCTCCTCGACTCCGGCTGGATCAGGAAGTTGCGGAAATTCGAACTGCGCCCAGGGCGACCGTCCCGGCGGATCAAGGACGTTCATTACAGCCGCATGAAACGCTCTTGAATTGGACGAAAGGGGTATCTTGCGAGGGGGGAGGAAGTTGGCTTCCATCCATCCCCAGATGTCGCCGTCTATCAGGGCAAATGGAGAGCTGCTTGTCGTGAGTATGTAGGCCGCATCGCGGGGCGCCGGGTTGACCGCCTTGAAATCCTGCCGTGCACCGTTGTCCTGATAGAGCTGGTTCGCATCAAGTACCATGAATACGTATTCCGGAGAACCACCACGACGCAAGAACTGCTCAAAGATCTCCGCGGCCTCGAAAAGATCAGCCGCCGGGAGCCACAAGGGGACATGCGTGAGCCCGAGCAGGCCAAAATCGATATCGACGTTGTAGGATGCCCCGATCGTGACAGCGGACACATCGAGGCGATCCGCCGATTGGATAGAATTAAGTCTGTTGGGCATGATGGGGAACACGGTGTCCCGATAAAACCAAATCAGCGACTTGAGTGCCGCAAGCAGGACCACCGCGAACAGGATCGTGCGGAACGGCGAGAACGACCTGGCGGCTTCAGAACTGAAAATAGACAAAGGCATCGCTCTCTCCCTTTTCGTTCGAAAACGCGACTATGAACAGAATTAGTCCAAGATAGAGCAGCCAACGCCACACAACAGATGGGGGAACCTCGTCCAGCAAAGTGGGCCTCAGTCGGTGACCGAACCATAGCAGGGTCCCAAGAAACGCAGAAAAAAGCTCGGGCTTGTGACGAATTTCATCGGAGAGGATGTCATCAAGGCTTAACTGCAAGAGTTGCCCATATACGTTCAAAGCATGCGAAACCGATGGAGAAAGAAAGAGCGTTCCGAAAATCGCGCCGAGAAAAAGGGTTCGACCAATCCGCACCAGTCTCCAGAAATCTCCGGATGGCAGGGTCCAACCGTTCCGTGCACACAGGGTTTCGATTACAATGGTCAGGCCGTGCAGGAAGCCGAAGAGGATGAATGTGATATTGGCGCCATGCCAAAGCCCCACTATGATGAAAGTAAATAATATCAGACCGTATCGGCCCGCCCGGGACGACACAAGATTTGCAAGCGGTGCATGGAGATAGTCGAAAATCCACTTTGTCAGCGTCAAGTGCCAGCGCTGCCAGAAGTCGCGAATGGTCGTCGCAGTCATTGGAGACCGGAAATTATGGGACAGCTCTATGCCAATTAGGCGGGAGGAACCGCGCGCAAGATCCGTATAGCCAGAAAAATCGGCATAGATATAGAAGATCGACAACGCAGCGGCGATGATGAGACTGATCGCATTCGCACTCGGGTCGCCTTCATACACCTCGGCAAAAAATGGTGTCAGACCGGCCACGATTACAAGTTTCTTCACAAGTCCGGATAGGATCAGCAGGCAACCACTTCGGAATCTCGTCCAGTCGAACGGGCGTTGTGCGCGAAGCTGGGGCAACAGATCCCGAGCCCGTTCGATAGGTCCGGCGATCAGCTGCGGAAAATAGGCAACGTAAAGGAAAAAGTAACCCGGATGTCGTTCCGGGAGCTGCTTTCCCCGGAAAACATCGATCGTATAACCCATTGACTGAAGGGTGAAAAAGGATATCCCGATTGGCAGTATGAACTGGTCTGCCGTGGTCACGAAGCCACCACTGGTCAGATAGCCAAGGCCATCCTGAAATAGGATGCGATACTTGAAATATCCCAGCAGAATGAGATTTGTGGCGATACTTGTCGTCAACAGTCCGACGCGGAGAGCCTTGCGTCTTGTGTAAAACAGAGAAAGCCCGCTCACATAGTCGACGGTTCCGGACACAAGTAGGAGCCAGACCAGACCGAACTGGGACGTCGCATAAAAGATATAGCTTGCGGAGACCAGAACGATCCAGCGGGTCCATACCGGCAGCAAGAGATACGACAGGAAGACGACACAAAGCAGGATGGCATATTCATATGTGTGAAACAGCATGCGGCGCCCCTGACTGAAAATTCCTCTTCAACAAAGGACAGCCATCCTCCGGGATGCGCGAAGTCATGCCAATTTTTTGCGAAGGTGAATACGGCATTAGGTACGGTCAGTGGAAGTCATACAAGACGGTTCGCGTGCGCGAACGTTGACCGTCGTGTGCCATCACAAACGGGCATTCACAACTCCATCTATGCGGGATCTATCCTGCGCGGCGTACGCGACGATATCTCCCGAGTGCACCATAATGGCCTGAGGCCATGTCTCGCAACGTCCATTCCGCAGGCAACGTTCCGAACATTCTGGCGCGTTTCCGCGAACCACCGCCACTTCTGAACAGTGCAACGCCGGGTGCGCTGTAGCTGGACAGCGAGCCTGAGCGCAAGCATCCTGTCCGAAGCATCTATCTCCTGGTCCAAAAAGCTGCCGATCGCGTCTCTGCTGAATCCACCACCCACGACGAATGACCTGGCTAAGCGTGACACAGGTCAACTTGCCGCTCGGCTTCTCGTTTCACCGGGTTTAGGGCCAGACGGTCCCCATGGATTCGATCCGTGGACATAACCTGGTTTCGGAACGAAGCACTGACGCGTCCAGCATCGGGAACCCGGATTCCTTTGGTCAACGCTAGGAGAGCGAGTCCCGATGCTGGCGTTCTTCACCCGCGGTGGCGTCCGCGGTGCGATCCTCTCCGGCGCGCCGGAACATCCGGGTGACGATCACGAAGAAAAGCGGCACGAAGACGATGCCAAGCACGGTCGCCGAGATCGTACCGCCCAGTACGCCTGCCCCGATGGCGGTGCGCCCGCCGGCGCCCGCGCCGCTGCTCAGCACCAGCGGAAGCACGCCCAGCGAGAACGCCATCGACGTCATCACGATGGGCCGGAAGCGCTGGCGCGCGGCCTCCACCACGGCGTGGATGACGCGCTCGCCCTGCTCGTGGCGGTCGCGCGCGAACTCGACGATCAGGATCGCGTTCTTGCCGGTCAGGCCGATCACGGTCAGCAGGCCTACCTGGAAGAAGACCCCGTTCTCGAACCCGCCCAGCCACGCGCCGATCAAAGCGCCGAGCACGCCGATGGGCATGGCGAACATCACCGCGAAGGGGATCGACCAGCTTTCGTAGAGTGCCGCGAGCGACAGGAATACCGCCGCCAGCGACAGCGCATAGAGCAGCGGCGCCTGGTTGCCGGACTGCCGTTCTTCCAACGACAGGCCCGTCCACGCAATGTTGTAACCGCCGCCAAGATCGGCAACGAGCCGCTCCATTTCTGCCATCGCCTCCCCGGTGGAGACGCCGGGCGCAGGCGAGCCCTGGATCTGGATCGCAGGAATGCCGTTGTATCGGTAAAGGCCCTGCGCGCCGTAATCCCACGACCCGGTGGCGAAGTTCGAGAACGGCACGAGCCCGCCCGAGGCGTTGCGCACCCGCCATTTCTCGATGTCGGACGGGGTCGCTCGTGCCCCGGCCGCACCCTGCACGTACACGCGCTTGATGCGGCCCTGGTCGAGGAAGTCGTTGACATAGGCACCGGCCCAGGCGACGCGCAGCAGGTCGCCCACGTCGGTCGGCGTCACGCCCATCGCGCCGGCCTTGCGCCAGTCGATGTCCAGGTTGAATTGCGCCGCATCTTCCAGCCCGCTGGGCCGGGCCGAGGCGATCAGCGCGCTTCGCGACGCGGCCCCCAGAAGCTGGTTGCGCGCCGCCACGAGTTCCTCGTGGCTTTGCCCTCCACGTGCCTGAAGGTAAAAGTCGAAGCCCGAGACATTGCCAAGCTCGATCACCGAAGGCGGCACGATCGGGAACACCATGGCGTCGCGGATCTGGCTGAATGCGCCAAAGGCGCGACCGGCGAGCGCCTGCACACTTTCGTCCGGCTCGGTGCGTTCCGACCAGTCCTTCAGCTGCACGAAGGCCAGGCCCATGTTCTGGCCCTGCCCCGCGAAACTGAATCCGACGACACCGAACATGCTGTCGACGACGCCGTCTTCCTGCGAAAGGTAATAGGCTTCCACCTCTTCCAGCACATCGAGCGTGCGCTGTGCGGTCGCGCCGGTCGGCGCCTGGATCAGGGTGAAGAGGATTCCCTGGTCCTCTTCCGGCAGAAAACCTGTCGGCGTGCGCGCGAACAGCAACGCCATCCCCGCGGCCAGCAGCAGGTAGACCACGCCGACGCGGACGGGGCGGTTGACGCTCCACCGCACGGTGGCGGCATAGCCCGCCAGAACCGCGCCGAAGCCGTGGTTGAACCATCCGAAGGGCCCGCGGCGGGCGGCGTGGACCTTGGGCTGGAGGATCGAGGCGCACAGCGCCGGGGTCAGGGTGATCGCCACGACCACCGACAGCGCCATTGCCGACACGATGGTGATCGCGAATTGCTGGTAGATCACGCCGGTTGATCCGGGAAAGAACGCCATCGGCACGAACACCGCCGACAGCACCAGCGCGATGCCGACCAGCGCGCCGGTGATCTGGCCCATCGACTTGTGGGTCGCCTCGCGGGGGCCAAGCCCCTCTTCCTCCATGATCCTCTCGACGTTCTCGACCACCACGATGGCGTCGTCCACCAGCAGGCCGATCGCCAGCACCATGGCCAGCATGGTCAGCGTGTTGATGGTGAACCCGGCCGCTGCCAGCACCCCGAACGTGCCCAGAAGGACCACGGGCACGGCAAGGGTCGGGATCAGCGTGGCGCGCAGATTCTGCAGGAACAGCAGCATCACCAGGAACACGAGCCCGATCGCTTCGAACAGGGTCTTCACGACCTCCTTGATCGAGATCTCGATGAACGGTGTGGTGTCGTAGGGGATGACGTAATCGACGCCATCGGGGAAGAAGCGGGCGAAATCCGCCATCCGGGCCTTGACCCGGTCCGCGGTGTCCAGCGCATTGGCGCCGGGGGCGAGGCTGATCGCCATGCCCGACGCCGGGTCGCCGTTGAACCGTGATATCGTGGCGTAATTGTCCGCCCCGATCTCGACCTCCGCCACGTCGTCGAGCAGCACGAGCCCGCCATCGGTTTCCGCACGCAGCACGATCTGGCGGAAATCCTCGGGCGTTCTCAGCAGCGACTGCGCGGTGATCGTCGCGTTGAGTTGCTGGCCCTCCAGGGTCGGGCGCGCACCGAAAGCGCCGGCGGAAATCTGGGCGTTCTGCGCGGACACGGCGGCGACGACGTCCGACGGTGTCAACTCGAATGCCGCAAGCCGGGACGGATCGAGCCAGATGCGCATCGCGTACTGGGCGCCGAAGACCTGCACCGAGCCCACGCCCTCGATGCGGCTCAACTCGTCCACGAGATTGGTGACCATGTAGTCGGACAGGTCCACCTGCTCCAGCGCGCCGTCGGTGGAAATCAGGCCGATCACCATCAGGAAGCCGGCCGACGATTTCTCGACCGTCACGCCCTGGCGTTCCACGACGTCGGGCAGCAGCGGCAGCGCCTGGCTGAGCTTGTTCTGGACCTGCACCTGCGCGATGTCGATATCGGTGCCGGTCTCGAAGTTTAGCGTGATCTGCGCGCCGCCTGCCGACGTGGATTGCGACGAGAAGTAGCGCAGCCCGTCGATGCCGGTCATCTGCTGCTCGATCACCTGCGTGACGGTGTTGGCCACCGTGTCGGCCGATGCGCCGGGATACGACGCGCTGACCGACACCGAGGGAGGCGCGATCTGGGGGTACTGTGCCACCGGAAGCGTGCGGATCGCCAGAAGCCCGATGCCCATGATCAGGATCGAGATCACCCACGCGAAGACCGGGCGGTCGATGAAGAAACCTGCCATCGTCTCGCCTCTCTACTGCGCCGTCGCCGACGTGTTGCCGGATGCCGCGCGCGGCTGCGCGGCAACGGTCGCGCCGGGAGAGGTCTTCTGGAACCCGGCCACCATGACGCGTTCCCCGTCCGACAGGCCCTCCGATACGACCCAGTCGCTGCCGCGATCCTGCAGGACGGTCAGGCGGCGTTCGACCACCGTGTCATTTTCGTCCACCACCCATGCCACGGGCCGACCCCGGCGGTCGCGCTGCACCGCTTCCTGCGGGACGAGGAAGGCATCCTCGACCACCTCGACCGGCAGTTGCACCTGCACGTACATGCCGGGCAACAGCAGCGTCGCGGGGTTGTCGAACTGCATCCGCAGGGTCACGACGCCGGTCTGCGGGTCGACATTCGGCTCGGCCGCGGTGAGCGTCCCGGTTTCCCCGAAGTCCGAACCGTCGGCAAGCGTCAGGCGCACCGTCTGGTCGCCGCCGGCAAGCTCCGCCTCGGCCTCGCCGCGCTGCCAGCGCAGCAGGTCGGCGGCCGATTGATTCACGTCTACGTAAACGGGATCGATGTCGCGGATCACGGCGAGCGGCTGGTCCTGACTGGCGGTCACGAGCGCGCCGGCGCTGGTCTGCGCCAGGCCGATGCGGCCTGACAGGCGCGCGCGGATCGTCGTGCGCGAGAGTTCGATCTCGGCGGTCTTCAGCTGCGCGCGCGCCACCTCCAGCGCGGCGGCGGCGGAGTCGCGGGCCGCGATCGCGTCGTCATAGGCCTGTTCGCTGGCGACGTTCCGCGCCTGCAATGCGTTGATCCGTTCCGCCTCGCGCTCCGCGGCGTCGAGTTGCACCTGCGCCTGCGTGACACCCGCGCGGGCCTGCGCCACGGCGGCCTCGTAGCTTGCCGGATCGATCGTGAACAGCGGATCGCCTGCCGACACCTCCGCGCCCTCGCGGAACAGGCGTTCGGTGATGATGCCGTTCACCTGCGGCCGCACCTCCGCCTCGGCCGAGGCCGCGACACGACCCGGCAGCGTGCTGGTCAGCGTAACATCCTGTGCCGCGACGCTGACGACGGTGACCGGCGTGGGCTGGCCGGATTGTTGCGCGTGGGCCGGCGCCAGCCCCAGCGCGAAGACGACGAAGACGGGTACAAGGACAGTCTTTGGACGGAATCGGAACATGGCGGGCCCAGGGGCAGGGGTCATTGGTGGGCGCACCAATGCCGATTGCAAAACTCTGCCGTTTCCTTATTGGCCGCCGGATGGTAACGCAAGCGCCGGATCGAGTGGCGTCTCGGGGGATTGCGATGAACAGTACGCCGCCGCGGCGCAGTGCGGCCTGCGCAGGACTGACGCCAGGGCCCGGCCGCCCCGTTGCCTTGCCGCCCGAGACGCGGCGCACACGAATTTTCGAGGCACTCGAAGCGGTCTATACCGATACGGGTCTCGACGGCGCGAGCATGGACGCCATCGCGCGACGGGCGGGCATGTCCAAACGCACGCTCTATGCAATGTTTTCCGGGCGTGACGACCTGCTGCACGCGTATCTCGACCGGGTCGGCGGCGGCTTCGTGCGCCGTCTCGATGCGTCGGAACGGTGCCTGCCGTTGGCCGAACGGCTGAACTGCTTGCTGACGCCGCGTGCCCAGCCTGCCGGTTATGGCCTTCCGGTGGAGATCCTGCGTGCGATCATCGCCCAGGTGCCAACCCGGCCGGAAATCGGACGCGATCTCGTCATGCGGCTCGCCGCCGCAAATCGTCGTGTGGTGACCGAAGAACTGGATCGCGCGGTTGCCGACGGCGCTTTGACGCGTATCGACACGTCCGCGGCCGCCGATCTGCTGCTCGATATGGTGCGCCCGTGGCCGGTCGAATGTCTGCTCGACCCAACCTGCATCCCAGACGCGGACGGCCTATCGGCGCGCCGTGCGCTGGCCGTGTCGGTCTTCCTGGGAGGGGTTAGCGCAAATTAGCCGGCTGCGCGCACCCGGAGAAAGTACCGGCACCCACAAGACCGCAACGTAGCGGCTTTGGGCTTTGGGCTTTCAGCCGGGACCAGCAGCTTAAGAAAGGCTGTGCGCCACCCGGATCTGACGCGCGAGAAGTCTCAAGGGCGCGGCGTGCACGGCTCCGACCCGTTGCGATCCGCTGAGCCGGGAAATTGCGGCAGGCCACCGACATAGACCTGCGCGATGGCGCGGTCGTCGCCCATCATCTGCAGGATGAACAGCTCTTCCGCCAGTGTCGTCGCGCGTTCGGACCGGAGCGCCATCGCCGCGGTCGCACAGGCGTCGAGCACCACGATGTCGGCCTCGGTCCCTTCATCGAGCGTTCCGATACGGTCCTCGAGGCCCAGAACCACGGCATTTCCGCGCGTGATCCAGTGGAACGCCCGCAGCGGGTGCATGGACTGGTTCTGAAGCTGCAAGACCTTGTACCCTTCGTTCAGCGTCTGAAGCATGGAATAGCTGGTCCCCGCCCCGACATCCGTCGCGATGCCGTTGGTGATGCCGCGCCCGCGCAAACCGGCATCGTCGAACAGGCCACTGCCAAGAAAGAGGTTCGAGGTCGGGCAGAACACCGGATGCGATCCGGTTTCGGCCAGCGCGTCGATCTCGCGGGGGGCGAGGTGGATCGCATGCCCTAGCAGCGTCCGCGGGCCAAGCAGCCCGTGGCCCTCGTAGATATCGAGATAGTCGCGCGCATCCGGATAGAGTTCCGCAGTATAGGCGATTTCCGCGTGGTTTTCGGACAGGTGGGTCTGCACGTGGCAATCGGGATGCTCCGCGACGAGCGCGCGGGTCATTTCCATCTGGTCGGGGCTGGAGGTGATCGCGAAACGCGGCGTGATGACGTAGCCGTTTCGGCCCTTCCCGTGCCAGCGCGCGATGAGGGCCTTGCTGTCGTCATACCCGGATCGCGGCGTGTCGCGCAGCCCGTCGGGCGCGTTGCGGTCCATCAGGACCTTGCCGCCCAGCATCCGCATCCGGCGACGCGTCGCCTCGGCGAAGAACGCGTCGACGCTTGCGCCGTGGACGGAACAATAGGCGACAGCCGTCGTCGTGCCATGCGCGACCAGCTGGTCAAGAAACGCCGCCGCCATCCGCGCGCAGTGATCCGCGTCCGCGAAGCGGGTTTCCTCGGGGAAGGTGTAATTGTTGAGCCAGTCCAGAAGCTGCGCGCCCCAGGACGCGATGACCTGCACCTGCGGAAAATGGATATGCGTATCGATGAACCCGGCCATCATCAGGTGCGGACGATGGTCCACGCACAAGGCATCGGGCGCGTGCGGCGCGATATCGGGGAACGCGCCGGACCGGACGATCAGGCCGTCCCGCAGCAGAAGCGCCCCGTCCTCGATATAGGTGTAAGCGTCGGTGTCATTTCCGTCCGCCGGTTCGCGGTGAAACGTCAGCAACCGGCCGCGCAGCAGGGTTTCGGTCATGCAGACCTCTGGATTGCGGGTTTCGGATCAATCCGGGGCAACCGGGCGGCCGCCCCGGGGTGCAGGGTTCAGGCCCGGGGTGCCGGCATGCCGTCATCCAGGAAATCGGGTTCGTCCGGCACGATGATCCGGTTTTCCAGGTCCTCCTTGGGCGCAACACGCGGGTAGAGATACAGGAAACCGCCGACGATCAGGTAGCCGATGGTGATCCCGTCCAGTTGCGGCATCTGCAGCGTGAAGGAATGGATGATCCCCACCGACGACATCGCCGCCGCCGCGATGGCAAAGGCACCGGCCATGCGGAAGCGCCCGTCGATCACGTCGGCAACGATGGCGCCCCAGACAAGCCCGGTGATGATCGCCCCCTGGCTGAGCGCCAGGTGCCCCTCGTAATGCGCGCCTTCCATCAGGAGCGCCGCCGTCAGACCGTCGTCGCCCAGCGACGGAAGCCCTTCGACCCCGGTGCTGCGCAGCGCATTCATCAGCGATCCCCACTTGACCATGAGAAAGGCCGAGATGTGCGGCAGGATCGCGAAGGACACGGCGGCCATGTGCATCGGCTTCACCGCCCACGCGGTGTTCGTGATCAGGCTGACCGACACGAAGACCAGCACCGGCGCCGCCGCGGCGATCGGGATCAACCCGGCGAGGAACGACAGGAAGCCGAAGAACGCCGCTACCGCGATAACCAGCGCCACGCCGACGATGTAGCCCGCATGGGCATCGAGACGCTTGTAGGCGGGGTGGCCGATATAGACCGTCGTCGGAAAGGGCGACCCGAAAAGCGCCCCGATCATCGTGCCCGCGCCGTCCGTGACCTGACACAGGCCGACCGGATAGGCATCGCCCGCGGCCTCGGCGGATTCGACGTTGTTCATCGTTTCGATGAAGTTGTAGATCTGCACCGGGATCAGAACGAGAAACAGCTCGGGATTGGCGAACAGGTACTGGATGCCGACGACCAGATCACCGAAATACGGTACCGGCGGGTAGAAGCCGATCCCGCTGGTGTCCAGCGACGCCTTCCCGAGCACGATGGCGATCAGCGTGCCCGCACCGATGGCAACGAGCCCGGCCGGAACGTTGCCCGGCAGGCGGAACCGCCCGATCAGGCCCCAGAGAATGAACAGGAGCGACGTGAAGCCGATGATCGGGTTCTCGAAAATCTCGGCCAGCGGCACCGACCCGATGAAGACCAGCGCGATGCCGCACAGCGTGCCCAGCATCCCCGCCCGCGGCGTGATGCGCTTGAGAAAAGGACCGACCAGCGCGCCGAGCGCCGCGACGATACCCCCCATGAAGCCCGCGCCGATGCCCACCTGCCAGGCCAGCAGCGGATCGTCGGTCGCCCAGTAGATCGGCCCGATGACCCCGAACAGGTAGACGAACATCACCGGCGTCGAGATGCCATACGGCAGCGCGGTGACATCGCGCCCATGTTTCTGCGCGGCCCATTTCGCAAGCCAGGTATAAACCGCGACACCGGCCAGAATGGCGATGGCGGCACCGGGAACGATCCGCCCGAAGACGATGTCGGCCGGCATCTGGAAGACGAACTGGCAGACCCCCGACAGGATCAGCAGGTTGACGAGGTTGTCGGTGAACAGCGCCCAGAAAGCGCTGAAATCGCTGCGTGCGAACAGCTTGTAGTGATAGGTCCTCCCGTCCATGACGGACTCCTCCTCTGATGTGACCGATCCGCCGGCTGACAGATGTCAGGCCGACAGTCCCTCCCGGTCGGTTGGTTTGCCCCTTGCGGGCGGTCGATGTGCCTTGCGCGGTGCGGATGCGGCAGCGGTTGCGGTCAGCGTGGCGACCACCTCGGCCACCACGAACGCCGCGATGACGTCGGGCCGCTTGTCGTCGCTTCCACCCGCCCCGATGGGGCAGGTCAGGTCGTCGATGCCCAGCCCGTCGCACTGTGTATTGACCCAGTTGCGGAATTTGGCGCGCTTGGTGGCCGACCCGATCATGCCGACATAGGCGGCATCCCCGCGTTCCAGCGCGGCCGAGGTCAGCAGGAAATCCAGCGCATGGTCATAGGTCAGCACGACGAAGGCGCTGCCCGCCGGGGCGCTCCAGATGTCGATCTCGGGAATGGCGCTGAGACGGGTTTCGACCGCAGCATCGCACAGCGCGATTTCCGCCGCACGCGTATCCACAAGGATACAGCGCACGGGCAGATGTTGCAGCAGCCGGGCCAGCGCCCGTCCGACATGCCCGGCCCCCATGACGTATACATGGGGCCTGTCGTTGTCCTGCGCGTCCATTCGCTGGCGGGCCGCAGCCTTGTCGGACCCGCGCATCCGCGACAGCGACAGTTCCACGCGGCCACCGCAGCATTGCCCGATCTCGGGGCCAAGCGGCACGTCCATGTCCCGGTACAGCGCCCCGTCGCGCAGCATGTCGCGGGCGGCCTGCACCGCCATGTGTTCAAGCTGCCCGCCGCCGATCGTGCCGAACAGACCGGTCGCCGAGACGTACATCTCGGCACCCGCGTCACGCGGCGACGAGCCACGCACGCGGGTCAGGGTCACGTGGATCGCGGCGTCGCTTGTCTCGAAGAACCGCGCCAGACCTGTGAGGGAGGGGTTCATCGCCTCACCCCCCATTCCGGAGACGGGCAACCGCCATCAGGACACGTTCGGGCGTCGCGGGTGCGTCGAGCCGCGGACATTCCCGGTAGTCCGCCACGGACGCCACCGCCATTGACAGCGCCTCGAACACCGAAATGCCCAGCATGAATGGCGGTTCGCCCACGGCCTTGGACCGCTTGATCGTCAGTTCGCGGTTTTCCGACCAGTCGGCGAGGTTCACGTTGAAGACACGCGGCCGATCCGACGCGAGCGGGATCTTGTAGGTCGACGGCGCATGGGTGCGCAGCCGCCCGGCATCGTCCCACCACAGTTCCTCGGTGGTGAGCCATCCCATGCCCTGGATGAACGCCCCTTCCACCTGCCCCTTGTCGAGCGCCGGGTTCAGCGACCGGCCGACATCGTGCAGGATATCGGTGCGTTCGACCCGGTATTCGCCGGTCAGCGTGTCGATGGTCACCTCGGAACAGGCCGCGCCATAGGCGTAGTAATAGAACGGCCGCCCCTGCCCCCGCGCCCGTTCCCAGTGGATCTTGGGGGTCTTGTAGAATCCGGCCGCCGATAACTGGACCCGTGCGAGATAGGCCTTCTTGATGAAGGCATCGAAGGTCAGTGCCTCGTCGCCGACATGCACCCGGTTGGCGGCAAAGCGCACCCGTTCCGGCGCCACGCCCCAGTGATCCGCGGCAAAGGCGATCAGGCGCGACTTGATCTGTTCGACTGCATCCAGCGCCGCCATGCCGTTGAGGTCGGTGCCGCTCGACGCGGCGGTGGCCGAGGTGTTGGGCACCTTCTCGGTCGTGGTCTTGGTGATCTTGATCCGCTCGAAATCCACCTGGAACGCTTCGGCCACCACCTGCGCCACCTTGGTGTTCAGGCCCTGCCCCATCTCGGTGCCGCCGTGATTGAGATGGATGGACCCGTCATTGTAGACATGCACCAGCGCCCCGGCCTGATTGTACCATGTCGCGGTGAACGAGATGCCGAACTTGACCGGCGTCAGCGCGATACCCTTCTTCAGCACCGGCGAGGTGTCGTTGAACGCGACGATGTCATTGCGGCGCTGCCGGTAAGCGGCGCCCTCTTCCAGCTCCATCACCAGGCGATCGAGGATATTGTCCTCGACCGCCTGATGATAGGGCGTCAGCGTCCGGCCTTCACCGCTATAGAAATTGGCCTTGCGCACATCCAGCGGGTCCTGACCGGTCGCATAGGCGATCTCCTCGATGATCCGTTCGGCCGCGATCACACCCTGCGGGCCACCGAAGCCGCGAAAGGCGGTGTTGGACACGGTGTTCGTCTTCATCGGGCGGCTGGTCAGGCGCACATGCGGATAGAAATAGGCGTTGTCGGCGTGAAAAAGCGCGCGGTCGGTGACCGGGCCGGACAGGTCGGCGGAATACCCGCAGCGTGCCGCGAACGTCCCGCCCACAGCCTCGATCCGGCCCGCGTCGTCGAAGGCGACATCGTAGTCGATCACGAAATCATGGCGCTTGCCGGTCGCGGTCATGTCCTGATCGCGGTCGGGACGGATCTTGACGGCGCGGTTCCATTTCTTCGCGGCCATCGCGGCGACGGCGCAAAAGAGGTTCATCTGGCTTTCCTTGCCGCCGAACCCGCCGCCCATGCGCCGCACGTTCACCACCACGGCATTCGACGGCACGCCAAGGACATGGGCCACCATGTGCTGCGCTTCGGACGGGTGCTGGGTCGAGCAATGCACGACGATGTCGTCATCCTCCCCCGGCATGGCAAAGGCGATCTGCCCTTCCAGATACATGTGATCCTGACCGCCCACGGTCATGCGCCCGGTGATCCGGTTCCGGGCCCCGGACAGGGCCGTGTCCACATCGCCGCGTTCCAGCTTGAGCGGGGCGGTCACATGCGGATACCCGGCCTCCTGCGCGGCGATGGGGTCGAGCGCATGGGGCAGCACATCGCAGTCGATCCGCGCCAGTTCCGCCGCGCGCCGCGCGGCATCGCGGGTTTCGGCCACCACGGCAAACAGCGGCTGGCCGTGAAATTCGATCCTGTCGGTCGGAAAGACCGGCTCATCGTTCTGGCCCGTGGGGCTGATGTCGTTCACGCCCGGCACGTCGTCTGCCGTCAGAACGCCGACGACGCCCGGAAAGGCCAGCACGTCCGTCAGATCGATGCCGTTCAGCCTCGCGTGCGCCACGGTCGACACGCCGAGATAGGCGTGCAGCGTGCCTTCGGGCTGGCCGATGTCGTCGGTGTAGTCCGCCCTGCCCGTCACATGCTTGATGGCGCTGTCGTGGATGCGGTCGGTATGCGCCGCGCCGGAAACGAAGTGCGTATCTTTCATGGTCTCGCCCTTTCCAGTTTCACGCGGTTTCAAGCCGAACGGGCGCGGCGGTCGCCGTGTCCTGTTCCAGGTAGAAACGGCGCAGCAGGTTCTGCGCGCTCAGCATCCGGTACGCCGCCGACGCCCGCCAATCGCTGAGCGGTCTGAAATCCTGCTCCAGCGCCTTTGCGGCGGCGTCGAACGCGGCCTGCGACCAGACCTGTCCCTGCAACGCCTGTTCGGCTGCCGTGGCACGCTTGGGCGTGGCTGCCATGCCACCGAACGCGATCCGGCTGCGGGTGATGCGCCCTTCCGCGACGGTGACCTGGATCCCGACCGCAACCGACGAGATATCTTCGTCCCGGCGCTTGGAGATCTTGTAGGCGGCGTTGCGGTCGTTCTGCGACGGGATCGGGATGCGGATCGTTTCGACGAACTCGCCGGCGGCGCGATCCTGCTTGCCGTACTCGATGAAGAAATCCTCCAGCGCGACCGTCCGGCGCACATCGCCGCGCCGCAGGACGATCTCGGCCTCGAGCGCAATCAGCACGGGCGGCGTGTCGCCGATGGGCGATCCGTTGGCGATGTTGCCGCCCACAGTACCCATGTTCCGCACCTGCCAGCCCGCGATACGATCCCAGTAGCCCGTCAGGTGCGGCAGGTGTTCGGAAAGGGCGTCCTGGCAGTCGGTATAGCTCGCACCGGCGCCGATGGTCAGGACGTCCCCCTCCATGGCGATGGTCTTCAGCCTGTCGAGATGCCCGGTGAAGATGGCCGGGCCGATGTTGCGCAGGAACTTCGTCACCCACAGGCCGACATCGGTGGCCCCGGCGACGATGGTCGCGTCCGGATACGTCAGAAGGCACGCGGCCAGGTCATCGACGCTGGCGGGAAGAATGCTCAGGTTGTCCGCCGGGCCGGACACCACCCTCGCGTCGCTTTGCAACCGCTTGAGCCGCGCTGTCATGGCCGCCCGCTCGGTATTCAGATGGTCCGCGGCTGGCGTGCCGTAGCGGCTGACCGCGACCGCCGCGCGAACGATTGGCTCATAGCCGGTACAACGGCACAGGTTGCCCTGCAGCGCGGTTTCGACCTGCGCCGCGGTCGGTTCCGGTGTCTGCATCCACAGCGCGTAGAGCGACATGACGAAGCCCGGCGTGCAGAACCCGCACTGGCTGCCGTGATGGTCGATCATCGCCTGCTGCACCGGGTGCAGCCGCCCGTCCGGGCCGCTCAGATGCTCGACGGTCACAACATGGCATCCATCCACCGAGGCGAGGAAGCGGATGCAGGCATTGACCGGCGCATAGACAAGTCCATCCCCCGTCAGCCGCCCCACGAGAACCGTGCAGGCGCCGCAATCCCCCTCGGCGCAGCCTTCCTTGGTTCCGGTCAAGCGGCGGTTCAGCCGCAGGAAATCCAGCAGCGTCTGGCTGGCGGCGACGTCGGGGACGGATACGTCCGTGCCGTTGAGGATGAATCGGATCTCGGTGCGATATGTCATGGTGCCCTCCCGTGGTCCCGGAGCGCAGCGCCGGGCACCAGTTGACCCTAGGGCGATTGTTTGAGTCGAAAAATCGCCGTAACCGGCAAATACTTTCAACAGATCATTGAAAAACGCTCATCGCTGCCGCACTCTCAGGGTGTCCCCGAACGGCACGAGGAACCCCATGTCCTATATCGAAAGCCTTCGGGTGTTCGTCCGTGTGCTGGAACTTGGCAGCATCACCTCCGGTGGCCGCGATCTGCGGCTTACACCTGCCGTGGCAAGCAAACGGCTGAAGGAGTTGGAGAAACGCTTGGGCGTGCGGCTGTTCAACCGCACCACCCGGTCGATGACACCGACCGAGGCCGGCACCGTCTTCTATGAGGAGGCCAAGGCCGTCCTGTTGGCGCTGGAAAACGCCGAGGCGCGCGTGGCCAGCTTTTCTGCCACGCCAAGGGGGGCTATCCGCGTCACCGCGCCGTTGGGCGTCGGGCGCCGGGTCGTCGCGCCGTTGGTGCCGGGTTTCTCGGACAAGTATCCCGAAACCGAGATCCGCATGCGCCTGTCCGACCGCAAGGTGGACATTCTCGCTGACGGGCTCGACATCGCGTTCTTCATCGGCGCGCCGAGCGATTCAAACATGAAGCTGCGCAAGATCGCCGATTGCCAGCGGGTGCTCTGCGCCGCCCCGTCCTACCTGTCGCAGTTCGGAACCCCGCGAACCCCCGAGGACTTGCTGCATGGCGGGCATAATTGCCTTTTGCTGCGCTATCCGCGCTCGCCCGAGTATTTCTGGACCGTGCAGACCGACATGGGGCCGCAAAAGCTGGAGGTTCGCGGCAAGTACGACGCTGATGACGGCGATGTCCTGACCGACTGGGCGCTTGCGGGGCGCGGCATCGTCAACAAGCCGCGGTTCGACGTGCGCGACCATCTTGCATCGGGCCGTCTCGTGGAAGTGCTGCCGGACACGCCGCCCACGCCGACCATTTTCGGATGCCTTTATCCCCACAAGAAACTGCAGGATCCGAAGATCCGGCTTTTCGTCGAACACATCTCGCGATCGAGCAAGGGCATGTTCGCCTGACCGAGCGAACTGCAGCTGGCCTGTCCGGCGGCCACCCTACGGGCGAAGCCGCAGTCGGGCGGTCAAGGGTCGCCCGACGCGGTCGCGTCAACGCGGCGTATCCGTTCGACCCGACATGATCCGGGCAAGCCGGTCGGCATCCGGGAACGAAGGGACCGTGCCGAAGCCCCGAACGGTATGGGCGGCGGCAAGGGTGGCATTGGTCAGGGCGTTCTCGTCGATATCCGTGCCGCGCCGCAATGCCGAACCGACGGCCACGGCCTCGAAACAGTCGCCCGCGCCGGTCACGTCCACGACATCGACAGGCCGGGCGGGCACATGCACGGTGCCGTCGCGACTGCCAAGCATCGCCCCCCCGGCGCCCAAGGTAAGGATGACCTGCTCCGCCCCAGACGCCCGCAACGCGGCTATGGCGGCCTTTCCGGACAAACCTGTCAGCCCGTGGGCTTCGGTTTCGTTGACAAAGAGCGCGGCCAGACCGGGGATGACCCTGGCAAACGCAGGGTCGAAAGGTGACGGGTTCAGAATGACCCGTGCCCCCCGCGCGCGCGCCGCCGCCACGATGTCGACGGTGACGTCAATGTCGAGATTGCCCTGAAGCAGAAGGGCATCGCCCGCCTGCATGTCCCCGACATGCGCGGCAACGTCATCGAATGTCAGGCTTCGGGCGCAGGCATTCGTGGTGACGATCACGTTCTCGCCGTTGTCCTGCGCAAGGATGATCGAGCGGTCGCTGGGGATGTCGTCGCGTTCGACCAGCGCCGTATCGACCGGTTCGCCTGACAGGGCAGCCCGGATCGCAGCGCCTTGCCAGTCCGTACCGACGGCCGCGACGAAGCGCGTGGGCACGCCCGTCCGCGACAGCGCGATGGCCTGGTTCGCCCCCTTGCCGCCCAGTCCGGCATGGCGCGCCTGCCCCAGGACCGACTCGCCCGCCGATGGCAGGGTCCGCACCCGGAGCACCTCGTCGATGGCGGCGTTCCCGAAGACGAATGCTCGGCGCATCTGTTGCGTCCTTTCCTGTCAACGCGGCGGTTCGGACCATGCCGCTGCCTGAATTTCGGGCAATAGCCCCCGATCTGGCAGTCCGGTCGACACATGGCTTGACCGACCTGCGCCGCTGCTTTAGTAAAGCGGTTTAGTAAATGCGTTTACCTAAGCATCGTGCACTTGGGAAGGGGCGAATGCCGGCAAGCCTGAAAGATGTCGCCCGAAAGGCGGGGCTGTCTCCGGCAACCGTGTCGCGGCACATGAACGGCACGCTCGAACTGCCCCCTGAAACGCGGGCGCGGATCGAACGCGCGGTGCGGCAACTCGGCTACCGGCCCAACCCCCACGCGCGGCGGCTGAGCCTCGGGCGGTCGGACACGATCACCCTGATCGTGCCGGACATCGCGAACCCGTTCTTCGCGACCCTCGCCGCGTCGGTCGAACGCACGGCATCGGAACGGGGGATGATCGTGCAATTGCACGCCACCTCGAACGTGGAGGCGCGCGAGATCGCGCTGCTTGAACTCGCCACCGACAACCGTGCCGATGGCGTCGTGTTCTGCACCAATCGCAGGCCCAGTCCCGATGTTGCCACGGCGATGGCCGCCCTGCCCCGTGTCGTCGTCGTGGACGAAGCGGTTCCCGGCGCGCGCGCCCCGCAGATCTATGCGGACAACGCGCAGGGCGGTTACCTTGCGGGCCATCACCTCGCAGGATGGGGACACCGGCGCGTCGCCTATATGGGCGGCGGACAGGCGCTCATGTCCACACGGCAGCGCGCGGAGGGGCTGGAACGCGGCCTGCGCGACGGCAGCGGCGGCGAGACGGTCGCCGTCAGGGTCATGTCAGGGCAGCACGATGTCGCGTCCGGACGCGCGCTTGCCACAGATCTGCTCGACGGGCGCGACAACGCGACGGCGATCTTCGTCGGCTCGGACGAAATCGCCATCGGCGTGATCGAAACCCTGCGCGCGCGGAACGTGCGCATCCCGCGCGACATGTCGCTCGTCAGTTTCGACGGGGCACGCGCGCTGCACCTTTACGACCCGCCGATCACGGCGGTGCGCCAGCCCGCGCAAAGACTGGGTGCGCGGGCGGTCGAGCTGCTGCTCGACGGCGACTGGAAGGATCAGGCCCTGCCGGACCTGGTCGAATACCTGCCGGTGGACCTGATCGAACGCGCGTCCGTCGCGGCGCCGAACACGACAAGAAACGACCAACCAGAACCAGACCGACAGAGGAGTGTGACACCATGAAGACCGGACTGAAATCCGCCTTGCTCGCAACGGCGGCGACACTTGGGCTGACCGCGGGCGCGGCCGGGGCCGAGACCTTTGCGCTTGTGCAGATCAACCAGCAGGCGCTGTTCTTCAACCAGATGAACGCGGGCGCCACCGCCGCTGCCGAAGCGGCGGGCGACGAGCTGGTGATCTTCAATGCCAACAACGACCCGGCGGCACAGAACAGCGCGATCGAGACCTATATCGCGCAGGGCGTGGACGGGATCGTCGTGGTCGCCATCGACGTGAACGGGATCATGCCCGCCGTCCAGCAGGCCGCGGACGCCGGAATTCCCGTCGTCGCAGTGGACGCGGTGTTGCCCGACGGCCCCCATGCAGCGCAGGTCGGCGTGGACAATGTCGAAGCGGGCGGCATGATCGGCGACTATTTCGTCGACTACGTGGCCAGTGACATGGGTGGCACGGCGACGCTGGGGATCGTCGGCGCGCTCAACTCCGCCATCCAGAATATCCGGCAGGACGGGTTCGAGGCCAGCATCGAAGGGGTGGACGGCATCACCGTCGCGGGCATCGTGGACGGCCAGAACGTGCAGGACGTGGCGCTTGGCGCGGCCGAGAACCTGATCACGGCCAACCCGAACCTGAACGCGATCTATGCGACGGGCGAACCCGCGCTTCTCGGCGCCATCGCCGCCGTGGAAAGCCAGGGGCGCACCGGCGACATCAAGGTGTTCGGCTGGGATCTGACCGCGCAGGCGATCCGCGGCATCGACGCGGGCTACGTGGAGGCGGTGATCCAGCAGGACCCGGCCGAAATGGGCGCGACCGCCGTGCGCATCCTGGACGATCTCGTCGGCGGCGGCAGCACGGAGGCGGTGGTCTCCGTTCCCGTGACCATCGTCACGACCGAGAATGTCGACGACTTCCGGAGCATCTTCGAGTGATGTCCACGCAATCGCAGCACGGCGCGATTGCCGGGCCGGGGGGCGTCATGCCCTCCGGTTCCGAGTCCGCGCCAGGCATGACACCGCGCATCAGCTTGCGCGGCATCCGCATGAGCTTCGGATCGATCGAGGCACTGCGCGGTGTCGATCTTGACGTGTATCCCGGCGAATGCGTGGGGCTGATCGGCGACAACGCGGCGGGCAAGTCGACCCTGACGAAGATCATTTCCGGCACCTACGTCCCCGATGCAGGCACCATCGCGGTGGACGGCGAAGAGGTGCGTTTCGCCAACCCCGCCGATGCCCGCGCCCGCCACATCGAGATGGTGTTCCAGGACCTCAGCCTGTGCGACCATATCGACGTGATGGGCAACCTTTTTCTCGGCCGCGAGGTCGCGCGCTGGTCGTTCCTCGACCGTGCGACGATGAAGACCCGCGCCCGCGCCATGCTCGACGATCTCGACATCCGCATCCCGCGCCTGAACGCCCGCGTCGAAAAGCTGTCCGGCGGCCAGCGGCAGGCCATCGCCATTGCGCGCGCGGCGTCGTTCGATCCGCGGGTTCTCATCATGGACGAACCCACATCCGCGCTCGCCGTGGCAGAGGTGGAGGCGGTGCTGCGCCTGATCAACACCCTGAAAGCGCGCGGTGTCGCCGTGATCCTCATCACCCACCGCCTTCAGGACCTGTTCGAGGTCTGCGACCGCATCGCCGTCATGTACGAAGGCACCAAGGTCGCCGAGCGCGCCATCGCCAAGACCAGCCTCGAGGATCTCGTGAAGCTGATCGTCGGCAAGGGGGAGGCGATATGAGCGTCCAGTACACCGAGCGCGGACAGGGATCCGCCATCGCCGATTTCCTGTCGGAGCATGCGCAGGTACTGTCCATCGCGGGCTTCTTCATCGTCTGCGTCGTGTTCTTTTCCGTCATGGCCAGCGCCTTCCTGACGCCGGTGAACCTGCTCAACATCTTGCGGCAGGCGGCGCCGATCCTGGTCGTCGCGGTGGCCATGACCTTCGTCATCATCACCGCGGGGATCGACCTGTCGGTCGGCTCGCAGGTGGCGCTCATCAACGCGGTGGCGGCAATCGCCCTGTCGGGCGGCTGGCTTCCCTGGCCGTTCGTGGTTCTGGCGATGCTGGCACTTGGCGCGCTGATCGGGCTGTTCCAGGGATGGTTCGTGGCGTATCAAGGCATTCCCGCCTTCATCGTCACGCTGGCGGGGCTGTCGATCCTGCGGGGCTTTGCGCTTTACCTGACACAGGGCTATTCCATCCCGATCCCCGACCTGCCGGGCTTTCTGTTTATCGGGCGCGGGCAGATCGGCGGCATTCCGTTCCCGGTGATCGTGTCGGTGGCCATCGCCGTACTTGGCACCGTCGTCCTGTCGCGCACCGTGTATGGCCGCCGCGTCGTCGCCACCGGCTCCAACACCGAGGCCGCGCGCCGCGCCGGGATGCCGGCGCGCGGGACCATCGCGTCGGTCTACATGCTGACGGGCATCGCCAGCGCCGTCGCGGGGCTTCTGATCGCGGCACGGCTCGGGTCCGGGTCCTCCAATGCCGCCGTGGGGTTCGAATTACAGGTGATCGCGGCGGTGGTGCTGGGGGGCACGTCGCTGTTCGGCGGGCGGGGCACGATCCTCGGCACGCTGCTGGGGGCGCTGACCATCGCTGTCATCGGGAACGGCCTGATCCTCATGCATATCTCGCCCTTCTTCACGCAAATCGTCACCGGCACGATCATCCTGATCGCCATCTGGCTCAACACGCGGATCTTCACCGCCAATTTCCGCTTCGGCGGCAAGCGCAGGAAGGGCTGACCATGGCGCAGATATCCGACCGCCCACAGAACGCCATCCGCGAGATTTTCGGGCGCGACAAGGCGCTGATCGGGATGATCCATTGCCCGCCCTTCCCCGGCGCGCCGCGCTATCGCGGCACGTCGCGGGACGACATCCTGTCCTTCTGCCTGCGCGATGCCGAACGGCTTGTCACGGGCGGGATGCACGGGCTGATCGTGGAAAACCACGGTGATATCCCGTTCTCCAAGCCTGACGATATCGGGCCGGAAACCTCGGCTTTCATGTCGGTCGTCGCCGACCGGATCGGGCGGGAATTCGGCGTGCCCATGGGGATCAACGTGCTGGCCAACGCGCCGATCCCGGCCTTCGCCATCGCCGCAGCGTCCGGCGCGGCCTTCATCCGCGTGAACCAGTGGGCCAACGCCTATGTCGCCAACGAGGGTTTCATGGAAGGCCGCGCCGCCGAGGCCCTGCGCTACCGCGCCCAGTTGCGGGCCGAGGGCATCCGGGTGTTCGCCGACAGCCATGTGAAGCACGGCAGCCACGCGATCACCGCCGACCGCAGCGTGACCGAACTGACCCGCGATCTGGCGTTCTTCGACGCGGACGCGGTGATCGCCACCGGCCAGCGCACGGGCGATAGCGCGGCGCTGGACGAGATCGACACGGTGTGCGCGGCAACCCATCTGCCCGTGCTCGTGGGCTCGGGCGTGACACCCGACAACATCGTGCCGATCCTCGAACGGGTGGATGCGGTGATCGTCGCCTCGTCGCTCAAGGAAGGCGGCGTCTGGTGGAACCCGGTGGAGGCCGCCCGTGTGAGCGCCTTCGTGAAGGCCGCGCAACCCGCGTTGGAGCAGCCATGACCCGGATATCCGACCGGATCCTGGCCGACAACGACGCGGTTCTGTCCCGGATGCTGGACCATCCCTTCGTGCGGCAGATCGCGGCGGGCACACTGCCCGTGCAGGGCTGGCACCGCTATCTCGTCTACGAGGGCGCCTTCGTGGACACGGCGGTTTCGATCTTCGCCTATGCGACCGCCAAGGCACCCGACCTGCACAGCAAGCGCTGGCTGATCGGGGTTCAGGATGCGCTGGTGCGCGACCAGATCCCCTATTTCGAGGACAGCTTCGCCACGCTGGGGATCGACCGCCACATAGCGATCCCACCATCGGTGCGCGCCTTCGACGACGGGATGCTCGCCATCGCGCGGGACGGCGATTTCGCAGATATCGTCACGGCGATGTTCGCCGCCGAGTGGATGTACTGGACATGGTGCAGCCGGGCCGCGGCCCATCCCATCGCGGACCCGCATATCCGCCGCTGGATCGACCTGCACGCGGATGACGGCTTCGCGGCGCAGGCACGGTGGCTGAAAGACACCATCGACCGGGTGGCAGCGCCCGCCGATCTGGCCCGCTTGAGCTCGATCTTCGGGCGGGTGACCGAACTGGAAATCGCCTTTCACGATGCGCCGCTGATCGGCATGACGGAGCCCTCCGATGCATGACACCCCCAGCCCGACCGTCGCCACCGTGACCGGCCCGGTGCCGCGCGTCGCCCTTGGCGTCACGCTGATGCACGAGCATATCCTGAACGACTGCACCTGCTGGTGGCGCGGGCGGGACCCGGATTTCGCGTCGCCCATACGCGACCTGCCGGTCAGCGCGTCGATCCTGTCGCAACTCAAGCATGACCCTTTCGCCAGCCGCGACAATTGCGGGCTGGACGACGAAGCGATGGCCGTGGCCGAACTGCTGAAGTTCCGGGCCGAAGGCGGTGGCACCGTGCTCGACCCAACGTGCCGCGGCATCGGCCGGTCGCCCGAAGCGCTGGTGCGGATCGCGCAGGCGACCGGGCTGAACATCGTGATGGGGTCGGGGTACTACCTGCACTCGTCCCACCCGCCGGAACTGGCCGCCATGACGGCCGAGGACATCGCGGCTGAACTGGTCCACGAACACCGCCGCGGGGTCGGGCCGGAGCATGTGCCCATCGGCATCATCGGCGAGATCGGCGTGAGCGCCGATTTCACGTCCGAAGAACGCAAGAGCCTGCGCGGCGCGGCCATCGCGGCGCTGGACACGGGCCTGCCGCTGATGATTCACCTGCCGGGCTGGGAACGGCTCGCGCATGACGTTCTGGACGCGGTCGCCGGCGAGGGACAGCCGCTCGACCGGGTAATCCTGTGCCACATGAACCCGTCCTGGGACGATGGCGATTACCAGCGGTCGCTGGCCGACCGGGGTGCCTTCCTTGAATACGACATGATCGGGATGGACTACTGGTACGACGACCAGCAGGTGCAATGCCCGTCCGACGCCGATTGTGCTGCGGCCATCGCGGCGCTGGCGCGCGGCGGGTATCTCGACCGTTTGCTGCTGTCGCAGGACGTGTTCCTGAAGATGATGCTGACCGCGTTCGGCGGCAACGGCTACGCCCATGTGCAGCGCCACTTCCTGCCCCGGCTTCTGCGGGCCGGGCTGAGCGAGGCCGATCTCGACCGGCTCATGATCGCCAATCCCGCCGCCGCCCTGTGCGCCTATACAACACCGGAGACGACACCATGACGAAACTGCTTCTCGTGGGCGAAAGCTGGGTCAGCGCCGCGACCCATTACAAGGGCTTCGACCAGTTCGGCAGCACGACCTTCCACACCGGCGCGGACCGCTTCGTCGAAGGCATGGCCCGTGCGGGCATCGACGTGACCTACATGAAGGCCCACGAGGCGGCGGAGGCATTCCCCTATACCGCCGAAGACCTGTCCGCGTGGGACGTGGTGATGCTGTCGGATATCGGGGCGAACACGCTGCTGCTGCCGCCAGCGGTCTGGCTGCGCGGAGAGCGTGTACCCAACCGGCTGAAAGCGATCGAGGCTTACGTGCGCGGCGGCGGCGGGCTAATCATGGTCGGCGGCTACCTGACCTTTCAGGGCATCGACGGGCGCGGGCGCTGGCACCGCACCCCGGTCGAATCCGCGCTGCCCGTGACCTGCCTGCCCGTGGACGACCGGGTCGAATTGCCCGAGGGCGCGGTGCCCGAGGTGGTGACACCCGGCCATCCGATCCTGTCCGGCGTCCCGTCCGACTGGCCCTACCTGCTGGGCGTGAACGAGATCGTGCCGAAGGCCGAGGGCGCGGAGGTCGTGCTGCGCCTGCCCGCGGATCAAGGCGGCCTGCCGCTGCTCGTCACGGGTCAGCACGGCGCGGGCCGGTCGGTCGCATGGGCGTCCGACATGAGCGAACACTGGCTGCCGAAACCGTTCCTCGACTGGCCGGGCTATGACGCGCTGTTTGCCAACATGGTCCGCTGGGCCGCCGACGGGACCTGATCCCCGCGGCCGGCAGGGGGGGACACAGAGCGCCGCTTTTCTGAGCGACCGCACGAATAAAAGGCATTACCTGCGTGTCATCGGCGGTGCCGGTGACGGCGGCACTGGACACAGGGCACGGCGCTGGTAATGTCACAGGACACATGGCTTGAAGAGCCAAAGGCAACCGCGCCCCGTCCGACCTCCCCGCAGGAGGTCACGGGGCTTTTTTTATGGACCCGTCCCGGCGATGACCTTGCGACTTGGCCTCATGTTCTCGACGACCGGCAGTTACGCGGCGCTCGGGCAAAGCGCGCTGGCGGGTGCGCTCGGCGCGATCGAGGCGCTTGGACAGCGCCATGGCCATGTCATCGCACCCGTGGTGGCGGATCCGGGCGGGGACATCGCCGCCTATGACCGGATCGCGCGGGGCCTGCTGGAAAGCGGCGTGCGCCATATCGTCGGCGCGATCACGTCGTCTAGCCGGAAGGAGCTGATCCCCCTGCTGGAACGCTATGGCGGCCTGCTGTGGTATCCCTGCCCCTATGAAGGGTTCGAAAGCAACGATCACGTCGTCTATCTGGGTGCCTCGCCCAATCATCATGTCGTGCCCGTCGCCGACTGGATCGCGGCGCAGGGGCTGCGGCAGGTCTATCTTGTCGGGTCAAACTATGTCTGGGGCTGGGAAACGCTGCGGCTGGCGCGCGAATGTCTCGTGGCACGCGGGCTCGACATCGTGGGCGAAAGATTCGTGCCGCTTGGTGCGGTGACGCCGGACCACATCATCGATGAAATCGCGGAACAGCGGGCGGATTGCGTCGTGGACAGCCTGATCGGGCCCTCCAATGTCAGCCTGCTGCGCGGGCTCGACGCCCGCAGGACATCGGGCGCCGACCCCGTGCAGGTCGTGAGCTTCAATCAGACCGAGGCGGATCTGGACGACATCGGGACCGCGGCGAACGGGTTACTGGCGGCGGGCAGCTTCTTCGAACCCGACGCCGGTGACGATCTCCGTACCGCGGCCCGGCGCCATGCGCCGAACGGGCGGGTGTCGTCATTCATGGCCACGTCCCACGCCGCCGTGGAAATCCTGTTCGCAGCCGCGCAGCAGGCCGGGACGGACGATCCCGCAGCCGTGTTCCGGGCGGCGACCGCGGCGCCGGTCCCCACCGTCATGGGCGATATCGCCATCGATCCGGTTCTGCGGCACGCGATGCTGACCCCGAAACTGTCCATCGCCGAACAGGGCCGGTTCAGGATCGTGCAGCGCGCCGACGGCCCGATCCCTGCCGACCCTTACATGACCGGCCAGCCGCCAACCCCCACCCGCGCCAGCCCCGACCCGTGGCCCAACCCGAGGCCCAATCTGAGGATCGTCTCATGAGAAGCGCGCCGATACACAATTTCCGCGGAAACACAGCGATCGTCCTCGTGCGCTCGCCCGAGATCGGTGCGCGGATCAAGGACCGCTGCGACCGGCTGGGCGTAAAATCGCATGTCCGGAGCACGGATCTGGACAGCGACACGGCTGCCATCGCGGATATCCTCGTGATCGACATCGATACCGCCGACGATGCCATGCTGCCATGGCCGCGCGGGGCAGCGCCGGTGCCGGTGATCGGGCTGATCGGGTCGGAAAGCCCCGGGCGGCTGGCCTGGGCGCTGGCACAGGAGATCGACGCCTTCCTGCCGGTCGCCGGACTTGGCAACCTGTTCTCGGCTATGGTGATCGCGCACGAGATTTTTGCCCGGAAGGCGGATCGCGCGGCCCGCGATGCGGAACAGGCCCGCCGCCGCGGCGGGCGGCTCGACGTGATCCGCGCCGTGCTGTCGCTGATGCAGGACGGGCGGGACGAGGCGCTCGCGCTGAAACAGTTGCGCGCCATGGCCATGGTCGAACAGATCAGCCTCGAAGAGGCCGCCGTGAAGTTGCTGCACGACCGGGGACTCGCCGGGGGCAAGCGGGCATGAGCGTGGCTGAGGCCTTTCGCCCGCGGCAGCGGGGGCGCGTGCGCGCGGTCCTGCTGGAACTGCTGCGGCGGCCCCGTGCGGCCTTCGGGCTTGCCGTGATCGCGCTTATGGTCGTCTGCGCGGTGTTCGCGCCCTGGATCATGCCGCACGACCCCTTCGCGCAAAGCTTCGACGGGCTCGATCTGATGGGCGGGCCGCTGCCGCCGGGCGGCGCCTACCCGCTGGGCACCGATCTTCTGGGCCGGGATCTCGCGTCGCGCCTGATCCTCGGCACGCGCACGTCGCTCATCATCGGGGTGGTGGCGAACGGCACGGCGGTGATCCTCGGCGCAGGCGTCGGCATCGCGGCGGGGTATTTCGGCGGCTGGACCGCGGCGATCCTGATGCGCTTCACCGACCTGATGATGGCCTTCCCGGCGCTGCTGCTGGCGATCGTGCTGGCGGCAATCTTCCAGCCCAGCCTGATGATCGTCGCGCTGGTGATCGCCATGGTCAACTGGGTGCAAATGAGCCGCGTGATCTATACCGAAACCCGCAGTCTGGCCGAGCGGGAATTCATCCAGGTCCAGCGCGCCATCGGCTCGTCCCCCCTGCGCATTCTCGGCAAGCACATCCTGCCGCATCTTCTGTCGTCGATCATCGTGTTCGGCACGCTTGGCATTTCCACCACCGTCCTGCTGGAGGCGACACTGAGCTTCCTTGGCGTGGGCGTGCAGCCGCCGATGCCGAGCTGGGGCAACATCATCTTCGAGAACCAGACCTATTTCTCCACCGCGCCGTGGCTGGTGTTCTTTCCGGGCCTGCTGATCGTGCTGCTGGCGCTGGCTTTCAACCTTGTGGGCGACGCGCTGCGCGATGTCCTCGACCCGACGCTGAAGGGACGCCACGGATGAGCGGCTATCTGGTCCGGCGCCTGGTCGAAAGCGCGCTGATCCTGCTGGGGATCACCTTCGTCACCTTCGTGCTGCTCTACCTGCTGCCGGCCGATCCCGCGCGCCAGATCGCCGGACGGTCGGCCACGGCGGAAACCGTCGCCAGTATCCGCGACCAGCTCGGGCTGAACGATCCGCTCCTGCTGCAGTATGTCCGCTATCTCGGGAACCTGCTCCAGGGCGACATGGGCCGGTCCTATCTTCAGCGGGCGGAGGTGGCCGACCTGATCGCGTCGCGCCTGCCCGCGTCGCTGCTGCTGATGGTGTCCGCCATCGTGACCGAACTGATCCTCGGTCTCACCATCGGCGTCATCGCCGCCCTGCGCCGCAACCGTCCCGCGGATCACGGGTTGATGATCTTCAGCTTCGTGTCGATCTCGGCCCCGCAATTCGTGATCGGCATCCTGCTGCTCTATGTCTTCGCCGTGCAGCTGGGGTGGTTCCCCATCGGCGGCTACGGCACCTTCGCGCACCTCGTGCTGCCGTCGATCACGCTCGGGTTTCTTGGCGCGGGCTGGTACAGCCGCATGATGCGGTCGTCCATGATCGACGTGCTGGGGCAGGATTTCGTGCGCACGGCCCGCGCCAAGGGCCTGTCGAAGCTGCGCATCATCACCCGACACGTGATGCCCAACGCGATCCTGCCGATCATCGCCATGATCGGCATCGACATCGGGCTGTTCATGTCGGGCATCGTCGTCGTCGAATCCGTCTTCGGCTGGCCCGGGATCGGCCAGCTTGCGTGGCAGGCGATCCAGCGCGTGGATATTCCCGTCATCATGGGCGTCACGCTGGTGTCGGCCACGGCCATCGTGCTCGGCAACCTGATCGCCGATCTCGTGGCACCGCTCATCGATCCCCGCATCAAGACCAAATGAAAACCGACAGAGGAGAAAGACACATGAAAAGCATGATGATGACCCGATTGATGGCCGGTGTCGCCGGTCTGGCGCTCGCCGCAGGCGGTGCGCTTGCGCAAGTGGACGAGGACGCGCCGCAGGGCGGCGAGATGGTCGTGACCTACCAGGACGACGTGGCCACGCTCGACCCCGCGATCGGGTATGACTGGCAGAACTGGTCGATGATCAAGTCGCTGTTCGACGGGCTGATGGGCTATGAGCCTGGCACGACGACGCTGCGCAACGAACTGGCGGCCAGCCACGAGATTTCCGAAGATGGCATGGTGCATACCTTCGTGCTGAAGGACGGCATCATGTTCCACAACGGCCGCGAGATTACGGCGGAGGATGTGAAATACTCGCTCGAGCGCGTGACCAACCCCGAAACGCGCAGCCCGGGCGCCGGCTTCTTCGGCATGATCGCGGGCTTCGATGAATGGAACGCGGGCGAAGGTGAGGGGCTGAGCGGCGTCGAGGTGATCGACGACAAGACCGTGCAGATCACCCTGTCCCGGCCCGACGCGACGTTCAGCCATGTCATGGCGCTCAACTTCGCGTCCATCGTGCCGCGCGAGGCGGTCGAAGCCTCGGGCGAGGATTTCGGGCGTGAACCCGTCGGCTCCGGCGCATTCCGGCTGGCGGAATGGGTACCCGGCCAGCGGCTCGTGTTCGAACGGTTCGAGGATTATCACCGTGCGGGCGTGCCCAAGCTGGATCAGGTGACCTTCAACATCGGGCTGGACCCGACCGTGGCCCTGCTGCGGCTGCAAAGCGGCGAAGCGGACGTGCCGGGCGACGGCATCCCGCCCGCGCAGTTCCTGCAGGTCATGAACGACCCCGCACAGGCGGAGAACGTGGTCGAAGGCGGCCAGCTTCACACCGGCTACATCACGCTCAACACGCAGATGGCGCCGTTCGACAACGTGGAGGTGCGTCGCGCCGTGAACATGGCGATCAACAAGGACCGGATCGTCCAGATGATCAACGGGCGCGCCGTGCCCGCCAACCAGCCGCTGCCGCCCACGATGCCCGGCTATGCCCCCGACTATGAAGGCTATGCCTACGATCCCGAAGCGGCGCGCGAGATGCTGGCCGAGGCGGGCTTCCCCGACGGGTTCACCACCGAGCTTTACGTGATGAACGTTGACCCGAACCCGCGCATCGCGCAGGCCATCCAGCAGGACCTGGCGGAGATCGGCATCACCGCCGATATCCGGAGCCTTGCGCAATCCAACGTCATCGCGGCGGGCGGCGAGGCCGACCAGGCGCCGATGATCTGGTCGGGCGGCATGGCCTGGATCGCGGATTTCCCCGATCCGTCGAACTTCTACGGGCCCATCCTCGGCTGCGCGGGCGCGGTGCCCGGTGGCTGGAACTGGTCGTGGTATTGCAACGAGGAGCTCGATGCGCGGGCGGCGGAGGCCGATGCCATGGCCGACCCGGCCATGGCCGAGGAACGCGAGGCCGCGTGGCGGTCGATCTATGTGGACATCATGGCCGACGCGCCCTGGGTGCCGGTGTTCAACGAACAGCGGTTCACGCTGGTGTCCGACAACATGGCCGGCGACGACAGCCTGTTCGTGGACCCGGTGCACATCCCGGTCAACTACGACTACATCTACTCGGCCACGGCGGAATGAACGATGTGCAAGGCTTGTGACTATACCATTCACGGCCGCCATCACCACGGGTGGGATCATTCGATCCCGCCCGCACAGGTGGTGGCACCCGGCAGCCGTGTCTATTTCCACTGTCTCGACAGTTCCGGCGGGCAGTTTACCCGCGACAGCACGACGGCGGATGTCCCGAACCTCGATTTCGGCAAGATCAACCCCGTGACCGGGCCGGTCTATGTGGACGGGGCCGAGCCGGGCGACATCCTGAAGATCACACTGGAACAGTTCCACCCGTCCGGCTTCGGCTGGACGGCGAACATTCCCGGCTTCGGGCTGCTTGCCGACCAGTTCAAGGAACCGCATCTGAAGGTGTGGGACTACGATCCCGACACGCTGGCGCCGTCGCTGTTCTCGGACATCGCGAAGGTGCCGCTGAAGCCCTTTGCCGGGACCATCGGGCTTGCCCCGGCCGAACCCGGCCTGCATTCCGTTGTGCCGCCACGACGTATGGGCGGCAATCTCGATATCCGTGATCTGGCCGCGGGGTCGGTCCTTTACCTGCCGGTGGAGGTCGAGGGCGCGCTGTTCTCGGTCGGGGACACGCACGCGGCGCAGGGCGACGGCGAGGTCTGCGGAACCGCCATCGAAAGCCCGATGGATGTCGAGATCACGCTGGATCTCATCAAGCAGGAGCCACTCGCCTTTCCGCGGTTCTCGACGCCGGGACCGGTCACGCGGCATCTCGACGCCAAAGGCTACGAGGCCACGACCGGCATCGGGCCGGACATGATGGAAGGCGCCCGCGCCGCGGTGTCGGGCATGATCGACCTGCTGGGCAAGCAGCACGGCCTGTCGGCGGAGGATGCGTATCTGCTCTGCTCGGTCGCGGGAGATCTGCGCATCTCGGAAATCGTGGACATGCCCAACTGGGTGGTGTCGTTCTATTTCCCGCGGGTCGTATTCGAATGACGCGAGACAATGACAGCGGACGGGGCGACGACGCGCGCCCCGTCCTGTCGGTGCGCGACCTGACGGTGCAGGTCGCGACCGGCGCGGGCGGCAAGACCGTTCTCGACCACCTGTCCTTCGATCTGCATCGGGGCGAAACGGTCGCCCTGGCCGGTGAAAGCGGATCGGGAAAGTCCATGACCGCCCTTGCGATCATGGGGCTGTTGCCGCGCCCCATGGCGCGGATCACCGAAGGCACCATCCGGCTGGGCGACCGCAACATCGCGGGGTTGTCGGACCGGGCGTATCGCGCCATCCGCGCGCGGCGGATCTCCATGATCTTCCAGGAACCGATGACTTCGCTGAACCCGCTGATGACCGTCGAGCGGCAGTTGTGCGAGGTACTGCTGGAACATGACATGTGCACCCGCGACGCGGCCCCGGCGCGAGCGTTGAAGCTGCTGCGCGACCTGCGCCTGACCGACCCCGAGCGGCGGCTGAAACAGTACCCGCACGAATTGTCCGGCGGCATGCGGCAGCGCGTGATGATCGCCATCGCGCTGGCCTGCGAGCCCGAGATCCTCATTGCGGACGAACCGACCACCGCGCTCGATGTCACCGTCCAGGCCGAGATCCTCGACCTGATCCGGCTGTTGCAGAAGGAACGTGGCACCGCCGTCCTCATGATCACCCATGACATGGGCGTGGTGGCGGAAATGGCCGATCGGGCCATCGTCATGCGCGCGGGCCAGCCGGTGGAGGCGTCCTCGGTCGAACGCCTGTTCAGCGCACCCAGTTCCGAATACGCCAAGGGACTGCTCGCCGCGGTGCCCCGGCTTGGCGCCGCGCCTCCCCGCCCCCCGCGCAGCCCGGGGCAAAAGGTCGTCGAGGTTTCGGACCTGAGCGTGCGCTTCGACGTGAAAGGCGGCATCCTGAACCGGCCCGTCGCGCGGCTGCACGCCGTCGAGGGCGTGTCCTTCGATATCCGGGTGGGGGAAACGCTTGCGCTGGTGGGCGAATCCGGGTCCGGCAAGTCTACCATCGGCAAGGCTCTGCTGGGCCTCGTGCCGTGGGAGGGCGCGGTGCGGATCGACGGCAGGCACACGAAGGGTCTGTCGCGCCGATCCATGCGGCCCGTGCTGCGCGACATCCAGATGGTGTTCCAGGATCCCGGCGCATCGCTGGATTCGCGGATGACGGTGGGCGAGCAGGTCGTGGAACCCCTACGCGTCCATGGGCTGGCCAGCGGGTCGGAACTGACGGACCGCGCGGAATTCCTGTTCCGCCGGGTGGGCCTGTCCGCCGACATGCTAGGGCGCTTTCCGCACGAATTTTCCGGCGGGCAGCGCCAGCGGGTCTGCATCGCCCGCGCGCTCAGCCTGTCGCCGAAGGTGATCGTCGCCGACGAAAGCGTCTCGGCACTGGATGTTTCGGTGCAGGCACAGGTTCTCGATCTTCTGCAGGAATTGCAGGACGAGGACGGGCTGTCCTATCTCTTCATCACCCATGACATGGCCGTGGTGGACCAGGTAGCCGACCGCATCATGGTGATGCGCCTCGGTCAGGTCATGGAAGAGGGGCCGCGCGACGCCGTCCTGCGCGACCCGCGTCATCCCTATACCCGCAGGCTTCTGGCGGCGGTTCCGGTGCCCGATCCGACACGGCTGCGCCAGCCGCAGCCCCCGGCGCCGGAATCGCAAAGCCCGATGCTGCCGCTTGGGGCAGTCTTTCCGCGCGTACGTCTGGAACAGGTGTCGGGCGAACATCGCGTCGCCGTCGCCTGACGCAGGTTCCCGCACCACACGGCAACGCGATGGCACGCGGCTACCGGTGAAAGCCGTGAACGCCCTTTGCGCAGCCAAGGCCGCAAATCCTGCGACCCGGTTGACCACGGCACGCGCTGCCGCGGGGCGCTGGATAGGGCGCGGCCTGCCCTGTCCAGATGTCCGATTGGCCGGTCAGCGGTGTCCCGGTACAACCATTGACCCACGGCCGAAGCCGAAAGCTGGCAAGCCGCAGCACGGCGGAGGGGGGACAGGTCCACGCAACCCCGCCAAACCGCCACAAGACGGCGCGCCTGCGACGATCGTGCGGGTATGACTGATCTGTCATCTGTTGACCTCAAATGCGCAAACGACCATATGATCGATCAATTCGTTTCATGCTCGACAGGTGTGCCGATGAACTCTGAACCCCCTGCCGAATCCTCTCTGGCGCAACGGCGGACCAGGAATTCGGCGGTCGGGTACGTGCTTGACTGCATCAAGAAGGCCATCGTCCGCCGGGAACTCAAGCCCGGCGACATGCTGCCGTCTGAGACGGAACTCAGCGCGCAGCTCGGTGTCGGAAAGACCTCGATCCGCGAGGCGCTCAAGATGCTGCAGGCCGTGGGCGCCGTCGATATCCGGCACGGCCTTGGAACGGTGATCCGGAACGAACCCGGACCCGACATGCTGACGCCGCTGGTCTTTCAGTTGCTTCTGAAGGATGGCACGTCCGCCGAGCTTCTGGAGTTCCGCAAGCTGCTTGAGCCGAATTACACGGTTCTGGCCCAGGAAAAGGCGACCGAGGCCGACATCGCTGCGCTTGGGCGCTTGGTCGAGCGGCTTGAAAAGCGGATCGCCGAAGGCACGCAGACGGTGGAGGACGATCTCGGGTTCCATCGCGCGATCCTCCAGGCGACCCGTAATCCCTACATGATCACGATGGGCAGCACGATCCTGGAACTGTTC
Organism: Meridianimarinicoccus zhengii; assembly: GCF_003254465.1. Classification (GTDB taxonomy): domain Bacteria; phylum Pseudomonadota; class Alphaproteobacteria; order Rhodobacterales; family Rhodobacteraceae; genus Meridianimarinicoccus; species Meridianimarinicoccus zhengii. The sequence goes on from NZ_QDFI01000012.1 coordinate 34,634, forward strand.
CGAAGCTCCATCGAGAAATCGATCCGCGAAATTCCGAACGTCGCCGCATCCGATCACAGGGCGATCTATGTCGCGTTCAAGTCGCGCGACCCGGCCCTGCTGCGCGCAGCCATCGAGAAAAGCTACGAGGGCTGGTCGCGCAGCCTGAACGCCCAGGACCGCGAGCAGACCTAGGTTCAGCGCCGAATACAGGCCTTGAAGTGACCCGGCGCCACTTGTTCGAGCGGTGGAACCACCTTGGCGCATTCGTCCGTGGCAATCGGGCAGCGGGTCCGGAACACGCAGCCGGACGGGGGGTTCATCGGGCTGGGAATGTCACCCTGAAGCGGGGCCCTGTTGCGCCGGGCGCGCGGGTCCGGGACCGGCACGGACGCGAGCAGAGCCTCGGTATACGGATGGCGCGGACTGGAATACAGGGCATCGACAGGTGCGATTTCCATGATCCGGCCGAGATACATAACGATCACGCGGTCGCTGATGTGCTTCACCACCGCCAGATCATGGGCGATGAACAGCATCGTCAGCGACAGGCGCGACCGCAGATCGTCAAGCAGGTTGACGATCTGGGCCTGCACGGAAACATCGAGTGCGGACACCGGTTCGTCGCCGACGATGAAGCGCGGCTCGACCGCAAGCGCACGCGCGATCCCGATGCGCTGGCGCTGCCCGCCGGAAAACTCGTGCGGGTAACGACGCATGTGTTCGGGCCGCAAACCGACCGCAAGCAGCAGTTCGCCGATCCGGTCAGCGCGGGCACTACCGGGCGCAAGGCCGTGCGTGCCAAGCGCTTCGCCGATGATTCGACCGACATTCATGCGCGGGTTCAGGCTGCCATAGGGATCCTGAAATATGATCTGCATCTGCTTGCGATAGGGACGCATCGCGGCGGTCTCGAGCGGCACGAGATCGACCCCGTCAAAGAAGATCTCGCCCGATGTCGGCTGCTTCAACCGAAGGATGGTGCGCCCGACCGTCGTCTTTCCAGATCCGGATTCGCCGACGAGGCCAACGACCTCGCCGGTGCCGATCGTGAAACTCACGTCGTCCACCGCCTTGACGCCGATCGCACGACCGGGCGGAACGCCGCGCTGCAGCGGGAAGTACCGCCGCAGGTTCCGGATATCGAGCAGCGGTTTGCCCATGGTCGGCGCACGTGTTTCGGCGGTCGCGGGATCGACATGGATCATCAGCCTGCCTCCTTGCGGACGATGTCACCCCAGCGATGGCATCGGACCATATGGCCACCGCCCGTGTCTTCGAGGACGGGCATCTGGCGCCGGCAGGCGTCCATGGCGTAGCCGCAGCGCGGCTCGAAGGCGCAGCCGAGCGGGCGCATCAGGGCGTTGGGGACATTGCCGGGAATGGTGCGCAGCTTGCCCGAAGCCGGGCCAGCCGTGTCGACACGCGGGACGGAATCCAGAAGCCCCATCGTGTAGGGCATGAGCGGCTTCACGAACAGGTCGTCCACCGTCGCCTCTTCGACCGTGCGTCCGGCATACATCACGACCACACGATCCGCCATTTCCGCGATCACGCCAAGATCATGGGTTATGAACAGGATCGACATTCCGATGTCGCGCTGCAACTGGCGCATCAGGTCGAGGATCTGCGCCTGTATCGTCACGTCGAGCGCGGTCGTCGGCTCGTCGGCGATCAGCAGCCGGGGCTTGCAGGCGAGCGCCATGGCGATCATCACCCTTTGGCGCATGCCCCCAGACATCTCGTGGGGGTAATTCCGGGCCCGGCGGGCCGGCTCGGGGATGCCGACCAGTTCGAGCATCTCTACGGCGCGCCGGTCGGCTGCCTTTCGGTCAAGCCGCTGGTGCAGCCGCACCACTTCGGCGATCTGCCGCCCGACCGTGTGCACCGGGTTCAGGCTCGACATCGGTTCCTGGTAGATCATCGCGATGGCGTTTCCGCGGATCCGGCGCATCTCAGGGTCGGACATGCCAAGCAGGTCCATCCCGCCGAACCGGATGGCCCCGCCGGGCGCCATCGCGCCTGATGTCCCCAGCAGGCGCATGATCGCAAGGCTGGTCACGGACTTGCCGGAGCCGGATTCCCCGACAACCCCCAGCGTCTCGCCCTCGTCTATGTGGAAGCTGACCCCGTCTACGGCCCGCACGACGCCTTCGTCCGTCCGGAAATGAACCTTCAGGTCATCGACATCGAGAAGAACATTCCCCGCAATCATGATCGCGCCCCGGTGCCGCTGGCAGACGCGCCGTCGGACATGCGGATCGACCAGAAATCCTCGTTGTGGCCCCCCGGATAGGGCCGGAAATGCGCCACGCGGTCGCTGACCGCGACATGGCGCGGCATTTGCCAGAACGGCACGCTGATCGCCTCGTCATGGGTGATCGCCTGCAGCGCATGACCAAGGTCGCGTTGGCGATCCGGATCGGTGGTCTGTTGCAGCTTGCGGTACAGCCGCACGAACCGGTCGGCCGCCGGGCCGGTCCAGTTGGTGGAATTGGCCTCCCTTTCAGGGTGGATCGGCCAGAGATCTGTTTCGGCGGTCATCTCCACCCCGGCATGGCCATGCCCGTGCAGGCCGCCAAGGGTTCCCGCGACCTGCCCGGGCAAATACTCCGTCGCCCAATCGCGTTCGCGCACGGCCTCCACCGCTATGCCGACCGCTTCGAGATAGGGCACGACCGCGGTGGCCAGCGCGCCGCAGGCGGGTGCCGCGCTCCAGTCTATCGTCAGCGCGAAGCCGTCGGCATGGCCCGCATCGCGCAGCAACGCCCGGCTGCGGTCCGGATCATGGTTGTATGGCCGGAGCGACGGGTTCGCGTTCGGAGGATTGACGAGGCTGGCAATCCGAACCCCCTGCCCGCCCGTCAGCGTCTGCCGCAAGGCTTCGACATCGATCGCGTGATTGATCGCCTGCCGCACCCGCCGGTCCGATAGTGCCGGATGCGCCGCCTGGTTGATCATGAACGAAAGCCGCGTCGTGCTGGGCGACGTCACCACGCGCAGGTTCGGGGCCTCTTCGAACACGCGGACCATTTCCGACGGGATCGGCGCGATATCCACCGTGCCCTGCAAGAGTTCCGCAACCAGAGTCGACGGTTCGGGAATGACCCGCAGGATGAGCCGGTCGAAGTTCGGCGCCGGATAGCCGCGCGGGTCCTTGAACGCGTCGTTGACCTCGAGGATCAACCGGTTGTCCGGCTCGTGCGACACGAAGCGGAACGGACCGGCGCCCACCGGATCAAAAGCCGTTTCCGAAATTCTCTCCCATGGCGGCGCGTCGGCATAGTGGCCCGGTTCGACCACGTAGCCATCGGCGCGCAGCAAGCGGGCGGGAAAGATGGCAATCGGCTCGGTCGTGTGCACATCAACCGTAAGGTCATCCACGATCTCGACCGACTCGATGGGTGCGCTTTTCATGTAGCGGCCCGAGGGAAAATCGGCTTGCCGGATCCGATCGAACGAGAACTTGACCGCTTCCGCGTTCAGCGGGGCGCCGTTGTGAAAGCTCATCCCCTCCCGAAGCTTTATACGCCAGATGTTCGGGTCGACAGGATCGATCGCCTCGGCCAGAAAGGGCTTGTATCCCACTTCGCCGGTCTTGCCGTCGAAGTTGAAAGTCAACGCTCCGAAGATCGCGAGCGTCGAGGTATGATCGGAGAATCCCTGAACCTGTGTCGGTTCAAGCGTCGCAACATCGTTCGGCGTCGCGTAGACAACATCGACAGTGGATTGCGCATGTGCGCCGCCCATGGTCGCCACGAAGGCAGCCACTGCAGCAAGCGGACGAATGACCATAGTTCTCCCCCCCTTTGGCCCAATTTCGCCGCCGCGACTCTCTGGTTGCGTTTGGCGAAAAGCATGAGTGCAAGCTTCACTCATCAGTTGACTGATATCACCTGTCTCGACGTTGCGTCAAGATGTATCAAGTTCGCATCGCGGATGGATCGTCGTGGCAGCTGGTCGCCAGCCCGCGCAGGTCACGCCCTTCTTGACCGCCGATGAATATCGGACGCGCCGACCCTGAATTGGGCCGCGCCCGGCAAGCCTCATGGAAACCGGAGCAGGATCAAGAATGAACGCCCCTATCGGCGCGGCTCGATCGACCAATACACCACGGCGTCAATTTATCCTGCCAGTACCGGACATTCCGGACTTTCATGGCATCCGATGTCGCACTCCGGCTGTCGACGGGCGGTCTGCGGGATACCCGACGGCTGAAAGAGAGGAAGCCGCCCACATCGCACTGCGGATAAGCGGGCACGCCGCCGCGCTTGTCCAACTTGGCACGGCGGCGACAAGGCGAAATCGCCAGGCGCGGAGCCGCCCGTTTCGCCATGCGAGGCGAGCGCCGACACGCGCCTGCGCCCGGCATAATTGCCCCAGCCCCGAGGCTGCACCCCCTGCCGCATCCCGCCAACCTGTCCGCGCATTCCGGGCCGGAACCATGGACACCGGCCCTGGATGACGGTACGATACTGGAGCACCAAGGGAGAACGCCATGGGGGTTCACAAGCAGTCCGTCAGCTTCACGGAAGCCGCTTTTGCATACGCGAAGGAACTGGTCGACCGCGGCGACTACCCGAATGTCAGCGCCGCCGTCTCCGGCGAACTGGCCCGTGCCCGTGTCGCCCGCGAGCGGGAACAGACGCTGCTCGAGACCGAGGTGCGGCGACGCCTGCAAGTCCCCGTCGATCAGTGGGAGCCCGTGACCGATGTCGACGCGTTCACGGCGGACGCGCGGGCATTTCTGGCCGCAAGACATGCCGGCAAACCATCCCGGACATGATCCGGATCGAGCGGCACCCGCTCGTCCGGCGTGACCTGCGGGAGCTGGCGCGTCACGTGGCGGATGTATCCGGCGATCCGGGTGCCGCGGAACGTCGGCTCGACCAGGTCGACGCACTTGTCGCGGACATCCTGGCGAACCCGACCCTTGGCACGGGCCTGAGCGCGAACCTGCCGGGCTGGCGGGTGCGTCATGGCGGTGTGGACCGTAGGATCACGATCGTCTTCCGGCTCACGGGGGCCGGGGACTGCCTCCAAATCGCGCTGGTCGCTTTCGGCGGCCAGAACTGGGTCGACATGGCACCGGATCGATCCGACACCTTCGCGAAGGGCTGACCGAACGGCGGTCTGTGCGCGGCGGGGATGTGCATGAAGCCCACTCCGCGACCGTCTTGCGGGTGCCGCGTCACGCGCGGCCAGGGCATCCCGCGCCACGGGATGCGAAAGCCGCTGCCGCGCGCCACCTCCGCATAGCATGCATCGCCGCCCGACCGTGTCAGCAGCGGCCGACCCCGTCCGACTTGCCGGCGCTGACCACGGTACCGCCGCCATCGGTCACGATGCGGGTGAAACAGCTGTCCACGCCGTCTTCGCGCGCGGCGGCGCGCCAGATGTATTCCGTCTGCCCGTCGGCGAGCACATTCGCTTCGTCCGGCGGGCCGAGATCCGCGAAGACGGCGGTCAGCGGCGCGCCGGCATACTGCGCGTCGAGCGCATCCTGCGACGCACAGGCGAGTAGAAGAAAGAACGGTGCAATCAGGACTGCAATTCTCATGGTTGGGCCCCGGGATTTTCAGGGCGGCCACGACGTGCGGCGGCCCGGGGCTTTACCCTGCCCGACCGGGACCGAGCCGACAAGCGCCATGCGCGAAGCCCGGCCGTAGAAAAAACTTCTCAAATGTGCGCTTCGATACAGAGCAAACGGCCCGGTTCCGGCGATCACCGTGCTTGACGGAACGGAAAAAAAGACGCTGGATACCCTTGGAGTATGGATTGCAGGAATTGCGTCATGTCCCTGCGAAATGCATCAAGGTTTCGCAACTGCTGCGCCAGGGAGACCTAAGTTGCCGCTGAACCTTGTTGACCACGGCGCCCCAGCGCCGAGCGGCGAAGACCTGGAATACGAGAAGGTCTTCACCGATCTTCTTCTGGCCGCCCGGCCGGAAGAGGAACGGCAGGTCGGCAACGCGGTACAGGCGGGCGCAGAGCCAGATGCCAAGAAGATCGCCGACCATGCAGAGGCCGTGCTGGCGCAAAGCCACGACCTGCGCGCCGCGGTGCTTTTCGGGTACGCCGCCGCACGGCTGCGCGGCCTGCCCGGTCTGGCCGAGGCGACCGGGTACATCCGCGGCTGCCTCGAACAGTTCTGGGACACCTGCCACCCGCAGCTCGATGCGGATGACGACAACGACCCGACGATGCGCATAAATGCGGTCCTGGGACTTGTGGAACCGGCGACGGTGCTGCGGGCCGTCCGCGGCGCACCGCTGACCGAAAGCCCCGCCTTCGGGCGGATGTCGCTGACCGACATCGCCATCGCAGAAGGCGAGATGTCCGCGCCCGAGGGTATGGACAACCCGCCCGACGCCGCGCGCGTAAGCGCGGCGTTCCGGGATACGCCCGAAGACGCGTTGCGGGCCACGCTGGATGCCGCGCGCGCCGCCCTCGCGGATGTCGAGGCCATCGACGCCGTCTTCAACGAACGCACGCCGGGCCAAGGGCCGGAACTCGCGCCGCTCGTCAAGCTGCTGCGCCGCGCGACGACACGGCTGTCCGAAGTGATCGGCGACCCCGAACCCGCGCCGGAGGAGGACACAGTGGACGACACCGAAGACGCCCCGGCGGCGGCAAGACCGGCGCGTGCGGGCGGGGTGGGCGAGATCGCCTCGTCGCGCGACGTGGAGCAGGCGATCGACCGGATCATCAAGTACTACCGCGAGCATGAACCCTCCAGCCCGGTGCCGATGATCCTTGCACGGGCCAAGCGGCTGGTCGGGGCGGATTTCATGACCATCGTGGCAGACATGGCTCCGGGCGGGCAGGATACCGTGCGGATGATCAGTGGAACCGAAGACGGATAACGCGCCGGGCACGGGCAGGTCTACGCCCCGCCGGACAAGCAAACACAGACGGGAGAACGGACATGTCCAGCTCACAGAAATTCATCGCGCGCAACCGCGCGCCGCGCGTGCAGATCGAATACGACGTCGAGCTTTACGGTGCCGAGAAGAAGGTGCAGCTGCCCTTCGTCATGGGCGTGATGTCGGATCTGGCCGGCAAGTCCGAGGTGCCCCAGCCCGGCATCGCGGACCGCAAGTTCCTTGAAATCGACGTGGACAATTTCGACGACCGCATGAAGGCGATGAAGCCGCGCGTGGCCTTCACCGTGCCCAACACCCTGACCGGCGAGGGCAACATGTCCGTGGACATCACCTTCGAGAGCATGGACGATTTTTCCCCCGCCGCGATCGCACGCAAGGTCGAGCCGCTCAAGGCGCTTCTGGACGCGCGCAACGAGCTGTCGAACCTGATGACCTACATGGACGGCAAGCCGGGCGCCGAGGATCTTCTGACCGAGGCGCTGGCCAATCCCGAGCTTCTAAAATCGCTGGCGGCCGCCCCGGCGCCGTCCGAAGACAACGACACGCAGGAGGCGTGAGCATGGCTGAAGAAGCAACACAATCCGCCGAAGCCGGTGGCGCAACCGAGGTCCAGGAATCCGACTTCGCCAGCCTGCTGCAAAAGGAATTCCGCCCCCGCACGGACGAGGCGAAAAGCGCCGTCGAGGGCGCGGTCAAGACCCTGGCCGCGCAGGCACTGGAAAACACCGGGCTGATCTCGGACGATGTGCTCAACTCCATCTCGGCCATCATCGCCGAGATCGACCGCAAGCTGAGCGACCAGATCAACAAGATCCTGCACCACGACGATTTCCAGCAGATCGAAGGGGCATGGCGCGGCCTGCATCACCTGGTGAACAACACCGAAACCGACGAGATGCTCAAGATCCGGGTCATGAACATCTCGAAGAAGGACCTGCACAAGACCCTCAAGAAGTTCAAGGGCACGGCCTGGGACCAGTCGCCGATCTTCAAGAAGCTCTACGAAGAGGAATACGGCCAGTTCGGGGGCGAACCCTATGGCTGCCTTGTCGGGGATTATCATTTCAACCACAGCCCACCCGACGTGGAGTTGCTGGGCGAGATGGCCAAGATCGCGGCCGCGGCGCATGCGCCTTTCATCACCGGCGCCGACCCGTCGCTGATGAATTTCGACAGCTGGCAGGAACTGTCCAACCCGCGCGACTTGACCAAGATCACCCAGACGCCGGAATACGCCGCGTGGCGCAGCCTGCGCGACAGCGAGGACAGCAAGTATATCGGCCTTGCCATGCCGCGTTTCCTCGGCCGCCAGCCCTATGGCGCCAAGGGCGATCCGGTGGACGAATTCGCCTTCGAGGAAGACACCGGCAACGCGGAATCCGAGAACTTCACATGGGTGAACGCGGCCTATGGCATGGCCACGAACATCAACCGGTCGTTCAAGGAATACGGCTGGTGTTCGCGCATTCGCGGCGTGGAATCGGGCGGCACGGTGGCGAACCTGCCCACCCACACCTTCCCGACCGACGATGGCGGGCTGGACATGAAATGCCCGACCGAGATCGGCATTTCCGACCGGCGCGAGGCAGAACTGGCCAAGGCCGGGCTGATGCCGCTGGTGCACCGCAAGAACACCGACATGGCGGCCTTCATCGGCGCGCAGTCGCTGCACAAGCCGGCCGAATACGACGATCCGGACGCGACGGCCAACGCCAACCTCGCGGCGCGGCTGCCGTATCTTTTCGCGACGACGCGGTTCGCCCACTACCTGAAATGCATGGTTCGCGACAAGGTCGGCAGCTACAAGAGCCGCGACGACATGCAGCGCTGGCTGAAGAAGTGGATCGACCAGTATGTCGATTATTCCGCCGCGCATTCCTCGGAAGCCGAAAAGGCCCGCAAGCCCCTGGCCGCCGCCGACGTGGTGATCGAGGAAGACCCCGAGAACCCGGGCTACTACAAGTCCCGGTTCTTCCTGAAACCGCACTACCAGCTCGAAGGGCTGTCGGTGTCGCTGAGGCTCGTTTCGAAGCTTCCGTCGGAAAAATCCTGACCGCCTGTCGGGCGGTCCGCGACCGCCGCCCGGCATATCACCCCACCGTTCACGCAATGACTGACTGACAAAGGAGATACCGACATGGCACTCGACATGTTTCTCATCATCGAAGGCGAAATCGCGGGCGAGACCCAGGATGACAAGTACAGCGGCGAAGGCGGCATCGATCTGCTGGCCTGGTCCTGGGGCATGAGCCAGGCCGGTTCGTTCCACGTGGGTGGCGGCGGCGGCGCAGGCAAGGCAAACTTCCAGGACATTTCCTGCACCAAGTGGATCGACAAGTCGTCGCCGGTGCTGATGCTGTACTGCGCGAATGGCGACCACTTCCCGTCTGCCAAGATCGTCGTGCGCAAGGCGGGCAAGAAGCCGCTGGAATACCTGACCATCACCATGAAGAAGGTCCTCATCACCTCGGTCTCGACCGGCGGATCGGGGGGCGAGGACAAGCTTACCGAGAACATCTCGCTCAACTTCGCCGAGGTGCATGTCGACTACATCGAACAGACCGCGACGGGCGAAGAGGGCGAGAAGCCGAGCTTCAAGTGGGACATCGCGAAGAACGTTCCTTCCTGATCTGCTGATGCGACGGCCTGCCGCGCTGCGTGCGGCGGGCCTTTTTCTTCCCATGTTGACGGAGTGCGCCCGTGCCCGATGATCCGGTGGAACTGCTGAAGGCCAGCGATGTCGACGGCGCGCTGAAGGCGCTGCAGGACAAGGTCCGCGCGGACCCGTCGAACGCGGCGCTGCGCATCTTCCTGTTCCAGCTTCTGTGCGTGATGGGCGACTGGAAGCGTGCGGTCACGCAACTGAAACTGTCAGCCGAGCTTGATGCGCTGGCCGTGCCCATGGCGCAAACCTACCGCGAGGCGATCATCTGCGAAGTGTTCCGCGAGAAGGTCTTCGCGGGCGAGAAGGCGCCGCTGATCTTCGGCGAGCCGCAGCAATGGGTCGCCGACCTGATCGAGGCGCTCAAGGCGCTCGCGGCGGGCAACCCACAGGCGGCGGCAGAGATGCGCGCGAAGGCGTTCGACGCGGCCCCGGCCACCCCCGGCACGGCGGACGGGCAGCGGTTCGACTGGATCGCCGACGCGGACATGCGCCTTGGCCCGGTGCTGGAGATCATCGTGAACGGGCGCTATTTCTGGATGCCGTTCAATGCCATCGAGGTGCTGAAGATCGACCCGCCCGCCGACCTGCGCGACGCGGTCTGGACGGCGGCGACACTGAAGCTGGCCAATGGCGGCGAATGCGTGGGCCTGATCCCGACGCGCTATCCCGGCAGTGCCGCGGACCCGGACGGCGCGGTGCGCCTGTCGCGCGCGACGCACTGGGCCGACGCGGGGGCAGACACTTTCATCGGCACCGGTCAGCGGCTTCTGACCACGGATGCGGGCGACGTGGCGCTGATGGACCTGCGCAGCGTCGAGATGGACCCGGCACCTGCCGTGGAAGCGACGGCCGGGGATGGCTGACCGGACGATCACCGAACGGCTGCAGCCCGCGCTGCTGGATCGCCTGACCGACCTTGCCCCGCACAGCGCGACGGAAGCGCGCGACAGCCGGGTGATCGACCTGAACCGCCTGCGCGACATCATCCGGCGCGACCTGTCATGGCTGCTGAACACCAACAACCTCGACACCGTGATCGACGCAGAGATGTTTCCTCACGCGGCGAATTCCGTGCTGAACTATGGCGTGCGCGAGGTCGCGGGCGATTTCTCCACTGAGGAGCGGGCGAAGCGCATCCACGAGTCGATCCGCGCCGCCATCGAACGGTTCGAGCCGCGAATCCGTGAAGGCACCGTCGAGATCGTGGAACGCAAGTCCGAGGAAGGGCGGCGCGGCACCGTCGTGTTCGACATCGCCGCCGAGATGTGGGCGCAACCCTACCCGATCGAGCTTTACCTACGCTCGGAAGTGGACGTGACGACGGGCGAGCTGCGCCTCGAAGAAGGGTCCTGACGGGCGATGGATACGCGACTTCTGCGCCACTACGAGACCGAACTGGCCTTCCTGCGCGAGATGGGCGCGGAATTCGCAGAGTCGTTTCCAAAGATCGCCGGGCGGCTGGGCATGGACGGGGTGGAGGTGTTGGACCCCTACGTCGAACGGCTGCTGGAGGGCGTGGCCTTCCTGTCGGCACGGGTCCAGCTGGAACTGGAACTGCAATACCCCGCGCTGACCAGCCAGCTTCTGGAGATCGTCTACCCCCATTTCCTCGGGCCGACGCCGTCCATGATGGTCGCGCAGCTTGTGCCGGACATGGACAACGCGGCGCTGGAGGCGGGCTATACCGTGCCGCGCGGCACGCAGTTGCGCACGCGGCTGGTGGAAGGCACGCAGACCGCCTGCATCTTCCGCACCGCGCAGGACACGCAGCTCTGGCCCATCGAGATCGCCGAGGCGGAGTATATCGACGGGCGCGGCGAACTGGTGGCCGCGGGTGTCGTCGGTATGGCCGAGGCACGGGCCGCCATCCGCCTGCGCTTGCGCCGCGCGCACGGCCAGCCGATCGGCGAGCTGCCGTTGGACCGGCTGACGCTGTTCCTGGGCGGCGAAAGCGCGCGTGGCTGGCAACTGGCCGAACTGCTGTGCGCCGGATCGAGCGGCGTGGTCGCGCGCTCCACGGACCGGCGGGCCGACTGGGTCCTGCCGCTGGCCCCCCCCATCGCCCCGCGCGGCTTCGAACCCGAGGAGGCGCTGCTGCCCACGCCGCGCCGGTCCTTCGACGGCTACCGCCTGTTGCAGGAATACTTCGCCATGCCCGAGCGGTTCCATTTCGCCGAGATCGGCGGGCTGGCGCCTGCGCTGGCGCGTGCCGAAGGCCCGGAGATGGACCTGTATATCCTTTTGCGTGACGGCGCGCCCGGCATCGCCGCGGGCATCGCGCCGGGGGCGTTCCGGTTGCATTGCGTGCCCGCCGTCAACCTGTTCGAAAAGCGCTGCGACCGCGTGCACCTGCGCGTGGCCGATCACGAACACCATGTCGTCGTGGACCGCACCGCGCCGTTGGATTACGAGGTACACAGCGTCAGCAGCGTGACGGGCATCAGCGGCGATGGATCGCCCGACCAGCCCTTCCGCCCGTTCTATTCCGCCGATGAATTCACCGCCGCAAGCGGCGGGGCGAGCGCCTATTACACCCAGCGGCGGCGGATGCGCCAGCGCACCCAGAAGGAGCGTCTGAAGAACGCACGCACCAATTACCTCGGGTCGGAACTGTTCCTGTCGCTGGTCGATCCGGCGCAGGCACCCTATTCCGCAGCACTCTCGCAGCTTGCGGTGACCGCGACGGTGACCAACCGCGACCTGCCGTTGCTGCTGCCCGGAGGCGGTCGCAACCTGTTCTACCTGCCCGATGGCGGCCCGATCGCAGAGGTGCGCACGCCGGTTGCCCCGACCCGTCCGCGGCCCAGCCCGGCGCAGGGCGACACGGCCTGGAAGCTGATCAGCCACCTGAGCCTGAACTACCTGTCCATCGCGGATACCGAGCACGGCACCGGTGCCGAGGCCCTGCGCGAATTGATCGGGCTCTATGCCCCCGAAGGCGACCGCGTGGTGCAGCGCCATCTGGAAGGGATCACGGGCGTGACCAGCCGCCCCATCGTGCGCTGGATGAAGGACGACGCGTTGTCGACCGCCGTGCGGGGTCTCGAAATCACCCTGCTCTGCGACGAGGATTTCTTCGAAGGCAGCGGCGCCTATGTGCTCGCCGCCGTGCTGGAGCGATACCTGCGCCGGCATGTCACGATCAACAGTTTCACCGAAACGGTCCTGAAGACCCAGCAACGGGGGGAGATCGCCCGATGGCGGCCGCAAGCGGGCCTCGGGCGGATGATCTGAGCCATTACGACCGGCTCTGTCAGACGCCCGAGCGCTATCACGTCTATCTTGCCCTGCGGGTGCTGGAAGCGCATTTCAAGGACCGGCCCCGCCTTGGCGAGTCGCGCCTGCCGCGCGAAGACGCCGTACGTCTTGGGCAGGAGGCGACGCTGGCCTTCCAGCGCGGCACCATCTCGGCGTTCCGCCCGCCCGACGGCACGCGCCCCGGGCGGCTGACCAACCTGTTCTTCGGGCTGTTCGGCCCGCACGGCCCGCTGCCGCAGCATCTGACCGAATACGCGCGCGAACGGCACCGCAGTTCGAACGACCGGACTTTCGTGGCCTTCGCGGACATGCTCACGCATCGGCATATGGCGCTGCTCTACCGGGCCTGGGCCTCCGGCCAGCCCACGGCGAGCTTCGACCGCGGCAGCGGCGGGGGCATGGAACGGCGCATCGCCGCGCTGACCGGCCACCGCGGCGTCGCGCTGCAGAACCGCGACGCGATGCCGGACATGGCCAAGCGCCATTTCGCGGGCCGCCTGTCCCAAGGCGTGAAGACCGCCGGGGGGCTGGCCGCGATGCTGTCGGCCTTCTTCTCGGTTCCGGTGAAGGTGGAGGAGTTCGTCAGCTCGTGGCTTGAACTGGAACCCGGCGACCGCTGGCAGCTTGGCGCGCGCGCCGGGCTGGGCCAGGACACCGTGCTGGGCAGCCGCGTGCCGTCGCGCAGCGCCAAGTTCCGCATCCGCATCGGCCCGCTGTCGGGCGACGCCTATCGCCGCCTTCTGCCCGGCGAGCCGTCGCTGGCACGGGTGGCGGCGGTGGTGCGCAACGCAGTGGGCGACGCGCTTGACTGGGATCTCAACCTCGTGCTGCGCGCCGCGGACGTGCCCGCTGCACAGCTCGGCGCAGATACCCGGCTGGGGCAGACAAGCTGGCTGGGCACGCGCCCGGGCGGTGGCGATGCGGACGATCTGTTCCTGACGCAGCAGGACCATTTCGACGCGGATCGAACCGAGGACAAGACCGGGCCCTGTGCGGGACGGATGCAAGGGAGCATGGACCAATGACGGAAATCAGCCGCGTCGCGCTGTTCGGAAAACTCAACCGCACCGGGTACCAGGCCGTCGAAGGGGCGACGGTGTTCTGCAAGATGCGCGGCAACCCCTATGTGGAAATCGTGCACTGGCTGGCACAGATCCTCCAGGGTCAGGGCAATGATGTCACGCTGATCATGCGCCACTACGACCTCGATCCCGGCAAGGTGTCGGCCGACATGACCCGCGCGCTGGACGCCCTGCCGCGCGGTGCGAGCACGATCAGCGACCTGTCCTCGCATCTGGAAGACGCGATGGAACGGGCTTGGGTGTTCGGGTCGCTGATGTACTCGGCCAATGCCGTGCGCACGGGGCATCTTGTTCTGGGCATGCTCAAGACACCGGGACTGAAGAACATCTTCACCGGCATCTCGTCCGAGTTCGGGCGCATCAAGACCGACGATCTGGCCGAGAATTTCCACACCATCACCGATGGATCGGTGGAAGACGGCCTCGGCCCGCAGGACGGGTCCCGCACCGGGGGCGGTGCCGCCGCGCCGGGCGAAACATCGAACGCCATGGCCGGCCAGCAGGGCAAGCAGGAGGCGCTGAAACAGTTCTGCACCGACCTGACCCAGCAGGCCCGCGACGGCAAGATCGACCCGATCGTCGGGCGAGACGAGGAAATCCGCCAGATCGTAGACGTGCTGATGCGGCGGCGCCAGAACAACCCGATCCTGACCGGTGAGGCCGGGGTGGGCAAGACCGCCGTGGTCGAGGGCTTCGCGCTGCGCATCGCGCGCGGTGACGTGCCCCCGGCCCTGCAGGAGGCGCGGCTGCTCGCGCTCGACGTGGGCTTGTTGCAGGCCGGCGCGTCGATGAAGGGCGAATTCGAGAACCGCCTGCGCAGCGTCATCGACGAGGTGCAGGCCAGCACCGTGCCCATCGTGATGTTCATCGACGAGACGCACACGCTGGTCGGCGCGGGTGGGGCCGCGGGCACGGGTGACGCCGCGAACCTGCTGAAACCGGCACTGGCGCGCGGCACGCTGCGCACCATCGGGGCCACGACCTTCGCCGAATACAAGAAATACATCGAAAAGGACCCGGCCCTGACCCGGCGATTCCAGGTCATCCAGGTGGACGAACCGGACGTGCCGCGCGCGATCCGGATGATGCGCGGCATCGCGTCGATGCTGGAACACCACCACAAGGTGCAGGTTCTGGACGAAGGGATCGAGGCAGCGGTGAAGCTGAGCGCGCGCTACATCCCCGCACGGCAATTGCCGGACAAGTCGGTCAGCGTGCTCGACACGGCCTGCGCGCGGGTGGCGATCAGCCAGCATGCCGTGCCCGCCGAGGTGGATGACAGCCGCAAGCGGATCGATGCGCTGACGACCGAGCTGGAGATCATCGCGCGGGATGAATCCGCGGGCTACGACGTGGAGGCACGGCGGGCCGCGATCTCGGACCTGAAGGGGCAGGAGGAAGAGCGGCTCGCCAAGCTGACCGAACGCTGGGAGGCGGAGAAGGCCGTCGTGGAGTCGATCCTCGACTTGCGCGCGCAATTGCGTGCGGCAGGGGCTGCGGTGGACAACGCCGATCCGGAGGCCGCCGCGGTGGAGGCTCCGGAAGGAACCGAACCTGTGGATACCGCCTCACTTCTGGCGGAACTGCGCGCGAAGAACGTCGAACTGGCCGAGATGCAGGGCGAAAGCCCGCTGATCCTGCCCATCGTCGATGCGCAGGCCGTGGCCAGCGTCATCGGCGACTGGACGGGCATCCCCGTGGGCCGGATGCTGCGGGACGAAATTGCGACCGTGCTGGATCTGGAAACCCATCTCGCCAAGCGCGTGATCGGGCAGGACCACGCCATGAAGATGATCGCCAAGCGCATCCAGACCAACCGCGCGGGGCTCGACAACCCCGACAAGCCGGTGGGCGTGTTCATGCTGGCGGGCACCTCTGGCGTCGGCAAGACCGAGACCGCGCTGGCGCTCGCCGAGGTGCTGTATGGCGGGGAGCACAACGTCATAACCATCAACATGTCCGAGTACCAGGAGGCGCACACGGTGAGCAGCCTGAAGGGCGCACCGCCCGGATACGTGGGTTACGGCGAGGGCGGCGTTCTGACGGAAGCGGTGCGGCGCAAGCCCTATTCCGTGGTGCTGCTGGACGAGGTCGAAAAGGCCCATCCCGACGTGCACGAGCTGTTCTTCCAGGTGTTCGACAAGGGCGTGATGGAGGATGGCGAAGGCCGCCGGATCGATTTCCGCAACACGCTGATCCTGCTGACCTCGAACGCGGGGTCCGACCTGATCATGGACATGTGCGCCGACCCGGACCTGATGCCCGAACCGGATGGCATCGCCAAGGCGCTGCGCGATCCGCTGCTGAAGATCTTCCCCGCTGCACTGCTGGGCCGGCTGGTGACGATCCCCTACTACCCGCTGTCGCCCGACATGATCGGCGAGATCACCAAGCTGCAGCTCAACCGCATCAAGAAGCGCGTGAGCGCGGCCCATGGCGTGCCGTTCAGCTATTCGGACGCGGTGGTCGACACCATCGTGTCACGGTGCCAGGAGCTGGAATCCGGCGGCCGGATGATCGACGCCATCGTGACCAACACGATGCTGCCCGACATCTCCGCCGAGTTCCTGAAACGGATGATGGAAGGCGAAACGGTGGAGCGGGTCGCCATCGACGTGACCGACGGGGAGTTCACCTATGCGTTCGACTGACGGCGCGCGGGTGCGGCAGGCAGGGCGATCATCCGTTGGGGCCGCCGCACGGGTGCGTTAAGGTGACGCCGGGGGACCGGACAGAGGGGGCAGGAACATGGCCGACAGCAAGGTGGACCCGATGAAATACCCCATCCGGATGGAGGGCGACTACCCGGACGAAGGGCTGTTCCTGGTCGGCGCGGTGGTGGAGGAAGGGCTCAGTCGCCTGACCCACATCACCGCGGAATTCGTCTGCGCCAATCGCGGGCTCGACCTGAAATCGGTGCTCGGCACGAAGATGCGCGTCGTCATGGACCCGCCTGTCGGCCCCAAGCGTGTCTTCCCCGGCACCTGCGTGTCGGTGGAATACCTCGGCTCCGACACCGGCCCCGCGCATTTCTGCGCCGAGATCCGGCCGTGGCTGTGGTTCCTGACCCGGTCCAAGGAATGCCGCATCTTCCAGGAGATGAGCGTACCGGACATCGTGCAGCAGATCCTCGGCGATTACGGCTTTTCCAGCGATCTGGACCAGCGCCTGTCGCAGACCCACGACGCGCGCGGCTATGTCGTGCAGTACCGCGAGACGGATTACGATTTCATCTGCCGCCTGATGGAGGAGGAGGGGATCTATTTCTACTTCGTCACCGATGGCGACCGCGAGAAGATGGTGCTGGCCGACGATGTCGGCGCCCACGACCCGGTGGAGGGCGAGACAGCCATCGAATACATCGCGCGCGAGTCCGGGCAGACCCGCCAGCAGCCGCACATCTTCGACTGGCGTAGCGGGGAGCGGGCCACAAGCGGGAAGGTCACGCTGGACGATTACGATTTCGAACGCCCCAAGGCGGACCTGACATCCGTCAGCGCGATCCCCAAGGGCGGGCACGCGCACAAGGACCGGGAGGTCTACGACTACCCCGGGCACCACCGCGACACGGGCGTCGGCGAGCGTAACGCCCGCGTGCGGATGGAGGCAGAGGCCGTGCGCCATCAGACCGCCCACGGCATGGCCAATGTCACCAATCTGGGCGTCGGGCGAACCTTCACCCTGAAGAACCACCCGCGCAAGCCCGACAACATCAGCCGCATGATCACCGGCGCGGTGCACAAGCTGCAACTCGTGGGCACCGATCTGCCACCGCCCAGCCTGCGCGGCACGCTGCACGGCCAGCTTGCAGAACTGGCGGAGGGCGACGATCCCTACCAGGTCGCGTTCGAAACGATCCCCGCGAGCGCCCAGTACCGCGCTCCGCTGCGCACCCCCTGGCCGGAAATCGCTGGCGTGCATACTGCCATCGTCGTCGGACCCAGCGGCGAGGAAATCCACACCGACAAATACGGGCGCATCAAGGTCAGGTTCCACTGGGACAGGCTGGGCAAGAACGACGACACGGCGTCGTGCTGGGTGCGCACCATGATGCCCTGGACCGGCAAGGCCTGGGGCATGATCGCCGTTCCACGCATCGGCCAGGAGGTGGTGATCCATTTCGAGGAGGGCGATCCCGACCGCCCCATGGCGATCGGGATGCTGTACAATGCCGACACGATGCCCCCTTACGCCCTGCCCGCCAACCAGACGCAATCGGGGATCAAGACCAACACCTCCAAGGACGGCGGCGGCTTCAACGAACTGATGTTCGAGGACAAGAAGGACAAGGAACTCGTCCGCTTCCAGTCCGAGCGGGACTACGAACAGATCGTCAAGAACAACGCCACGATCAGCGTCGGGCTGGACCACAAGGACAAGGGCGACATGGAACTGACCGTGCATCGCCACCTGACGGAAACCGTCAAGACCGGCGATCACACGTTCAAGGTGGCCGCAGGCAGCCAGAAGATCGACGTGAAGAAGGACAAGACCGAAACGGTGGAAGGCAAGAGCGACCTGACCGTGACCGGCAACGTGACCGAAACGGTCAAGCAGGGCAATGTGGCCCGCAACGTGAACACGGGCAACGTGACCGAGACGATCAAGATGGGGAACGTGGCCCGCACGCTCAACATGGGCAACGTCACCGAGACGCTGAAGCTGGGCAACTACACGCTGGAGGCGAAAGTCGGCAAGATCGAGGAATCCGCGCTGCAGGGCATCACGCTGAAATGTGGCGGTTCGTCGATCAAGATCGATCCGATGGGGGTGACGATCAAGGGCCCGATGGTCAAGATCCAGGCGGACGCGATGTTGCAGGTGAAGGGGACGATGACCCAGGTGCAGGCGCAGATGCTGATCCTGAAGGGCAGCCTCACGATGATCAACTAGGGGCGTGAACATGTCGGACCGGTTCGAAGGCTTGAAGAAACTTCCACGCGCGCCCGCGTTGCGCCAGCTTGCGCTCGCCAACCTGAAGCTCGACACGGTGCTGGCCGCGCCTGCCTCGGCGCCGGTGGATGCTGTTCTGGCGGAACTTGATGCGTCGGGCGCCTATCTGGACATGCTGCGCGTCCTGGCCGCGGCGCTGCCGGTGCGCGAAGGCATCTGGTGGGCCTGCCTTGCGGGCGAGGATATCGCGCCCGACCCGAAGTCGCCGCCGCCACCTCTCGCCGCAGCGCAGGCCTGGGTTCTGAAACCGGGCGATGCCACCCGCGACAAGGCCCGGCAGGCAGCGGAACTGGCCGAGCCGGACGACGACACCGTGCTGTGCGCAACCGCCGTCGCCATGCATGACGGCAAGCTGGGCAGCGGCGATCTGGCCGCATATGACGCGCCGCCGGGCACCGCGGCGATGGCGATCCTGGGCATGAACCTCTTGTCGCTGGGCAGCGTCGAGGCCGAAGCGTTCGAAGACCGCAAGACCCGCCTGATCGACCGGGCGCTGGACATCGCGCGCGGCGGCAACGGGCGGCTGGGCACCGCACCCGCCGCCGTGGGGGAGGCTGCGCCATGATGCCCTGCGCCCGCATTCTCGACCCGCATGTCTGCCCGATGGTCACGGGGGTCGTGCCCCATGTGGGCGGACCGGTCGGGCCGCCCGGCGTGCCCACGACGCTGGTCTGCATGATGCCCGCCGCCCCGCTGGGCAACATGGCGATCTGCGTCGGCCCGCCCGACACGATCATCAAGGGGTCGGCCACAGTCCTGACCGGCAAGCGTCCGCAGGCCCGGCTGACCGACAACTGCGCCCATGGCGGGCTGATCGTCATGGGCGCTCCGACGGTTCTGGTGGGTGGTTAATGGCGGTGACGGTGCATTTCCAGTCCACGGGCATGGTGCCGGGCGACGGGCGTCCGGTGCGCATGGTCGGCGGATCCATGACAATCGGGCGCAGCCCCGACAACGATCTCGTGCTGCCTGACCCGGAGAAATCCATCTCCAAACGCCATTGCGCGATCGAGGTCAGCCACGGCGCAGTCACCGCCATCGACATGTCCACCAACGGCACGTTCCTGAACTATGCCAAGGTGCCGGTGGGCGAGGTGCCCGCGCCGCTGAACGATGGCGACGTGCTGACCATCGGCCCCTATGAACTGCTCGTCGAGATCACGGAGGACGCCGCGGCCGGTGCCGGGCGCGGACCGGCGGCGGCGCAGGCAGCGGCCTATCCGGGGACCGAGGACATTCTCGGCGGATCGGACGATGGCGGCGATTTTCTCGACGATCTGCTGGGCGAGGGCGCGGCCCCGAAAGGACCATCCAGCGTGCAGCGCCCCGATGACGCCGATGCGGATGGCCTTCTGCCGCCGTTGGGTGAGGACGCGGATGACCTGCTGGGCCCCGCGCCCGCGGCGGATCAGTATTCCGGGGCCAGCCAGGGGGATCATTCCTCGGCGGCACAGGATCATTTCAGCCCTTCGGGCGTGACGCAGGACATAATCCCCGAGGATTGGGACCCAGACGACCTGCTGGGCGACGAGCCGCTGACCCCGCCCGGCACTGCCCCGGCAGCCGAGCCGGATGCAGCGCCCATTCCCGACGACCCCTTCGCGGAGGTACCATCGGAAACCGTGCCACCGCGCAAGGTTCCGCCCGTCGATCCGGCACCGCCGCCGGCCACGGACCCGGCACCCAGCCATGATGCCGCGGCGAGGGCTTTTCTGAAGACCGCAGGGGCGGAACGGCTGAACGTGCCCGACGCGGATCTGGTGCCGACCCTGTCACGCATGGGCCACGTGATGCGTATTCTCGTGAAGGGACTGCGCGAGGTCCTGATGACCCGCACCTCGATCAAGTCGGAATTCCGCATCCAGCAGACGGTGATCGGCGTGGGCGGGAACAACCCGTTGAAATTCTCGGTCAGTCCCGAACAGGCGATCGAGGCGATGGTGCGGCCGCCGGAGACCGGGTATCTCGACCCGGTGGACGCGGCCGAGCAGGCCCTGCAGGACATCAAGGCGCACGAGATCGCGATGATGACCGGCATGGAAGCCGCGCTCAAGGACGTGCTGCGCCAATTGTCGCCCGCGGAGCTGGAAAAGAAGATGCAGACCGGCGGCGGGATCGGCGGGCTTCTGAAGGGACGCAAGGCGCGCTACTGGGAAGTTTATGAACAGATGTATGCCGAGATCGCGGACCGCGCCGAGAACGATTTCCACGAGATGTTCAGCCGCGAATTTGCCCGCGCCTATCAGGCGCAACTGGAAAGGCTGAAATGACAATGCCGAGCGAGGACGCCTGATGTCGTGGGAAAGCAAGGTTCTGTGGACCGAGGGCATGTTTCTCCAGCCCCACCATTTCCAGCAGTCCGACCGGTATCACGAGGCGCTGGTTAGCGGGCTGGCGGCCCGGATCGCGCCCTATGCCTGGGGCCTTTCGGCGATCGAGATCGACACCGAGCTTTTGAAGGTCGGGCAGTTCAGCCTTCGCACGGTTTCCGGTCTCACGCCCGACGGGGCGGTGTTCCGCGTTCCGGGTTTCGACGACCATCCCCCCGCGCTGGACGTGCCGTCGGGCGTGAAGGATTGCGTCGTCTACCTGACCGTGCCGCAGCGGCGCCAGGGCGCGCTGGATGTGGACATGACCGGGTCGGAACTGTCCGCAGCACGGCTGCGCCCGGCCGAGATGGATATCGCCGACAGCACCGGACGCGGGCGCAAGGAAACGCGGCTCGCGGTCGGCAAGATGCGGCTGCAATTCGCGCTGGAGGTGGACGACCTTGCCGACAAGCTGTCGATCCCCATTGCCCGTATCATCGAGGTCCGCGCCGACCAGGAGGTCGTGCTGGACAGCGCTTTCGTGCCCTCGTGCCTCGACATTCGGGCGGCACCGCCGCTCAAGGGGTTCGTCGATGAACTGACCGGGCTTCTGGCGCACCGCATGACCGCGCTGTCGGGGCGGCTGACCGCCGGCGCGGGGGCAAAGGGCAGCGCCGAGATCCAGGATCTTCTGCTCTTGATGACGATCAACCGGACGCTGCCGGTGCTGCGGCAGATGGCGGAGCAGGACAACCTGCATCCGCTGGTCCTGTTCCGCGACTGCGTGTCCCTCGCAGGGGAATTGTCGAGCCTGCTGTCCCACGAGAAGCGGCCCAACACCTATCCCGCCTACCAGCATCACGACCTGACGGCCACCTTCCATCCGGTCATCCGCGATCTGCGGACATACCTGTCGGCGGTTCTGGAACAGACCGCGGTGTCGATCCCGATCGAGGAACGCAAGTTCGGCATCTGGGCCGGGCGGCTGGCCGACCGCAAGCTGATCGGCAACGCGAGTTTCGTGCTGGCGGTGTCGGCGGACATCCCGGCCGAACGGGTGCGGCGGCATTTCGCGGGCCAGGCCAAGATCGGCCCGGTGGAGGAAATCCGCCAACTGGTCAACTCCGCCCTGCCGGGGATCGGGGTGTCGGCGCTGCCGGTCGCCCCGCGACAGATCCCCTACAATTCCGGATCGGTGTATTTCGAACTGGACGGGTCGAGCCCCTACTGGGGCAAGATGACGACCTCGGGCGGGATCGCGGTGCATGTATCGGGCGAGTATCCGGGGCTGAGCCTGGAATTGTGGGCGATCCGGCGAAACTGAACGAAGGGGGCGCAGGTCCATGTCGAACAATGACCCGTTTGCCGAACCCGAGGATGGCGAAAAGACCGTGATCCGGCCCAATCCGGGCGGGCGGCGACCCGCGGGCGTGGCCAGCCCGGCACCCGCGCCGGCCGCACCCGGTCCCCAGGCGGGAACGGCCGCCCAGGCGCCGGAGCCGGCCCCGGCCGGATCACAAGCGCAAGGCGGCGCCACCGATATCGCCAGCGGCGCCACGGGGATGAACCCGCTCAACGCCGCCGCGGCGACGCTTTTTTCGCTGGTCAGCCGTATCCGCAACCGCGCACAGCATCCCGACCCGGACGCGCTGCGCCGCTCCGTCGTGGCCGAGATCCGCGCCTTCGAAAGCCGGGCCACGCAGGCGGGCACCGACGAGCGGTCGGTCAAGGTCGCCCGCTATGCCATCTGCGCGACACTGGACGACGTGGTGCTGAACACGCCCTGGGGCGGGGCGTCGTCCTGGTCCACGCAGTCCATGGTCGGCACGTTCCACCGCGAAACCGTGGGCGGTGACAGGTTCTACGACCTGCTCGCGCGGCTGGAAAAGGATCCGGCCGCCAATATCGACCTGCTGGAATTCCTGTTCATGTGCCTGTCGCTGGGCTTCGAGGGGCGGCTGCGCGTCGAACAGGGCGGGCGCGACAAGCACGCGCAGGTGCGCGCAGGCCTCGCGTCGATCATCCGCGCCCATCGCGGCGCGGCGGAACAGGACCTGTCGCCGCACTGGCAGGGCGTGAACCGCCCGCACCGCCCGCTGTCGATCTGGCGGCCGGTCTGGATCGCCATTGCCGCCGTCGCGGCGCTGCTGGGGACCGGGTTCGTCGGGCTCAGCTTCGCGCTGTCGTCGCAGACATCGGACCTGACCGACCGGCTGGCAGGTCTTGACCGGCCCGGCCCGGTGGAGCTGGAACGCCGCGCGCCGCCCGTGATCCCGGTTGAGACCCCGCAGGCCCGTGCGCAAATCGACCGGGTGTCGGATTTCCTCGAGGTCGAGATCGCGGAAGGGCTGGTCAACGTCTTCCAGAACGCCAACACGATCACCGTGCGGCTTGCAGGGGCAGGGATGTTCGCGTCCGGATCGGACGTGCTGAAGGATCGGTTCGAGGTGCCTCTTACCCGCGTCGCAGACGCTCTCGACGACACGGATGGCCCGGTCATCGTCGCCGGGCATTCGGACAACGTGCCGATCCGGTCGGCTCGCTTTCCCAACAATCTCGCGCTGTCGCTGGCGCGGGCGGAATCGGTCAAGGCGTTCATTGCCGGGCATCTCGACGATCCATCCCGGCTGAAGGCCGAGGGGCGGGCGGACCGCGAACCTATCGCATCGAACGACACTGCCGAGGGCCGCGCCGCGAACCGGCGTATCGAGATCGTTCTGGTCAGGAAGGACGTGCCGTGATGGGCAAGCTGTTGCGGGCGCTGGGATCGTCCATCGGCATCACGGTGATCGTGGCGCTGTCGCTGTCGCTGTGCATCTGGTTCCTGGGCGGTTTCCTCGGGATCGGCGATGCACGCCCGCTGCAAGGCGTCGCCGGGCGGCTGGTCGGGCTCGGCATCCTGTGGATTCTCGCGCTGGTCGTGATCCTGATCCTGCTGCTGACGGCGCGCAAACGCGACGCGGCCATGACCGAAGAGATCGTCACAGCCACCGACGCCACCACCGCCGAGAACGCCGCCGTACGCGCCGAACTGGACGAGATGCGCGGCAAGCTGCGCACGGCGCTGGGGTCGCTGCGGCGGTCGCGCTTCGGGCGCGGGCATCTCTATGAACTGCCGTGGTATGTCATCATCGGCCCGCCCGGCGCGGGCAAGACCACCGCGATCGTCAATTCCGGCCTGCAATTCCCGCTGGCCGAGGAGATGGGCAAATCCGCCATCGGCGGCGTCGGCGGCACGCGCAATTGCGACTGGTGGTTCACCGACAGTGCCGTGCTGGTGGACACCGCCGGGCGCTACACAACCCATGAAAGCGACAGCACGGCGGACAACGCCGCGTGGCTGGGCTTTCTCGGCATCCTCAAGAAATACCGCAAGCGCCAGCCGATAAACGGTGCCATCGTCGCCGTAAGCCTGTCGGACCTGTCGATGCAGGACGAACGCACGCGCGAAAGCCACGCCGCCGCGATCCGCCGCCGCCTGACCGAACTGCGCGAAAAACTGGGCGTGCGCTTCCCGGTCTACGTTCTGTTCACCAAGGCCGACCTGATGGCGGGCTTCATCGAATTCTTCGATCCGCTGGGCAAGGAGGCCCGCGGCCAGGTCTGGGGTTTCACGCTGCCGCTGGCGGCAGGCAACGACAGTGGCAGCCCGCTGACGCGGTTCGATGCCGAATACGGCGCGCTTCTGGACCGGCTGAACGCCCAGTCGCTCGACCGGATGCAGGCCGAAACCGACGCGGGCAAGCGCAGCCTGATCGCGGGCTTCCCGGCGCAGGTCGCCTCGCTCCGGGCGGTGGCGCGGGATTTTCTGGGCGCGCTGGTGCAGGACAACCGGTTCGAACACGCGCCCATGTTGCGCGGGGTCTACTTCACCTCGGGCACGCAGGAAGGATCGCCCATCGACCGGCTGATGATGGGCATGGCGCGGACCTTCGGGATCGGACGGCAGGCGCTTGGCAGCGGCAGCGGGTCGGGCAGGTCCTATTTCCTGACGCGGCTCTTCACCGACGTGATGTTCCCGGAATCGGGGCTCGTGTCCGCCGACGACCGGGTGGAACGGCGGTATCGCTGGACCCGGCGCGCGGCCTTCGCGGCGACTCTGCTGGCCGCTGTCGGCATGGGCGCGGTCTGGACCCGCAGCTACATCGGCAACACCGCGCTGATCGAGGCAGCGGACACACAGGCGACGCAATATGCCGAGGCCGCCGCCCAGCTTCCGGACGGCCCGGTCAGCGACACCGACCTGCCCGCCATCGTACCTGCACTGAACATCCTGCGCGACATGCCGGTGAACCCGGCCGCAGGCACGTCCGAACGCCAGGCCGGTCTGGGCTGGGGGCTCTACCAGGGCGCGGTGATCGGCAATCAGGCCGCGCAGGCCTATCGCGCCGGGCTGAACGAGCACCTGCTGCCGCGCCTGCTGCTGCGTCTGGAAGAACAGATGCAGAGCAACATCAACAATCCCGACCTGCTCTATGAGGCGCTCAAGGTTTACCTGATGCTCGGGCTGATCGGGCCGATGAACGCGGATCTGGTTACCGAATGGATGACGGTGGACTGGCTGCTGGCCTATCCCGGCCCCCAGCGCGCCGGGCTGCGCGACGACCTGTCTAGCCATCTTGCCGCCATGCTGGACCAGCCGATGGACGCGATCACGCTGAACGACGATCTCGTGAAGCAGGTACAGGGCGTGCTGGCGCGCATGCCGCAGGCGCAGCGGGTCTATAACGGGATCATCAACAGCCAGGCCGCGACGCAACTGCCGCAATGGCGGCTGACCGATGTGGGCGGCCCGTCGCTGTCGCGCGCCTTCGTGAGGTCCACATCCGCGCCGCTGACCGAAGGCATTCCCGGCATCTACACCTATGACGGCTTCAACCAGGTGTTTCTGGCCGAGGCGCTTGGCGTGGCCGAGCGAATCCAGCGCGATGCGTGGGTGCTGGGCGAACAGAACGCCGCCGACCAGAGCGAGGCGGCGCTGGCCGCACTCAGCCGCGATGTGCTGGGCCTCTATTACAACGATTTCGTGGCACAATACGACAAGCTGCTGGCGGAGCTGGACATCGTGCCGCTGCGCTCGCTCAGCCACGCGGTGGAGGTCACGAACGTGCTGGCCGGTCCGACCTCGCCTATCGTGAACGTGCTGACCGCCGTGGCCAAGGAAACACGGCTGACCTATGTGCCCCCGCCCGCCGAAGACGCCGGGGGCGGGCCTACGGCCGAGCAGGCGGCCCTGACCGGGCGCATCGCCGGGCGGCTTGCAGGCGTGAACACCCGGCTCAACCCGCAGGCCCAGCGGCTGCTGGAGACGATGAACACCGGCACCGGCGCAGGCGGCGGGGAACCCGAACTGCCCGGCCAGTATGTCGAGGACCGCTTTTCGTGGCTGCACGACCTGGTCGCCAGCGAAGAGGGGCAGCCATCGCGGCTGGACGGGCTGATGCAGTCGCTGACGCTGGTCTACCAGGAACTTAACAAGCTGAACTTCGCGGGCGACCCCGGCACGCCGGATCCGCAGGGTTCGGCGCTTGCGCAATTCCAGGCCGAGGCGGACCGGATCGGGGGTCCGCTGCAACGCTGGGCGCAGCAGATCGTGATCGGGTCGTCCGGGATCACCGCCGACACGACCCGCGCCGGGCTGAACGCCCAATGGCAGGCCGGCGTGCTGCCCATGTGCAAGCAGGCCACCACGAACGCCTATCCCTTCGACCGGCGCGCGGCAGCCGACATCGCGCTGGCGGATTTCACGCGGCTGTTTTCCCCCGGCGGGCTGATCGACGCGTTCTTTTCCCAGAACATTGCCGAGTATGTCGATACCCGCACCCGCCCCTGGACGTGGAAGACGGTGGGCGGCGGGGATCTGGGTGTCTCGCAATCGGTACTGGAACAGTTCCAGCACGCCGCCGATATCCGCGACGCATTCTTCGCGACGGGCCCCTCGGCGGGGGTAAGCTTCCAGATCACGCCTTATTCGCTGGCCCCCGACGCCGAGGCGGTGATCCTCGAAATCGACGGCACCACGATTTCCTATCAAAGCTCGGGCGCCCAGCCGCGCCCCACGGCAGTCACATGGCCGGGCACAGTGGGTCTTGCGCGGCTGACATTCCTGCCGCCGAAGGCCGGGTCGGAAAGCACGCTCAATCGCGACGGGCCGTGGGGCTGGTTCCGGCTGCTGGACGCGGCCGAGATCCGCGACACCAGCGTGTCCGACCGCAAGCGGATCATCTTCAGCGTGGGCGGCCGGCTCGCCATGTTCGAAATGCAGGCGGGTTCGGTGCTCAACCCGTTCGCGCTTCCGGCGCTCAGCGCGTTCCGCTGTCCCGAAACCTTCTGACCATGGGCGGCTTCGGAGCCTTCGGAAAGATGCCCGCGCTGGGGGATTTCTTCCGCTTCGACATCGATACCGCCTTCGTGTCCGCGTGGGACGGCTGGCTTCAGGCGGGGCTGCCGCAGGTGCGCGCCGATCTCGGGGCGCGCTGGACGGGCTGCTACACCACCGCGCCGATCTGGCGCTTCACGCTGACCGCGGGGCTTGCCGGGCCGCAGGGGGCGCAAGGCGTGGTGATGCCGTCGATCGACCGGGTCGGACGGCAGTTTCCGCTGACACTGGCAATGGCGCTGCCCGCCGGACGGTCCGCGATCCTTGCGCATCTGTCGGCCGCGCCCACCTTCGAGGCGCTGGAACTGGCCGCGCTGGATGCGCTCGGTGACGCGATGACCCGCGAGCGGCTGATCGAGCGTGTCCGCGCGATCCGTCCACCGCCGTTGCCGCGCACGCCGCATTGCGCACAGGGGCCCGGCATCATGGCGGTGCGCCTGTCCGACGGCACCGACCCCGGCCATGCCGCCGCCGCGCTGGCGGCACCGGGCGGGTTCCGCAGCCCGTCGGTCTGGAGCGCAGTTCTGGACGGCGACACCCGGCTGATGCTGGCCGAGGGACTGCCGGGCCGGCGGCGCCTGCGCGCGTTGTTCGACCTGGAGGCCGATATCTGGCGCGAAACGACGCGAAGCGAAGGAACGCCGACATGAACGGGATCAGGTACAACGCGGTGACCCATGTCGGGCGCGTGCGCAAGATCAACGAGGACGCCATTCTCGCCCTGCCCGATCTTGGGGTCTGGGTTGTGGCCGACGGCATGGGCGGTCACGCCGCGGGGGATTTCGCCAGCCAGACCGTGGTGGAGGCCGTCGCGGGGCTGTCCGCCGATCTCGGCCCGGCGGACAGGATGCGCGGGCTGCGCGACGCGATCAACGGCGCGCATGCCACGATCCTTGAAGAAGCCGCACGCCATGGCGGGGTCACGATCGGCGCCGCGGTGGTCGCGCTGATGCTGGCGGACGGGCATTTCGTCGCCTTCTGGGCCGGTGACAGCCGCCTGTACCTGCTGCGCGACGGCGCGATCAAGATGCTGACAACGGACCATTCGGTCGTGGCCGAATTCGTCAAGTCCGGCCAGATGACGTGGGACGAGGCGGAATTCCATCCGCAGTCCAATGCGATCACGCAGGCAGTGGGTGTGGGCGATGCGCCGGGGCTGGAAAAGATCCGCGGCGAGACGCGGCCGGGCGACCGGTTCCTGTTGTGTTCGGACGGGCTGAACAAGCATGCCGGGTTCGAAACCCTCCGCGCGGCGCTTCAGGATACGCCCATCGAAACCGTGACCGACCGGCTGCTTCAGATCGCGCTCGATGGCGGCGGCAAGGACAACGTTTCGATCATCGTGGTGGATGTGCCGTAGGGCCTGTCGCGGCGATCCGTTGTCGCGGATCACGCCACAGCGGGTCATCACGGCACGCGGCAAGCGGCGGCGCAAACCGCTTTCGCGGGGCGCGGTCGATCACGGCAGGCGGGTCGTCAGGATGCGCGTGTCCAGCGTGTCGATGACCCCGGTCTGCCGGGCCAGCGCATCGGCATAGCCCTGCGCGGATTCCGTGGTCGGGCGCATCCCGTCGATGAATTCCTCCTCCGCATGGATCACCACGATCTGGGTCTTGCCCAACGCGGTTTCGTCCACCACGAAGGCCAGCTTCTTGCCGCCCGACTCCGCCGCCTCCGCCAAGGTATGCGCCAGGCGCACGATCACCGGCCCCTCGCGCCCGTCGCGCAGCGCCGCCACGCCGTTTTCGGGCCGGTTCACGTTTGGCAGCAGGTGGAACACCTTGCCCGACACGTCCAGCGCGGACACGTACAGGAATCCCCCGGTCACGTCGTCCGGGATCACGAGGTCGATCACCGGGTTCTGCCCGACGACGAAATCGCCATCCGGACGATCCTCGCCCGTGTCGCCGAGACTGAAAGTGATCCCGAAACCCGCCGGCGGCGCGTTGGGCAGCACGGTGTCGAACAGGCACAGGGTCTCGTTGCGGATCTCGGCCTGAACCTCGACAGGGCGCATCCCTGCCATCCTTTCGATCGCACGGGTCAGCCCGTCGCGCGTCGCTTCCGCGGCAAACCGCCCGGTTACGCGCACCGTGTCGGCATTGGTGTAGCCCTGAGCTGGCGGATCGACCAGCCGCACTGCGCCGCAATCGGCATAGGCGGTCAGGACAGGGTCCAGCGACGAGGGCAGCAGGATGCGCGGGCCGAGTTCTATCCAGGATTCCAGCGTCATCCCCGCAGCTGCGGCGGCTTCCGCCAACGCCTGCTCGGTCTCGGCCAGAAGATCGCGGTCGCGGGTCAGGCCCTCGATGCGCACATCGTTGTCGCTGAGCGCGATCCGCCATTCGCCCAGCGGCGCAACGATATCGACATACGTGCCCACGGCAGCAGCCCAATCCGCCACGATCTCGCCGCGGGCCGGGGTCAGGTCCGCCGTGCCGCCAAGCGCCGTGATCTGCCGGGTCAGTGCCGCGGCGGCATCCTCGGAAGGCGCGTAGCCTTCGGCGCGGGCGGGGCCCTCCGGCGGTTGTTCCAGCGTCAGTGTGAAGGGATCGGCCACGGGCAGCGCCGGGCCGAGAAGCGGGTCGAACACCCCGGCGAACCACGCACCACCCAGCGCCGCGGCCACGACCAGGCCACCGAGCCCGGCCACCAGCCCGCCCCGGCCCCTGCGTTCCGGCGTGTGCGCCGGGCCAGTTGCCTTGCCCGCGCTGCCGGTCCGCCCCGGCGCGGGGCGCGGCGCGATGACCGTCGCCTCGTCGATATCCGGAACGGCCGCATCCGCGGCAGGGCCGCCCCGGATCAGCGCCAGAACCGCGCCGATGTCCTGAAGCCGGGTCTCTGGATCGGGAACCGTCATCCGGTCGATCAGCGTCCTGAGCGGCTCCGGCACGCCCTCCGTGTCCAGCGGCAGCCCCTTCTTCTCGATCACTTCCATCGGGTTGTTGCCGATCTGCGGGGCCTTGCCCCGGAAGGTGGCCAGAAGCAGCGCGCCCAGGGCATAGATATCGGACCGCACGTCGCTGCGCCCGTTCAGTTGCTCGGGCGCGGCATAGGCGTATTTCCCGGCGAATTCGTTGCCGACGATGGTTTCCGCGCCCGGATTGGTATCCTTGGCGATCCCGAAATCGATGATCACCGCCTCGGACGGGCTGCCGTTGCGCAGGATGATGTTGTCCGGCGACAGATCCCGATGGACGATGTTCTTGGCGTGGGCGGCGGCCAGCCCCTCGGCCACGCGCTCGGCCACGACCATCAGTTCGGACGCGGGCATGCCGCCCGATTTCAGCTTCTTGTCCAGCCCCGGACCGTCGACGTAATCCATCACGAGGAACACGTCGCCATTGTCGTTGCGCTGGTTGTGGTAGTAACGGACGATCGCGTCGTGCCGGATCTCGCGGATGTCCTCCTCGCGGGTCATCAGGTTCAGGAAACCCTCGTCGCGTGAAAACTCCGCCCGCAGCACCTTCAGCGCGACCCGGTTGCCCGAAATCTCGCTGCGCGCCTGATACACCTCCGACGTGCCGCCGCGGCCCAGCACCGCCTCGATCCGGTAGGTGTTGTTCAGAAGGTCACCGACCTTGAATGTCGCGCCGTTCATGTCCGCCCCGCCGCACAAGACGGGCGATCCGTGCGCGCGGGGCGCACCACGTCAGCCCAGGACCTGGAATTCGACCCGTCGGTTTTCATCCGCGCGCGGATCCTCCGGCAGGATCGGGGCACTTTCGCCCACGCCCACGGCTTCCAGCCGGGTCGGGGCGATGCCGCAATCGGACACGAGGAACCGCTTCACTTCCTCTGCGCGCAATTTCGACAGACGCTGGTTGTATTCTTCCGATCCGGCGCTGTCGGTGTGCCCGAGGATGCGGAACACCTCCACGTCGATCTTGTTCATCACGCTGCACAACGTGGCCAGCTTCGGTTTCTGGTCCTCGCGCAGCGCGGCACTGTCGAAATCGAAGGCGATGTTGATGTTGACCTGTTCTTCCGGCGGCAAGGTCTGGAAGCCCACCGGGGCTTCGTCTTGCCGGGCAACGGTGGTCGTGTCGGAAGCCTGCGGCGCGGCCGCGGCCTCCGCGCCGTCGGACACCGGCGCGATCGAAAGCCCGCGGGTCTTCTGCTTGTTGAACCGTTCGAGGATCTGCTCCTCTGTCATCGCGGCGCCGTCCGACTGCGCATGCGCGGCGGGCGCCATCGCAACGAAGCAAGCCAGAAGAAGAGAATAGCGCATCATCATCGTTCCATACCTTTCCGGCCCGAATGCCCGAAACCTACTAGATCACCCAAACCATAACAACATCCTTGCGCCGTTCCGTGCGATACGACACCGGCGTGGCGATTGACTCGCCGGGGGGATCAACGCACCGTTTCATCGTGACGTCGATACCGGAGAGCAGGGCTTGCGCATCGCCATCGGACTAATCGCTGCGGCCATCGCCCTGATCGGGGCCGGGTTGATCTGGTTCCTGGTCCAGTCCATGCCGCCGGGCGAAGGCGGGACGGCGCAGCAAGGCGGCGGCGCGGCGGTGGACAGCGCCGCGCGGATCGAGATCGAGTCCCTGCGCGGGCAGATCGACGCATTACGGCGCGAGGTGGAATCGCTGCGGACCGAACTGCGGAGCCTTGCGACGCGCCCGGTGCCGCAATCCGCAACGCCCGGCGATAATCCCGCGATCAATTTCGGCCCGAACGCCATCCGGGATACCTATGCTCAGGTGGTGCTGATCGCGCAACGGCGCGACGTCAACGCCGGGCTGGAACATGCCACGCCGGATTTCCTGAAATCCTTCCTCGGCAGCCCGCGCGAGAACCTGAGCGACAGTTGCGAGGAAATGACGAACCCGACGCTGAAATCCATGCTGGAAGTCGAACAGGTCGGGCCGGTGCGGGTGCGCATGCTGCGCCCCGCGCTCGACAGTCTTGGCGAGGTGCTGGAGAACATCCGCAAGGCGGACCAGGACCTTTACGACCGGATCAACACCGCCGGGTCGCTGTGCGTGCGCCAGATCCGCGGCAGCGTGGGGCGTGTGTCCAGCCACTCCTTCGGGCTGGCCGTGGACCTGAACATCGACGGACAGCTCGATACGCTCGGCGATGGCAAGACGCAGCTCGGCCTGACCATCCTTGCCGATTTCTTCCGCGAGGCAGGCTGGATCTGGGGCGCCGGGTTCAGCCGCGAGGATTCGATGCATTTCGAGGTCAGCCGCGGGCTTCTGGAGGAGTGGCGCGCGGAGGGGAAAATCTGACCGCGCCGCCGCCTGTCAGATCCCGGCCAACGTATCCGAGATGGACTGCATGTTCGCCACACGGTCGCGCAGGCGGGCGAGTTCGGGGTCGATGCTGCCCTGCGTGCTGAGCCCGTCGCTGATCAGAAGCGACCGGGTGCTGGCAAAGAACGCCTCCTGCTGGCGCGCCACTGCGACGGTGTCGTCCACCTCGGCCCGAAGCCGTTCCGTCAGCCCGGCATCCTGCGTGGCGGCGGCGGCCTGCCGTTCGGCCAGCGCGGCCCGCATCGCGCGGATGCTGTCTTCCATGCGGTCATTGGTGCGGCGCAGGTCCGCCGTGACGGCGTCCAGCACCTGTTCCTGCGTGGCGTATTGTTCCTGTAGCTGGCGCACGTAGCCGCCCGCCGCCGCCCCGCCGAAACGCCCGACCTCGGCCCCGGCGAACGCGCCCTGCACGCCGCCCGCGGCACCCCCGATCAGCGCGCCCAGCCCGGCCCCCGCCAGCCCCCCCTCGCCCACGGTGCGCTGCAGCCGTTCGCGGCTTTCGCGCAGCTCGCGCTCTGCGGGAGTTTCCGGGGTGTAGGTGACGACCTCGCCGCAGGCGGTCACGGCAAGGCAGGCCAGAACTGCAGCGACCAGCCGGGGGGAACCGGATCGGGCGATGGTCTTGTCCTCCAGATGGCGCAGGGCAGGCGCGAAACGCTCTGGCCAGAACGCTAGACAAGATGCAAGACTGTGTCCACAGGCGCGGTCCGTCGCGTTACCGTCGGGCCATGTTGCCGGAGGCAGACACGTCATGCGTGCAATCGCGATCATCCTGTTGCTGTGCGCCGGGATCGCCACACCCGCCGGGGCAGCCGGGCGCGTGGCCCTGCTGATCGGCAATGCAGGCTACGACCGGCCCGAACTGTCCCTGGCCAACCCGATCAACGACGTGGACGCGCTGTCGGCGCGGCTGGGCGAGGTCGGGTTCGACGTGATCACCGCACGCGATTCGACCCGACCCGAGATGCTGGCATCGCTCGATCAATTCGCCCGCAACGCGCGGGATGCCGAGATTGCGATGGTGTTCTATGCCGGGCACGGGGTGCAGGTCTCTTCCGAGAACTACCTGATCGGCGTCGAACTGCCCGCGCTTGCGGCCGATGCGGTGGCCGCGTCCAGCATCACGCTGAGCGAGATCCGCGAAGCTGTCGACCGGGCGGATGCGGACCTGTCGGTCATCATCCTCGATGCCTGCCGCAACAACCCGCTGGTGGAAACCGGCATCGCGCCCGAAGGTCTGGCACAGTCGCGCGGCACGGCGGGAACCCTGATCGCCTATTCCACCGACCCCGGCAACGTGGCGCTGGACGGGTCGGGCACCAACAGCACGTTCACCGAAGCGCTGCTGGACAATATCGCCACCCCCGGCATCGACGTGCGCATCATGTTCGGCCGCGTGCGGCAGGAGGTCGTACGTGAAACCCGCGGCTTGCAGATCCCGTGGGTGGAGGAATCGGTGCTGGGCGAATTCTACCTCGTCCCCGGAAGCCGCCCCGACACCGTGGATGCCGAGGTCCGGGACTGGGAAGCCGCCGACGAGGCTGGCAGCGCCGCGGCCTATGCCGCCTATCTCGACCGCTATCCCGACGGGCTGTTTGCGCAGGTGGCGCGCACCCGGATCGAGGCGCTGACCGCCGAGGGCGACGCCCCCGCGCCCGAAATGTTCGCGGCGCTCGACAATACCGGCGCCGTCGCGGCGTCGCTGGAGCTTCTGGGCTATGCCTCCGCCACGCGGGACGTCGGCCCGCAGGACCTCGGCCCCTATCTCGCGCAGGCATTCGCCGACTGGCGGGCCGCGCAGCGCCCCGGCACCGGCACCGTGGAGCGCCTGATCGAGGACGGCGCGCAGATGGCGGTGTTCCTGGGCACCTACACCGCTGGTGTGCTGCGGCAGGATCTGCGCGCCTTCATCGCGCTGGAACGGAATCTCGAACTGGCGCAGGACGATCTGGCCCGCGCTCGCGCGGGCTTTGGCGACGATCCGGCGGCCCGGCCCGTGATCGACGAGATCGCGGCGAATGTAGCGGCGATGGTCGCGCAGCGCGATGCGGTCGCGGCGCGGCTGGACGCATCGCGCAGCTATTACCACGACCTGATCAACACCACCGAGGCGAATTTCATGCCCGAGATTTCCATCGATCTCGTGCCGCGCCACGGTGCCACCCGCGGCGGCACGGAAATGCCCAGCCGCGTGCTGGAGGACGCGCGCACTTTCCTGCGCCAGCTCGACATCATGTCCCGCGCGCCCAGCGGATCCTACGCGTGGCTCACCGATTTCCTGGAGGAGGACCGGCCATCGCCCGACAGACCCTGAGCCTGACCGGCTGCGGCGCATTGCTGCTCGCGGCCTGCGCGACCTCCGACGACCCGGCGGACGGGGGGTTTCTGTCCGGTGTGTCCGGCCTGTCGAGCGGCACCTATGACGCGCGCATCGCGGAACGCACCGCCGCCGTAGAGACGGAGCAGGCGCGTCAAGCCGCCCTGACGGCGGAACTGGCAGCGCTGGAAGGCGAACTGGCAGCGCAGCAGCGCCGCATCATCGAACGCCGCGCGCAGGCCGCAGCGGCGGGCACGCCGATCCCCGCAGACCTTGATGCCCGCGTGAACGCGACGCTCACCGCCGCGCCGGGCGGCCGGACGGATGACGAACTATTGCAAAACTATCGCAGGGCGGTGGCGGATGCGCGCGAGCTTGCAAATCTTCTCGCAAATATCTGACCCTTGGTTAACCATGTTTCCATGCCAAAGTGCGCTTGCGCACAGTCGGGAAAGACAGAACGACGCAAAGACTTGAGCGCCCACGATAGCTGACACGGGGATTGACGTGCCATGACCAACCGACCAGCAAGCACTGGAAACAGGACTCTCACGGCGCGGCTCATCGGCGCGGGCCTCCTGTCCGCGGCACTGTTCGCGCCGGTGGCCGCCTTTGCGGCGGACAACTTTTCCCTCACGGTGATCAGCGAAGGCGTGACCACCACGAATTCGGCGGACACGATCGAAGACTTCGTCGATCTCGGCCTGTCCTCGTCCGGCTTTGTCACCCTGAACCCGGCCTATACCGACACGTCGATCGCCACGGGCAACCTGAATTTCCGCGGCCTGCCGATGTCCGTCGTGTTTCCCACGTCCGGACCCGAACTCGTCTACTCGATCCCGGAACTCGGGTTCAGCCGCACGTTCGGGGCACAGGCCACGCGCGACGGCAACGGCGAGGATCTCGAGGATTTCCTGAAAACCAACCAGGAGGGACTCCTGGGAAGAATCCTCAACTATTTCGTCGAGAACACAGGCGCCGACCCCGTGGCGGGCAACCCTGCCTCGTTGCAGGGCACCATGATCGCGTCGGATTTCGGGGTGGGCACCGGGCTTGGCGCGGGCAACGGCTCGCGCGGCACAAGTGCGGCCGGCGGCGATGGCGAAGGGCGGCGCAACGTCTATGGCCTTGGCGCGCGCTTCGGGCGGTTCTCCGTCGATGGCAACGACATCGATACCGTGAACCTGCCGCTGAGCTTCGTGCGCCCGCTTGACGATCCGCGCTATGCGATCATCATCGACGTGCCGCTGACCTATTCGCGCACCAACGGATCGGAATCGGCGGCGGCCTCGCTCGGTCTCGGGATGCGCGTGCCGATCACCACGCGCTGGACATTGACCCCGATGGTGCGCGCCGGCGCGACCGGATCGATCGATCTCGGCTCGCTTGCAGCACTTTATTCCGGCAGCCTGTCGTCGTCCTTCCGTTTCGACGTTGGATCGACCGAGGTGAATATCGGCAACATGCTGTCCTATATCACCACCAGCGGCGCCACCCAGAGGGTGGACGATTTCGAGATCGACTATGACCTCCAGAACACCGTCACACGCAACGGTGTCGGCGTGACCGGCCCGCTGGGCTATGACCTCTTCGGCACCGAAACGACCTGGCAAGCATCGGTGGTGAACACGCAGATCTTCGGCGACGCGGTTTATATCGATAACTACACCGATTTCGCCGTGTCCTTCGGCACCGAGGCGTCGCGGAACGGGCTGACCTGGGACGCGATCCGCATCGGGTTCACCTACACGGTCGGCAACGAGGGCTACCAGGGCGGCCAGATCAATTTCGGCTACCAGTTCTGACAAAGGTGCCCGCAACGCACCGACGGCCCATGCCGGGCCGGATCAAAGCCCCTGCGCCCGTTCGGCGGATCACACCCTGATCGGGGTCGCCCGCCGCAAGCCATAGCCATTGGCATGGGACGCCGCGAGGATCGGTTCCCACACCGATGTCAATGCGGTCTCGCGGCGGCGCACGAAGGGGCCGATATACTCCGCGTCGCACCGCAACTGGGCGGCTTCCTCGGTGCTTGCATGCGCGACGAACAGGTTTCCGGCAACATGCGCACAGCCGAGATCCGCGTGCCGGGCCGCAAAGCCGCCATAGGCCGCAATCAGGATCGTACCGGGCCGCACCCCCGCCGCGATGCGCGCCTCCAGCGCCTTCATCGCGTCCATGTCGCGCATCGGACGGTAGAAATACACAACGTCGTAATCGTCGTAGCCGTCGAACGCCATCGCGTCGCCTTCGATGACCCGGCACTGCGCAAGGCCCATGGCCGCGAACAGCGATTGCGCCGTCCGGGCATAGCCGGGGTCGTATTCCAGCCCGTCGGCGCGCGGAAAGAACTCGATCGCGGTGGCGACCTTCAGCCCTGCCCCGCAGCCGACATCGAGAAACCGCGCGGGCGCCCGCCGCCGCTGCGCAAGGTACAGCCGGTAGGCCGCGTGCGCGTGTTCCAGGAACGTACTTTGCGCCAGCCCGATATCCGCGTGACAGCCATGGGCGTGGGCGGCCTGCGCCTGCTCTTCGGGATTGATCAGCCGGTGCAGGCTGTTCAGAAGCGCGTCGCCAACCTCGGCCTGGGTGATCAGCGCTTCGGGCAGCGCGTCGCGCATGACATAAAGCGGGCTGGCCGACGGCGGTGCCTGCTGCGCAAGAAGCGCGCCGACTTCGTGCCACCGGTTCATATCGCCGCGCAGCCGGTGGGTCCGTGCGCGCAGGGCGTACCAGCGCTGCGGCAGCAAGGCCGCCCCGCCCTGCGCCGCAGCCCGCGCGCGCGCCTCGGACGCAAGTTCGCCCTCGACCCGGTCGAAGCGCGGCAGCATTGCCATGACCTCGCGCGCGAGGCCAGTGATCCGGCGCTGGCCCGCCGTGATCCGCGCACTGTCGGTCGGCAAAGGCCGGGCCAGCACCGACGCGATCTCGGCACATTCCCGCGCGATGGCGCCTTCCAGCCGCGCAAGTTCCTGTTCCAGCGCGTCGATCTGCGTGTCCGCCTGCATGTGGCACCCCCGATCCTGCCGAACTGTAACCGAGGTTCACCGGATCGCAATTTCTTTGCTGTCCTGTCGCAAGGAATGGCTTCACGCATGACCGTTCCCTTGAAAACGGTGCAGTGCTAGTGTCAGCATGTACAGAGCGCATTGAACGGGAGTCATCGTGAGCAGCAGCGGCCTTTTCGTCGGCCTTCGGGCACTCGCACGCGCCGGCCTCGTCGCACTTGTCGCGACAGGCATCGGCGCAGGTGGCGCGGCGGCGCAAGACCCCTTCGCCGGTGGCTGGACCTTGCAGCCGGACGCATCCTCGTTGCAGTTCCAGTCCGTCAAGAACAACAGCGTGGTGGAATCAAGTACTTTCGCCACCTATACCGGCGAAATCGCTGAGGACGGGACGGCAACCGTCACGATCGCGCTGGATTCCGTGGACACCAAGATCGACCTGCGCAACGTACGCATGCGCTTCCTGCTGTTCGAAACCTTCCAGTTTCCCGAAGCGGTGGTGACCGCGCGCATCGACCCGGCGCTGGTCGCGGACCTGGCACAGCTCCGGCGCAAGACTGTACCGCTGACCTTCACGCTGGCCCTGCACGGCGTCGCGCAGGAGCTGACAGCTGATGTCGCGGTCACACTGATCACCGGCGATCTGGTTTCGGTCGCATCGAGCGGACCGGTCCCCGTCGCCACAGCACTCTTCAATCTCGACGACGGCGTGACGAAGCTCGAAGAGGCCGCAAAGGTCGATATCGTGCCCTCCGCATCCGTGACCTTCGATTTCGTCTTCGCACGCAACGCGGGCGCCCCGCAGGCCGTCGCCGCGGCAGCGCCCGCCGCCCCGGCCCCGGTGCGCACGGCGCTGGAACCCGAAGGGAATTTCGACCTCGAGGCCTGCAAGGGCCGGTTCGAGATCCTGTCCCGCACCGACAACATCAATTTCGCCTCCGGAAGTGCAGCACTCGATCCACAAAGCGCGTTCCTGCTCGACAGTATCGCCGATATCGTGGCGCGCTGCCCGGGCCTGCGCATCGTCGTGGCCGGCCACACCGATTCCGACGGACCTGAGGCGACGAACCGGTGGCTGTCGCAGCAGCGTGCCGCGTCTGTAGTCGATTACCTTGTGTCGCACGGCGTGGGCGAAGGGCGGATCACAAGCGTCGGATACGGGGAAAGCCGCCCGCTCGTGCCCAACGACTCCCCGCGCAACAAGCAACGCAACCGCCGGATCGAATTCGCGGTGGCCGATGGCTGATCTGCGCATGCGAATTCTTCCGGCCCTCGCGGTGCTGTTCGCCGGTCTGACCGCCGCCGCAGCGGCCGCGCAGGATGCGGCACAGCGCATCGCCCTGATCGTGGGCAACAGCGCCTACCAGGGTGTCACGCAACT
Organism: Meridianimarinicoccus zhengii; assembly: GCF_003254465.1. Taxonomy (GTDB): domain Bacteria; phylum Pseudomonadota; class Alphaproteobacteria; order Rhodobacterales; family Rhodobacteraceae; genus Meridianimarinicoccus; species Meridianimarinicoccus zhengii. The sequence continues at coordinate 74,119 of NZ_QDFI01000012.1, forward strand.
GGACAATCCCGCCACCGACGCGCGCGACATGGCTGCGACGCTGCGCGAAACCGGTTTCGACGTCACGCTGCTGCTGGATGCGGATCAGCGAGCGCTGAACACCGCCATCGCCCAGTTCGGCCGGGACCTGCGCGATGCCGGGCGCGATGCCACGGGCCTGTTCTACTATGCCGGACACGGTGTGCAGTCCTTCGGGACCAACTTCCTTGTACCCGTGGACGCGGCGCTGAAGAATGCTGCGGACCTCAGCCTCGTGGGGGTCCCGGCCGAGGCCGTGCTGCGCCAGATGCAGTCCGCGCGCAACACCACCAATATCGTCATCCTCGACGCCTGCCGCGACAATCCGTTCGACGCGGTGCCAGACATGAACGACAACGGGCTAGCGGAAATGAAGGCGCCCACCGGGACCTATCTTGCCTATTCGACGGCGCCGGGATCTGTCGCGCTTGACGGGCTCGACGGGAACAGCCCCTTCACCAAGGCGCTGCTCACGCATATCCCGCGCCCCGGCCTGCCGATCGAGCAGTTGTTCAAGCAGGTCCGCGTGGATGTGCTGGAAGAAACGGGCGGGCGGCAGGTGCCATGGGACGCATCCTCGCTCACCAACGCGTTCGCCTTCGTGCCCGACGAACCGGCGCCGCCGCCGAAATCCGATGCGGAACTCGCCTGGGATGCGGTGCGCGACACGGGCGATCCGCTGCAGATCCTTCTGTTCCTGCGGGCGTTTCCCGATAGCCCGTTCGCCGGCGCCGCGCGCGAGATGATCAACGCGCTGATGGTCGCCGAGCTTTCACCGCCCGCTCCGTCGGCCGAGGCCGCGGCGCCACCGGCACCTGCCCCCGCGCAGCCGCAATCGGTCAGCCCGTCGGCCACGCCCCCGCCGACCGCCCCGCAAGACGCGGAGCGCGAGCTGATCGAAACCGCGCGCACCTCCGGGGCCGCGGCCGATTACCAGGCCTATCTCGATGCCTTTCCCGCCGGGACCTATGCCGAACTGGCGGCATTCGAACTTGCGCTGTTGCGGGAGAAGGCGGCGGAGGACGCTGGCGACACCGTCATCGCCGCGCTGCCGAACGGGGACCGCGCGCTCCAGATCGCACCCGACGCGGCTGACGCGCCGCCTGGTCTCGTCGCACCGACCGGTCTCGTGACGTTCGACGGCCCGCTCGAAACCGGCGGGCCCGGCATCGCGGGCGAAAGCATCGCCACGTTGATCGAGGGCAGCCCGACCTTTCCTCCCATCGAAGGATTGCCCGAATCGCTGTGGAAGGATGCGACCTGTGCCTCGTGCCACCAGTGGACGCCTGATGCGCTGTGCACACAGGCCAAGACCTACCTTGGCCAGAACGCGCCCGCGCTGGCCAAGTCGCATCCGCTGGGCGGCGGGCTCAAGCACAATCTTCGCTACTGGGCCGAAGGCGGCTGCCAGTAGGCGCCGGGCCTGACACCCGCACCGCTGCCGAGACAAGCCGGCGCTGTACGCTCGACCGGACAGTCAGCGCGTCGTAGCTGACCGGCAGTCCGGGCGAGGCGCGCCCGCCTAGCGCGCCCGCGTGGAGACGAAGAAATACACCCATTCGCCCTTGAAATCCGGATGCGCCGCGCGCGCCTGCGCGACCCGCGCGCGCAGGAAATCGAGATAGGGGCCCGCAGGTTCGCGCACCGGGCGCAAGCCATCGTATAGCGGCACGGATGCCGCGAAGGCGACCATGATCTCCTGCCCGAACGGCGGGCCTACCCGGATGTCCAGCGCCGGCTGCCCCGCCGCGCCCTGACCAACCACGAGTTTTTCCTTGGCGTCGATCCGGGCCAGCGGCACGATCTCGTTCGGTTGCAGATGCAGGACCATCCCCTCTGCATCGAAATAGTCGATGTAGAAATACGCCGGGTAATCCGGCCCCGTCAGATCGAAGAACAGCCGGTCGCCATCGATGAAGCTGTAGACCCGGGCATGGGCGGTCGGTCCGACGATGCGCGGATCACGGGTCTGTTCGCGCGATTGCGCCAGCCCGACCGACGCGATCCCGGACAGAGCCCCGCAGGTCGGACGCGGCAGCACCAGCATGTTGTCGGCCAGCGGGATCGATGCGCCGACCTGCGCACGCAGCGCGGCCAGCACCGGGGCGCGCAGGCCCTCTTCCGGAATGTGACCGCGCAGTTCGAGCTGGCCGGTTTCGGGGGCGAAGGCCGTCTGCAACCGGGCGCAGGGAACCGATTCCAGAATGCCGGAAATGCCGTCGCGCACCGTGCTTTCGCCCTGCCCGCCATCGCTCGGGCGCAGGAAGGACTGGATGGCGGCCAGCGAAACCGGGTCCATCGCCCCCTCGCCTCCGTCACCGCTCCAGGCCAGCGCAGCGGTCACGCGCTCCGTTTCGGGTGCGGATTGCGCGGCCGGGGCGGCAAGGCTGCCGAGGACACGCGGGACCATGGCGTCCCCGCCCGGATCGCGCGCATCCAGCGGCTGTCCATCGCCGGGTGCCGGGCGCGCCGCCTCCGCTGCCAGCGCCGCGTCCATGGGCACGGGAACCGCTTCGGGCGGGCGCGCGGCGACCGGGGCAGGACGCGAAAGCCCGGCCAACGCGAGGACCAAGCCTGAGTCGGAGGCCGCCACCAAAGGTGCCGCCGCGCCCGCCGCGATCCGCAACGGCTGTGCCTCCGTCCCCGCCGCACTCTCAACGACAGCGATCCGCATGGGCCGGGGCGTGTCCGCCGCGACCGGCACATCGTCCCGGACCGAGACAGATATGGCAATCCGGCCTGGCGCGGGTGCGGCGTCGACCCGGCTGCCCTCAGCGACCGCCGCACCCAGCCGGGCCCCTTGCGCGGACGCCACCGGGGCGGACACACCACCCGGCGACACGGTGGCGGCCTGCGTCGAACCTTCGGCAACGGTCTGTGCCTGCACGGGGGACGGATCAGCCGGACGCGCCCTCACCGCCGCAGGTGCTTCGGCGGGCACCAACGGCTGCCCGACCGGACTCGCGGGCGCCGCCCGGTCGGGCACAAGGTCTGCGGGCGCCACCGCGGCACCGACGGAAGCCCCCTGTTCAACGGGGGCAAGGACTTCACCCGCCAGCGCGCCCAGTTCCGTGACCGCCTGCCCCGGCTCTGCCCGCGGCGTCAGCGTGACCCCCGCCGGAGCGAGTGCCGTGGCACCGGACGTATCGAGTTCGGCCGGACGGGCACGGGACACGGGCACCGCCGCGCCGTCCATCCGCGTGCCTTCCGGCGACGGCGCGTCCGGGCGTTCGGACTTGGGGGTCGCGGGCGGCGCCGTTTGGCTTTCCACCGCCTGCGTGGATATCGCGAGCCGCGTGCGCGGGGTCTCCTGCGGGGCGGTCGGCGCCGGGTCCACGGCCAGCGCCAGCACGCCCACCAGCACCCCATGCGCCAGCACCGACACAAGGACCGCCACGGGCCAGAGACGCGCGCGCCGCCGCATCACGGGACCCCGGGCGTGACCACGAGCACGACCTCGCGCGCGCCCAACGCCTCGATCTCCGCGGCCAGCGGCAGGAAACGGTGCAGCGGGGCTGCGCCATGGGCGTTGACCCGCACCCGCAGGTCCGGCGCATCGCGCAGCCGCGTCCGCAACGCGTCGAGCACGGCAGCCTCGGGCATGGCGGCACCGTCGAGTGCAAGCGTGCCGTCGGCAGCCACAGCCACGGTCGCCCCGCCGCCGGGAAGATCGGTTCCGCCGTCCGAAAGGGGTGGCAGCACCTCGAACGGGGCGGTGGCATCCATGCGGCCGATCAGCAGGAAGAATACGAGCAGGAAGAACACCACGTCGATCAGCGCGACGATGGTTTCAGGCGCGGCGCGCCGCGGACGCCGGACCAGCCTCATGGCCGCACCTCCACCCGGAGGATGCGCATCGCTGACGGCCCGGCCCGCGTGATCGCGTCAATCACACGCACCAGCGCCTGCACATCGGCCTGCCCCGATGGCAGGACAAGCACCTCGGCACCGCGCAGGTCCGGCGCGCGCAAGGCCGCGGTCAGCGCGTCCGCATCCAGCGCGCGCCCGCGCAGGTAACTGCGCCCGTCCGCGCCAAGGCGCACCATGACCGGGCTGCCGGGCGCCGCCACGGCGGCCCCTTGCACGACATCCGGCGCTGGGGCGTCCGGCGCGCGCTCGGCCATGGGGATCATGTCGAGATCGAGAAAAGTGGACGTGACCATGAAGAACACCAGCATGATCATCAGAACGTCGACCATCGCCACCAGCGAGATCACCGCCCCCTGTCGCTGTCTGCGCGTGATCTGCATGCTGCGCGGTCCCTTCCTGTCCGGCGCGTCAGTCCAGCCGATCCTCGATCGCGAAGAGCCGTCCGACGGAGGCTTCGATACGCTGCGCCACCGCGTCCACCCGCGCGGCGAGCAGCGTCGCGGCGATGGCCGCCGGGATCGCCACGATCAGCCCGACCGCGGTGGTCAGGAGCGCCTGCCAGATGCCCGCCGCCAGCAGTGACGCGTTTGCGGCCCCTTCCGCCAGAGCCAGTTCCCGGAACGACTGGATCATGCCCAGCACCGTGCCCAGCAACCCCATGAGCGGGCTGACCATGGCGACCAGTTCCAGGAACCGGATGTTGCGGTTCAGAGTGGAGATCTCGGCATTGCCCCGCCATTCGAGATCGTCATCCAGCCGTGCCCGCGGCAAGCCCGCGCGCAGTCCGGTCATGGCCTGGTGCAGGAGCCGGTCCACCGCGGTGCGGCCCGGCGCCAAGGAGGCCATCGCCGCTTCGCGGTCGCCCTCCGCCCATGACGCCAGCGCCTGCGCGCGCGTGGCCTCACCCGAGAGCGCGCCGGACAATTGCAGCACCTTCGCCGCGATCACCGTCAGCGACACGAGCGACAGCACCACGAGGATCATCACCACCGGCCCGCCGGCCAGGAGCATGTCCAGCAGACCGGCCATGACCTATTTCACCAGCGGCGCGGGGGTCCGGCTGGCAAGGTCCATGAGCGCGAAACAGTCGGCTTCGGTGGCATTCTGCGGTTTGCAGCTCGATACGTCATGCAGCAGCACCTCGGATATGTCGGCGCAGGCGGTCTGCGGTATTTCGAACAGTTTCAGCGTGGTGCGATCGGCAGGCAGGGGTGCGGCGTCGATGGTCAGCAATCGGTCGATCACGCCCTGCGGATCAAGGATCGCCAGCGACATTTCGAACCCTTCGAAGGCGGCGCCGGTGTCATTGCGGAAAAGGAAGAACGCCCGGCACCCTTCGCCCTCTGCGCCGTCCTCGAACTTGTTCAGCTCCACGGTCAGGCGTCCGTCCTGCGCGGCGCCGATGGTTCCGGTCACGGCGGTCAGCGCCGCCACCATTATCGCCCCGCGCATGTCGATCCCTCCGCCATTGCCTAGGGTCAAGCCAAAGGGATAAGCGCGGAGCGGTCAAGATATCATTGCCCATCGCGGCGCAGGCAGACCGGGCGCGGTGCCGTGTCTCGTCCCGAACCGCGGTCAAAACGCGGTGGAGGCTGAACGGGGCGACGTTCTGCGCCGACGGCGCCACGACAAGCGGCAGGCAAGGGCATCCCCAGAGAAGCTCAGTCCTCCCGGAATGCCTTGTCGACATAGTACATCGCGGGTTTGGTCAGATAGGCCATCGGGCTGCGTGCCGAAGTCTGGATGAATGCATCGGCGGGCATGCCGGGAAACAATGCGCTGCCCGCGGGAAAACGCCCGGCTTCTTCGGGGGGAATCGTGATCCGGATGTCGTAGAACCGTGCGCCGGTGCGCTCGTCTTCCAGCGCGTCGGGGGAAATGTTTGTCAGTATGCCGCTGATTTCGGGCGTCTCGTTCTGGTCGAGCGCCGGGAACCGGATGGCCGCAAGCTGTCCGGGATGAACCTTGTCCCGCTGCAACGCGTCGATCCGCGCCGAGATCACCAGCGACTGGTCGAGCGGAACGATGGACAGGAACGGTTCCGCCGCGCGCAGGACCGACTGCGCGGTCGTGACCTGCATGTCGTGGACCACGCCGGACACGGGCGCGGTGATGTCCAGCCGCGCGATCCGGCTTTCGAGATGTCGCAGACGTTCGATGCCTTCGCGCAGATCCGTTCGGGTCTCGGCCAGTTCCTGAATCGCGCGTTCGCGATACTCCGTGCCGATTCCGACGATCTGCATGTCCAGTTCCGCGACCTGCGCGCGCCGCTCTGCCATGGCCGAGGTCACTTCGCCGAGGCGACCTTTCAGTTCCGACCGCGCGCGGTTGAGGGACAAAAAGCGGCTCTTTTGTGTCAACCTTGCCGAAAGCAGCCGTTCCTGGTCCGCGATCTCCTCGTCCATGAGCACGATCTGTTCGCGCAGGGCCGCCGCCTGGTCGGCCAACCCGGCGACCTGAATGTCCAGTTGCGCGATACGCTCGCGGATCGTGGCCACCTGCTGGGCGCGCGACGCCTTTCGCGACTCGAACAGGGCAAGCTGGCTGTCGTGGCTCTGCCGGGCCTTCGCATCGCTTTCCATGGCCTGCAGGAGTGCGGGCACGGGCGGCATGGTCTCCGCGTCCTGCTGTTCGGCCAGAAGCCGCGACTTGCGCGCCATCAGTTCGAACACTTGGTCGCGGACGGTCGTGCGCTCGGACATGAGATCGGCACCGTCGAGCCGGGCAAGCAGGTCCCCCTGCTCGACCACATCGCCGTTGCGGACAGAAATCTGTGCCACCGTACCGCCATCGACATGCTGCACCGTATGCTGGCTGGTTTCGACCGCGATATGCCCCGACGCGATCACGGCGCCGGAGATCTCGGCCATGACGGCCCATGACCCGAAGCCGCAGACAAGAACGACAAGCGCCGCGGTGCCAAGGCGGAGCGCGGGTGATGCCGATGTCAGCCGGTCCGCCACAGGCGCCTGCCCGCGCCCCCGTGTCGAAGTCTCGTATGTCACGCGAGCGTTCCTTTCCATGTCGCGACCCACATCCATCGGCGGGCCGTCATTATCCATCTCCGCCCGTCCCGAACCTGTCGCCGGGGCGGGCATTGCGCATCTCGGTCCGCGGTCAGGCGCTTGCGGCGACCCGGCGCCGCGGCGGCGGGGCACCGGCGGCCGCCCCGCCGCCCG